>NZ_JAXOFX010000003.1:0-417528 GCF_034427655.1 Robertmurraya mangrovi
GCTCCTTTGTAGAAGTTTGTTTTAGGGAACAAACATTCAACATTTCTACAATAGGAGCTTTTTTTGCGTTTGTCTATAACTTCATACATCAACTTACTTATTTTGGAAGGTGTGCAAAGCCAGTGGGTGAGACCCCACAGGCGCGAATAGCGACGAGGAGGCTCACCGCCCGCCCTGCGGAAAGCGAGCGCCTGGAACGAAAATCAACGGACAAGTTATCATATCAGAACATACAAAAGTTTAGGATGCTACACCTTAAGTTGAAATTTCATTTATATATCTATAATAAATTAGATGAATTTTCTTGATTTTTTGTTGAATTTTGTCTATTATTGTCATTGTAAGGACTTTAATAATAGGGACATATGCCTAATAAGATAGATAAGTAAGGAGTCTATAAAGAATGAGATTTATTCATGTATCACAATACGATTACGATACGATGCAGTTAGCCCAACCTATTTATGATCGAATGAAAAGAATTCTATTAGCCGCAGGTAGAACCATTCATCCCAAATATTTAGATAGAATAAAAGAGATGAAAATATCAACTTTATTAGTAGAAGATGCTGTGTCTAAAGGAATTTCTTTAGATGAAATGCTAGATATGCCAACATGGTTAGATACTTTAAAGGTGATTCAAGATTCGTATGAATTGGCAAGTAAGAATCAGCTATTAAATATTTTGATCCTACAGAAAACCATTACAACCATTATTCAAGAAGTACAAAAACGTAAAATCATTGTCCTAGTACCTACATCGTCAGTTGCGAATGAGTTAAAGGAATATGCTCATATCATTAATGTGACTCTACTTGCTATACAAATTGGTAAGTCAATGGGATATAACAATGCACAATTAAGAGATTTAGCAATGGGAAGCTTATTGCATGACATAGGAAAAGTACTGACTGATGATCCTCATCAACATCCAAATGCAGGTTTTGATTATATTAGAAGAAATCGAGAGATTAGTTTAGTTTCCGCGCATGTTGCTTTTCAACATCACGAAACAATGAACGGTAAAGGGTTTCCAAGAAGTATAGTAGGGGAGCAATTTCTTGAAACAGCACAAATTTGCGGACTTGCAAACTATTATGAACGATTAATTTCTGAGGGAGATACTCTTCCACATGTTGCACTTGAAATGATTATGGTCAAAAGCGGTATTGAATACAGTGAAAACGTGATTCAAGCTTTTGTTAACAGTATTCCGTCATATATACCTGGTACAAAAATAAAGCTTTCAAACGAACAAGACGGAGTCGTCATTGGCATTAAAACACACCTACACAGACCAGTAGTGAGATTACTTGAGAATGAAGAAGAAGTAGATTTAGCTTCTAATCCTTCTTTAATGATTAAAATGATACAATAACACCTAAAAAAGCCCTCACTTGAAGGGCTTTTCCTTGTAATAGCTATATAGTGATTTCTTTTTCTGTGCCATCTGAACTTCTCCTATATTCCTTCACTTCTCCAATTGAATCCTTATAATAAATAGCAAAATCATTAACATTTTTAAAATCGTTAAGAAAACTTACATATATAATGGCAGTTAATTCATCTTCTAGTAATCCAACAATGTCAACTGCATCCATTTGCTGCTGATATTGATAATGGCCTGTAGGGCAAAAATTGTACTTCCATAACGGGGCATTTGACATCGAGTCTACTAGTTGTTCACTAGGCTCTCCTAAAACGGATAGAATTTCATCCTTTGTATTTAAAGTGGATACAATTTCTTTTAAATTGTCTGCACTTTTAAAGTCACAAGTTGGGGGCAAAACCTTTTGATGGGCTATATGTTCTGAAGAGCTCGCAGCCTTTATCGATTCAGAATGTATAATCTTCTCTGTTGTTGATTGGCCAATAGTTAAAGGATTAACAGTTACACTTAGTAAAAAAGCAATAGAAATACTGCATATTCCCTTCTTAAAAATCATGGTTAAGCACACCCCTTATTATTTCTCCATATATTAGACGGCTCAGCTATAAAAAAAGTTTCTTTTACATTACAAATATTTCATATTTGTTACAAAGGGATTTATTAAGACAAAATGAAGGCCACAAGATAATATATGAAGGAGCTCATTCGAAAATGAACCTATAAACAAACTTATGGTTAAAAATTCAGGTGAAATAAGTGTAAATAATTAACGTTTTCTTCGATAAAATAATCTTTACGTGTTATTATTAAGAAGGCTAATAAAGACGAGTTAAATGACAGGCTGGTCTCATGAATTTAAGCTGATTATTATGATTCACGATGTATCTAAATGGGGAGTGAGCTTGGTGGTTCAAAAAGTTACGAAGGAATTGTTTAGCTGGGTTAAAGCACTAGCCCTTGCAATAGTATTGACTGTTTTTATAAGTGTTTTTGTTTTACAGCCATATAAAGTAAGTGGGAGCTCCATGGAGCCTACTTTTCAAGGAATGGATCCATTTGACG
Source organism: Robertmurraya mangrovi (assembly GCF_034427655.1). Taxonomy (NCBI): domain Bacteria; kingdom Bacillati; phylum Bacillota; class Bacilli; order Caryophanales; family Bacillaceae; genus Robertmurraya; species Robertmurraya mangrovi. Next base: position 2,453 of record NZ_JAXOFX010000003.1, read on the forward strand.
GTGGGAAAGTAGCAGACCGAGTCATGGTGTTCAAAAGTGGTTATTTACTTGGAAGTGAGCCGGAACATGGGGATATCGTAATTATTGATAGTGAATTAGAAAAGGACCGATCAATTAAAGATGAATTTATTGATAATCCATTTATCAGTTGGGCTGTTAACGGTAGTGGAGAGGTTGATAAATATTGGATTAAAAGAGTTGTAGGGAAAGCTGGAGACAAACTCGAATTTAATGAGGGGAAAGTATACAGAAACGGTGAATTACTTGATGAAACATACATAAAAGAGGACATGGATTTTCCTTTTGAAACGGTAGTGGTTCCAGATAACCACGTTTTCGTAATGGGAGATAATCGAAATGACAGTTTAGATAGTAGGGAGATTGGACCTGTTCCCGTTGATCACGTTGTAGGTGAAGTATTTTTAAGATATTATCCAATTAAGAAGATTAATAAATACTGATAAATAAAAATGATTGATATAAAAAACTGCACCTCTTTTTTTCATTTGGTGCAGTTTTTTATGCTTAATTTTTAAGAGTAGGACTAACTGGAAATAGGATTTCAACCCTTGTCCCATTACCGTCTCTATTTTTAAATCGAATATTCCCTTTATGCTGCTCAACAATTTTGAAGCTAACCGTAAGACCTAATCCAGTGCCTTTCTCTTTTGAACTGTAATAAGGTTCACCTAAGCGATATAAAAACTCTCCTGGTATTCCCGGACCGCTATCTTCAACAATAATTTGTACTTGATCATTAAGCTTATTCAGGTATACTGAAACATCCCCTTTTTCTCCGGAAGCCTCAATGCCATTTTTAACGATATTGATAAACAGTTGCTTCATCTGATTCTCTTCACAATCTATAAAAACGGGACCAGTTGAATGATAATTTAGCTGAACATTGGTCATATTGGCTTGTGTTTCTAGTAAGGACATGACATCACCTAATGTTTTAGAGACATCACAAGTACTAAACTTTAATTCTTGTGGCTTTGCTAAAAGGAGTAATTCACCAACTATATGATTAATTCTGTCTAACTCACTTAACATAATGTCATAGTAGGAGGTCACGCTATGATCCTTCTCTTTTAACAATTGTACAAACCCCTTTAAAGAAGTAAGAGGGTTTCGTACTTCATGAGCTACACTGGCAGCTAACTCCCCTATAACAGAGAGTTTTTCTGTTCTAATAAGTTTTTCCTCAGCAATCTTTCTTTCCGTAATATCCCTTCCAATAACTATAAGCCCTTTTCTTGAGCCGTCTTCATTAAAGAGAGGCTGTTTGATCGTATCAAATGTTTTATTTGTTCCATCAGGTAAGGGAATCGTTTCTTCACATCGAGTGATATCTTTATTGTTCCAAGCAATTTCGTCTGTAACTTCTTGACAATAAATAAGGGCTTCCCGGTAAAATTCCGTATACTCGGCTAAATCTCTATCTGTTTTTCCCTTATAGTCCACATGTTCGAGCTGAAATAGCTTTAAACCAAAAGTATTGGTTTCCAACCATCTGCCTTCACCATCTTTAAAACAAACAAAGTCTACCATTGAGTTAATTAGGGTTGAAAATTGTTGCTCCGCTTTTTTTACTTCATCAAGTTCTCGTTTTTTCTTATTCAATTGATGAAAAAAAATGGCTGTTAATAGCACAAATAAAAAGGCTTTTCCTAATTGAATAAACCTTAAATAATCCTCATGTACATATCTAGCAACTAGATAATCAGATACTAGAACATATCCCATTCCAAAGATAATGTATAAATAAATGAGTTTGTTTTTCATGGTTGTAATTCTCCTGTCTTAGAAGGATACTAATATATATACAGACAACACTAAATTGTAACAGATATGTATGTGTAACTAAATAGAAAAACCAACCAGTAGGGAATAGAGAAAGCATATTACCTTAAACCAACAAATCATACAACATAATCCAAAATATTGTATGATTTTTGACAGCATAGAATTTGTCATCTTTTTACGATAAAAAATGTTTGCAATCGTTTTCATTATCCTTTATTATCAAATCAAGCAAGATATCCGAAACGTTTTGGGAGGTGTTTAATTAATGACTACAATAAAAGATATTGCCAAGGTTGCTGGTGTTTCGGTGACAACAGTATCTAGAGCCCTCAACGGTTATTCGGATGTTAATGAGAAGACAAGGCAAAAAATTATGGCTGTTGCCAAAGAATTAAAATACAGCCCAAACACATTAGCTAGAAGCTTAGTGATGAACAAATCGAATACGATAGGCTTACTAGTATCGGGTTTAACAAGAAGTAGTGCTAAAGATAATTTTACTTTTAAAATATTATCAGGGGTAAATGAGTATTTATCAAATTCAGGTTATGATTTAGTCTTATTCAGCACAACATCAACAAAGCAACGGGAAAAAACGTATACTGAGCTTTGTCGTGAGAGAAGAGTGGACGGAGTTATTATGCAGGGGATCAAAACAGATGATCCATATTTAATAGAAGTTGTTGATAGCGATATTCCTTGTGTTCTCATTGATATACCAATTGAATCAGATACCGTTGGATATGTAACCACAGATAATATTAGCGGAGCAAAAAAAGCAGTACAACACCTTCTAGAGCTTGGCCATAAAAAGATCGCCATGGTCAATGGACATGAATTTGCTTTCGTTAGTAAGAGAAGGCTAGAAGGATTTATGGAAGCACATCATGAGATGAATGTTCCTGTTAATCCTTCCTGGATTGTAAGTGGTGCCTTTGATGAAGATGAGGCAGAACGACAAGCACTAAAATTGTTAACTGATTTTCCTGAAATCACAGCTGTCTTTTGTGCAAGTGATCTAATGGCTTTAGGAGTCATTAAAGCAGCAAAAAAGTTAAAAATAGATATTCCAACACAGTTATCAATTGTAGGTTATGATGATATATTACTAGCTTCATATGTTTCACCAGCATTAACAACAGTCGCGCAAGATATCTACCAGATGGGATATAAATCTGCAGAGCTATTAGTTCAAATGCTACAAGGAGATGCAGTTTCTCATATAATCACACTAGAAAATGAATTGAAAATGAGAGAAAGCACAGCTAAGAACCACGATTGTTAAGTGGTTTCTATTTAAGGAAAAACCAAAACGTTTTGGGAAAATAAGAAATACTAATTATTCCTACAAAACAAAGTCTTCTAAAATAGGAAAAAAATTTTTAGATAAAATCCGAAACGTTTCGACAATGATAGATAAAAGTTATTCGAACATAATAACTCAGTATATTAGACCTATACCAACAGGAGGCACAATATGGACTACAGAGTAATTAAAGAAAATGATCTGTTTTTGCTAACAGATACAAAAGGGAACATTCCACTAAATCACCCTTATGGATTAGGTTTATATTCTAAGGACACACGTTTTTTAAGTAAGTTTGATATTAGAATTAACGGGGAAGAGCCTATCCTTTTATCCTCGGATGCGTCAGAAAATTACATGGCACAAATACTTTTAACTAATCCCCATATGGAAAAAGACGGAGAGTTGATACTGTGGAGAGAGTCAGTTGAAATAGACCGTACAAGATTTATTAGTAACGACGTCTTGTACGAGACCATTAAGGTGAAAAACTATTTTCCAAAACCGATTAGCTTCAATGTAAGCGTTCACATGGATGTAGACTTTGCAGATATGTTTATTGTTCGTGGTTTCCAGTCTGGGAAAATTGGTGAGAGAACAGGTCAGCAAGTTACGGACCAGTCATTAACTTTTAACTATCTTGGTGCAGATGATATAGAGCGTTCAACTACCATTAAGTGGGATCGTACTGCTAAGAATGTAAGTGAAGAAGGAAATGTAACATTTGACTTTAGCCTTACTCATTTGGAGGAACAAAGCGTCACATTAATGATTGAACCGAAAACAGGGAACGAGCGAAAGAAAGAAATTCAAAACCTTGAAGCTGCCAAACAAGATTTAATGGAGTCATACAAAGAGTGGGAAAGTAAAATCACATCGGTAGAAACGGATTATGCACCATTACAACGCTTAGTAGATAGAGGAATTGGCGACTTAAGAGTATTGCTTACTGATTTAGGCTATGGTCAGTTTCCTGTCGCTGGGTTACCTTGGTTTGGAGTTCCATTTGGCCGCGATAGCCTAATTGCTGCTCTTCAAATGCTAGCGTTTAATCCAAGTGTTGCAAAAGGTACTTTGTTAACTATGGCTAGTAAGCAAGGTAAAAATGTAGACCCATGGAGAGATGAGCAGCCAGGTAAAATTATGCATGAAATCCGATTTGGAGAGTTAGCTACGACGGGACAAATTCCTTTTACTCCATATTACGGAACCATTGATGCTACTCCATTATTCTTAATTTTATTAACTGAGTATGTGAAATGGACAGGAGACAAAGAAATTGTTCTTCACCTGAAAGAAAATATTGATCAGGCATTAAGCTGGATTGATCAATACGGAGATCGCGATGGAGACCTATTTGTTGAGTATCACCAGGAATCTAGTAAAGGAATTGCAAATCAAGGTTGGAAAGACTCTGGTGATTCAATGGTTCATCGTAATGGAGACTATGCAAAGACTCCAATTGCACTATCTGAAGTACAAGGATATGTATACCAAGCCAAAATGGGAATCGCAGATATTTTTAGTTCTTTAAATATATCAGATGAGAGAGCAAATCAACTTCGCCAAGAAGCACAGGCCTTGAAAGAACGCTTTGATAATGAGTTTTGGATGGATGATGTTCAATATTACGCAACGGCATTAGATGAGCATAAGAAACAAGTTGGTACGATTACTTCTAACGCGGGGCATGTTCTATTCTCTGAAATGCTAGATGAGGATAAAGTGGATGCAGTTACGAACATGCTGATTAGCCCAAAAATGTTCTCAGGGTTTGGTATTAGAACAATGGGATCAGAAGAAGCTGGATACAATCCAATGAGTTACCATAACGGAAGTATTTGGCCGCATGATAACAGCATGATTTTACTAGGAATGAGTAAAACGGGTCGTCAAAAAGAAGCGAATATTGTTATTAACGGCTTGATTAAGTCTGGAGCACATTTTGAATATGACCGTCTACCTGAGCTTTTCTGTGGTTATGAAGAGTCCATTGGGAAAGCAGTCAAATATCCTGTTGCTTGTTCACCGCAAGCATGGGCTGCTGGTACACCTCTAGTCTTTATCCAAACATTATTAGGTTTGTTCCCAGACAGCTTGAATAAAGAAATTCATTTGAATCCAGTTTTATTAGATAAAATGAATGTTCTTAAAGTAAAGAACATTGCAATTGGAAAGGGAATTCTATCGGTAACGATTTCACGTAAGAATGGTGAACAAATCATTTCCATCGATGAAAATACAACAGGTTTTAAAGTTATTTCCTAACCAATGGTCTATAGGAGGAAAACATCCTCCTTCAGATAGATAAAACTAAAATATTGAGAGGGGTATAGAAATGAAAGCTAAAAAATTATTAGCTACTTTAGGAATGTCAACAATGTTATTCGGAAGTATATTAGCTGGTTGTAGCGTTGGTGACGATGCGGCAAAACCAAAAGATAGCGGAGACAAGGCAACTGGAGAAAAAGTAGAAATCAGATTAGCGGGATGGGGCGGTAACCCGTCTGAGCAAGAGTTACTAGAAGAAACGCTTGCTGAATTTGAAGCAACTCATCCTAACATTAAAGTTAAATACGAAGTAATCTCTGATCAATATATGGATGTTATTAAAACTCGCTTAATTGGTGGAGAAGCTCCAGATGTATTCTACTTAGACGCATTTGAAGCACCTGCATTAATTGAAACTGGATCTTTACAGCCACTAGATGAGTTTGTAACAGATGAGTTTGATGTGAATGATTTTGAACAGCCTCTAGTAGATGCATTTAAAGGTGAAGATGGAAAAACTTATGGTTTCCCTAAAGATTTTTCAACACTAGCATTATTCTATAACAAAAAAATGTTTGAAGAAGCAGGTGTAGAAGTTCCGAAGACTTGGGATGAATTACGTGAAGTATCGAAAGCATTAACAAAAGGAAAAGATGTTTACGGTTTCGGTGTTGCTCCTGAGCTTGCACGTATGTACTACATCGGTGAGTCTGCAGGTGGGGAGATTGTAAAAGATAACAAAGCAAATTTTGCTGATCAGTCAGTAGTAGATGCACTTCAACCAATCATTGATCAACGTCTAAATGATAAAACGTCAGCACAACCAAATGAGGTTGGAGCAGGCTGGGGTGGAGAAATGTTCGGTCAAGGGAAAGCAGCAATGGTTATTGAAGGTAACTGGGCAATTCCGTATCTACAAGACACATTCCCAGGAATCGAATTTGGTACTGCTGAACTTCCAACAATCAACGGTACAAAAGGAACAATGGCATACACAGTTTCTTATGTAATGAATGCACAGTCTGAAAAGAAAGAAGCGGCTTGGGAGCTAATTTCATTCTTAACAGGTAAAGAAGGTATGAAAATCTGGACGTCTAAGGGCTTTGCGTTACCAACTCGTAAATCAGTTGCTGCTGAATTAGGTTGGGATAAAGATGAATTACGTGCTCCAATCGTTGCAGGTGCTTCTTACTCTACAGTTTGGTCAGAAGGCACAAACTTACCAATCATCATGAACAACTTTAACAACCAATTTATCAGTGCATTCTTAGGCGAGCGTCCATTAAAAGAAGCTCTTGAAGAAGCGCAAAAACAAGCAAACAAAGAAATTGAAGCAAAATAGTCTTTTGTAAATTTGGATTTGAGAGGGGGTTCTCCTCTCTCAGGTCCCATTTATTATTCTCTTTTTGCTGATGTAGGTTAGTCAGCTAGACAACACGGTAATCTAGTAAGTATTTACGTCATTAAAAAGAATCTAATAAATGTAGGATTCAACTTATGTTCTTAATTAGCCTGTAATGAAAAATATATAAAATGATTAGCACTACTTAAAAGGAAGTGGAGAAAAAATGAGGCAGAGCTATAACAAAAAGAAACTAAAAGAAACCGGACAAGGATACTTCTTCATGTCCCCGACTATTTTTGTTTTAGGCTTATTCGTTATCGGACCGATCCTTTATGCAATCTTTCTATCTTTTCATAAGGTTCAGTTGTTAGGGAATGTATCCTTTGATTTTGTAGGAATGGATAATTTCCTTAGGATTGCAGATGATCAACGTGCACAAATTGCTTTATGGAACACTTTAAAATATGTGGTTATCGTCGTACCAGCACAAACGATGTTAGCTTTAATACTTGCGGCTTCCTTAAACGCAGGGTTGAAAGGACAAAAATTCTTTAGGATTGTATACTTTTTACCAACATTAACATCATCAGCTGTACTAACGCTTATCTTTATGTGGATGTACAACCAAAATGGGTTAGTGAATCATATTCTTGCAACGATTGGTTTACCAACTTACAACTGGATTGGTGACCCTGCCGTAGCTCTTAATGCAATTATGATTATGAATATCTGGTCAACAGCACCATTTTTCATGGTTATTTATTTAGCTGCACTTCAAGATATACCAGAATCGCTTTATGAAGCAGCAGAACTGGATGGGGCAAATGCCATTCAAAAGTTCTTCTTTATCACAGTTCCGAATTTGAGACCAGTAACTTCATTCGTTGTAATCATGGGCTTAATCGGTACATTCCAACTATTTGATCAATCATATATTTTCTCAGGTGGATCTGGTGGTCCAAACAATTCAACGTTAACAGTTGTATTACTCATTTACCAATATGCATTTAAGAATATGGGAACAATGGGATATGTAGCAGCATTGGCATTTGCCTTAGCTATCATCATTCTAATCGCAACATTAATTCAACGAAAATTCTCAAAAGAAGAATCATTGTACTAGGGAGGGATAGGCTTGAAAAAGAAAATAGGCTTAGGAAAAGGATTTCTCTATGCAATCCTAGTCACTTACGCAATTGTAACAATGGTTCCCTTTTTATGGGCAATTTCATCTTCCTTTAAGACGTTAGAAGAAATCGTAAGTGGTTCCATGAATTTTATACCGAAAAACTTTACATTAGATAACTATATAGAAATCTTTGTTAGACAAGATCTATTTCCTAGATGGCTATTTAATAGTGCATTCATAGCCATTACAGCTACTGCTCTAAACTTATTATTTAACTCTATGGCTGGATATGCTTTAGCAAGATTAACTTTTCCAGGGAAAAAATCACTATTTATTCTCATTTTAGCAATCCTTATGATACCAGCTCAGGTTACAATGATCCCTAACTATCTAATTCTTAAAGAACTAGGTTGGCTGAACTCATATCAAGGGATGATTGTTCCATCGATGATTAATGCAACCTTTATCTTTATGATGCGACAGTTTTTCATCAACTTCCCGAAAGAGTTAGAAGAAGCTGCTGAAATTGATGGACTGAGCCGAATTGGTACTTTCTTTAAAGTTGTCTTACCACTAGCTCGTCCAGCACTAGCCGCTCAAGCTATATTCGTTTTCATGGGCTTATGGAATGATTTCATGCGACCATTGATTATTATGTCGAGCCCAGAAATGTTCACATTACCATTAGGATTGAACTCCTTTAAAGGACAATTCATTAGTTATTGGAACTATATCATGGCAGCATCAATGGTATTTACCATGCCAGTACTAATCATTTATGCATTCTTTAACCGCTATTTCACAAAGGGAATCACATTCTCTGGCGGTAAGTAATTTAAAATGAAGAAATGCGTGTAGGCTTTTTACAGCCGCACGCATTTTTTCATTAAATAGAACACTAAATAGAAATTTACCTATTTCAACTGATTAAATGTTACAAACTTATTAACAAACCGTTCTAAGTTCATGAACCTTTCACATAAAAAAGCAGCTTCACATTGTATCATAGAAAATATAGAAACCAACTAGAGGTGAAAGCATGGGGAAGATCATCATGATTCCTTTTTTAATATTATTATTAACGGCTTGTTCAAAAAAAGAGCCCGTTGATCAAGTTCATTTAACGGAGCCCGAACTTTATAAAAAAAGCTGTATTACTTGTCATGGTAAACCTTCTGATACATCAATCAATTTATCACTAAGTCATGCACATAAGTATACGAAGGAACAGTTGATTGATATTATGGTTAATCCTCCTGGGGGGATGCCGGTTATAAAACTAACGGATTACGATCGTGAGCGCTTAGCAGATTATATTATTAATGAGACAAAACCTTAAGAGTACCAAAAATAGGTAATGAGTATCTGTAACGAAACCCTCTCTTTTTTCGACTATTATTATGAGAATATGTAAAATTACACATCATAATAAAAGTGAAGGTGTTTAAAATATGAAAAAAATTTGGTTTGGTTTATTAATAACGATATTTATTACAGGATGTGGTACTTCTATGAAAGATGCTGAACAAGTGACTAATACAAATGCAGGAGAAGTTACTTCAAATGAAGTGACTCAAAGCCTTAAGCAAATAGAACCTCTAAAGTATCAATATGAAGTTAAAAATCAATCAGAAGAAGAATTAACTTTAGAATTTACTAGTTCACAAAGATATGATTTTTTAGTGAAGAATGATAAAGGAGAAGATGTATTCTTATTTTCTAGTGCCGTTGCTTTTTTACAAGCTTTAGGGGAGGAAAAGCTCGGACCTGATCAAAGTTTACAATACGAGATTGATTTAAGTAGATTAAATCTTGAACCAGGTGAATATGAATTAACACTCTGGATGACACCTAAAGAGGGAAAAAAATATGCAATTTCTGAAAAAATAAAAGTTGAATAGTGCAAAGGACACTTTTATGGGTGTCCTTTTTACTTTGTTAAGGCACTTGAGTTTTTCATTATCCCTTCATATTTAAACCAGATTCTGTTACATTCACAATAAGTAGAAAACGTTTATTGCCAGGAGGAAATTATGTCAGCAAATCCTATAACGATTGACAAAATCATTTTACATAAGTTAGTTATGAGTTTAAAAGACCCTTTTGAAACTAGTTTTGGTACCTTTCAAGATAAGGAGTTTTTTATTGTCGAAATGATTGATAAGGATGGTTTCACTGGTTTCGGGGAATCGGTAGCTTTTTCAAGTCCCTGGTATACAGAGGAAACGGTTAAAACTAACGAACATATGATGGTTGACTTTTTAATTCCATTATTATTAAAAGAACCTATTGAGCATCCCGATGAAGTTTCTAAACGTTTTCAAATCATTCGCCGGAATCCAATGGCTAAATCAGCCTTAGAAGGGGCTGTGTGGGATTTATATGCTAAAAGGAAAGGATGGTCCTTAGCGAAGGTTTTAGGCGGAACTAGAAGTCAAATAGATGTAGGTATAAGTATAGGAATTCAACCGTCAGTTAGAAGCTTACTTCAAGTGGTCGAGCGATACGTTCTGGAAGGTTATAAGCGAATGAAAATAAAAATCAAGCCAGGATGGGACGTAGAGGTACTTAAAGAAGTAAGAAGAGAATTTCCCACGATTCAACTTATGGCAGATGCAAATTCAGCATACACTTTAGAAGATATACACCATTTGAAAAAGCTCGATGATTTGAATTTAATGATGATTGAGCAGCCATTAGGTCACGATGATATTGTTGATCATGCAAAGCTTCAGGCAGCTATCGAAACTCCGATTTGCTTGGATGAAAGCATTAACTCGTTTGATGATGCTAGACGGGCAATTGAACTGGGAAGTTGTAAAATTATTAATGTGAAAATCGGTCGTGTAGGCGGTTTAACTGAGTCAAAAAAGATTCATGATTACTGCAAACTGCAAGGGGTTGACGTTTGGTGTGGAGGCATGCTCGAGGCGGGAGTTGGAAGAGCTCATAATATAGCACTAACCTCCTTAGATCAATTTACGTTACCAGGGGATACGGCCGCTTCGGAAAGATATTGGGACCAAGATATTATTGAGCCAGCTGTTACAGTAGAAAATGGAATCATCCATGTTCCAGAAAAACCAGGAATAGGCTATGAAGTTAACAGAAAGGTCCTAGAATCCTTCAGAGTAGATAAAATAACGGTTTCGAATGAATAAAGACTAGTAAGACGTAGTGTAAATTATTATGGAAAAATGTCCTAATAAAGTAATATAATTGTATTGTTATTGTATCTTTACTTTTTAGGAGGTAGAAAACATGCGTCGTAGGAATACACCAGCCTTTACTTTTTTAGCATGGGCTAGCTTTGCTTTAGCATGTGGATTTACATTCGTGGGGATTTATAATATGGATGCCCCTTTAGTTGAAAAAGGTTATTATTCTGTCTGTTCATTATTTTTAATAATGTCTTCTTTTGTTCTTCAAAAAGTAGTAAGGGATAATCAGGAAGATGATGATGGGATTAGAAAAGCTACCCCAGAAAAGAAAAAGACGGGTGAAGATTTTAGTTAAATATTATGTTTGTACAAAAACAGATCCATTGGGTCTGTTTTTTGTTTTAGAAGTTATGGTTAATTTATGAAAATTTTGTTACAAATTACCTATAAATAAAGAATGTAATAATGTTGTAAAGTGCTAATAGTCTTGATTTATTCGACATAAAATGATAAAAACAAACTATATAACAGAAATAAAAGGTCAAATTTTGACATGAATTACAATACTCACAAAGTGTACAACGTAGAAAGAGCTTTTTGGCTGATATAGGGGTTGAATAAATGGATAATGTTATAGAAATGTTCCACGTGGATGCTTCAATAGACTCTTTGATGGACCAAATTGGAGAGTTGCAAGGAAGCCAAAAGGATGAATTGATAAGTGTACTAAAAAGTTTTGCGAATTTGAAACAGGCTATTGATACATCCATTATTATTGCTGCAACAAATACACGTGGCGATATCCTTTATGCAAACGATAAATTTTGTGAAATTTCAAATTATGAACGTTCAGAACTCATTGGGAAAAACCATCGAATACTAAATTCTGGATACCATGATAAATCCTTTTTTAAACAAATGTGGAGTGAAATAAGTAAAGGGAATGTTTGGGAAGGTGAGATCAAAAATAAAAAGAAAGATGGAACCTTTTATTGGGTAAAAACGACGATTGTTCCGGTAAAAGGGGAAGATGGTAAGCCTAGCAGCTACATCTCACTTCGTACAGACATTACTGAGGGAAAACAGGCGCAGGAAGAGTTGGTAACAGCACTACAAAATGACTTTACACAAGTTGTAAATTCAATGAATAGTTTAATTTATAAAGTCATTATTAATCAAGAGGGCCAGTTTGTTTATAAACAAGTAGCAGGGAAGTTAGCAAACCAACTTGGTTTAAATAATGAAACATTGGAGAATAAATTACCAAAAGATATATTTTCGACAGACATTAGTACTCTACTAGATCAAAAGTTTAAAAGTGCCTTTTTGGGTCAACCAGAAAGTTATTCCTATAGATTTAACAATAGACAGCTATTAACTCATCTTTCTCCCGTTTACCGTGATGGAGAAGTTCATGAAATTATTGGATGTACGAACGATATTACTGAGCTTCACCAGGCTCAAGAGGAAATTAAGTTTCTGGCTTATCACGATATTTTAACCAATCTACCGAATAGAAGAAAGTTTAATGAAGACATCCATGAACTAATCGTTAAATCAAATGAGAATGGGCAAAAATTTGCCTTGCTTTACCTCGACTTAAACCAATTTAAAAAAATTAACGATGCATTTGGTCATAATGTTGGAGATAGTCTTTTAAGAGCCGTTTCAGTCAGGCTGCAAGAATCAATAGGTACAGAAGGTGAAATTTACAAATTTTCGGGTGACGACTTTATCATTGTTTTCCGAAATGTACTGAATCCGTCGTTTATCTCAGATAAAGCTAAAAATATAGTATCTATATTTAGTCATGCGTTTAGCCTAAGTAACTCTATGGATGTCGTTACTTCCTCAAGCATCGGTATCTGTATGTATCCTAATCACGGTGAAAACTCAGACCAATTATTGAAAAATGCCGATTTAGCGATGAATATCGCTAAGCAAAAAGGAAGAAACATTTTTAAATGGTATGAAACAGGAATGAGCAAAAATGAGGATGAAAAACTCCAAATTGAGCATTATCTTAGAAAGGCCATTGAAAATAACGAATTTGAGTTATACTTTCAACCGAAGCTAAATCTTTTCTCCAATCGAATAAATGGGGTTGAAGCATTATTAAGATGGAATAATCCGGTACTAGGCATGGTACCTCCAGATAAATTTATTCCTATTGCTGAAGAGACTGGATTTATCATCCAAATAGATGAATGGGTGTTAGAGAAAGCATGTCAACAAAGTAAAGAGTGGTTTCTATTGGATCCGGATAATCCAGTTTCCATTGCTGTAAATATTTCACCACTACACTTTCGTATCCCAAATTTTTATTATATCGTTGAAAAAGTGTTAAAAGAGACAGGCTTAAATCCTAGTTTATTAGAAATAGAGATAACGGAAAATAGTATTATTGAAAATACTGAAGAATGTATCGTTTGCTTAGAAAAATTAAGAACACTCGGAGTCTCAGTTTCAATAGATGATTTTGGAACCGGTTACTCTTCTTTAAATTACTTAAGAAAGTTTCCGATCAGTTCCCTTAAAATTGACCGTAGTTTTATTCAGGAGGTTTCTCAAAATAGGGAAAATGTTGCTATAGTAAAAGCGATTATGTCTCTTGCCCAAGAGTTAAAGCTAAAAGTGGTAGCAGAAGGAATTGAAACATATGAGGCTTTGGAAATTTTAAGAAGTTTAGGCTGTGATGAAATTCAAGGCTACTTAATAAGCAAACCACTACCCGTTCAAGAATTTCAAAACATGTTTAGCCAAAGGTCCCCCATTCTATAAAAGAAATAGTTTGAACAATTTGGAAATAATATTGTGACATTCAGCTGTATTAAAGGTAAAATTCTCTATTGCTAAGAAAATTAATATTTAGTTCCCTGTATACCCTTCTGAATATGTTATCCTATAAGAGATACTAGAGAATACAGAGGTGGATCATGACTGTTGCCATTATTTCTGTCATTGTAATTTTCATACTTTCAGCCATATTTACACTTTGGTTAGCAGGAAAGAGTGACCGGGAATATAGAAAATCATCAAAGAAAAATACGATAAATTTAACTCTAATTTATGTAGTTACCATTGGGTTATCCCTAGTTGCCCTAGCCGTTTATATTAGATGGTATTCATAAGTAAATGACTGTATAAAGATAATAGACTCTAGGCTGTCTCAAGGTTGTAAATCAACTTTTTCGAGTCAGCTTTTCTTTTTTTTAGATGCATCATTTCATTGATAGGGGAAGCCTCATAATGTTATGCCTAAAAAAAGAAGCTACAGAGTAATAATATGAAAAGGGGAACTCTTACAAGATTTACTCTAATCTGATAAAATCTAATATAGAGATAGCGACAAGGAAAGAGGAAAGGTAGTATGGATTCATTTTTGCAAAATCAAGAACAAGAAATGATCAATTTATTAGAAAAACTTGTGAACATAGATAGTGGTTCCTATATAAAGTCTGGTGTGGACTTAATTGGTAGTATTTTAGCGGAATCTTACGAGGAACTAGGTTTTAACGTCACCTATCACAAACAAGAGGAACTTGGGAATCATTTAGTTATTCAGCATCAAGAAGCAGTAGAACCTCAGATTATTATCCTTGCTCATATGGATACGGTTTTTCCAGAAGGTACAGCGTTAGAAAGACCTTTTCGAATGGAAGGTAACAGAGCGTATGGTCCTGGCGTCATTGATATGAAAGCAAGTCAAGTAACACTGTTATATGCCATCAAAGCACTTATACAGGAAAATTTAAATGGGTATAAAAATATTAAAATTGTCCTTAACAGTGATGAGGAAATTGGGTCCCCGACCTCTCGTTCACTTATTGAAAATGAAGCAAAAGGGAAAAAATATGCCCTTGTGATGGAGCCTGCTCGAAAAGATGGCTCTCTAGTTACTGCCAGAAGGGGAAAAGGGAATTATACTTTAGTAGTTGAAGGAAAAGCGGCTCATTCAGGCATTGACCCAGAGAAGGGGAGGAGTGCCATTGAGGAATTAGCTCATAAAATCATTCAACTATACGATTTATCCGATCACGAAAAAGGAATTAGCGTGAATGTAGGCTTAATTGAAGGAGGCTCCTCAGCTAATACGGTTTCAGACCATGCTGAAGCTCAAATAGATATAAGAATCTCTGAAATGGAGCAAGCAGATATACTGGAGGAAAAACTCGAAGAAATTTGCTCTTCCACGGATGTAAAAGGAACAAAGGTTTCTTTAGAAGGTGAAATAAATCGGCCACCAATGGAGAAAAATAAAAAAACTCGTGCCCTACTTCGTGTGATTCAAGATATCGGAAATGAAATAGGAGTCGAGATTGACGACACTTCTACAGGTGGTGGATCAGATGCCTCTTTTACGTCAGCTTTAGGAGTAGCAACCATTGATGGCTTAGGACCGGTTGGTGGAGATGCACATAGTGAAAATGAGTATTTGGAATTGCCTACGTTGACTGAGAGAACTTTATTATTGGCTATGATTATTCAACGTTTAACAGATAAAAATAACTAATCTGGCTTAAAAGAGGATTCGATTCTTATATCAAAAAGTGCTATAATGTTATGATGATTGTTTTGTTCAGAACATATTTAGATGAAGTTCAAGGAGTGTGATTCATTTAGTGCGATTGCGAGTAAGATTTATTAAATCCATCCCTAATATGTTTACTTTAGGGAATCTATATTGTGGTTTTCTATCCATTGGTTTTGCTGCAGATGGACAATACAAAAATGCAGCTATTTTAATTTTAATAGGTATGATGTTAGACAGTATGGACGGTAGACTTGCTAGAATGTTAAAGGCGGATAGCTCTTTAGGTAAAGAGTTAGACTCACTAGCAGATATCGTAACATTTGGAGTAGCTCCTTCTTTTTTAGTGTATTATACATATTTTTATCAATTCGATATTTTAGGATTTGCAGTTGCAGGTTTGTTTCCACTTTTCGGTGCTTATCGATTAGCGAGATTTAATATTAGCACAGATAAAACTTCTTTAAATTACTTTATTGGTGTTCCGATAACCGCAGCCGGAGGGATACTTGCTTTATTAACTCTATTTGGGGATAGAATTCCTAATATCATTACAACCGTCGTATTTACCGCCTTATGTTTCTTAATGGTTAGCAGAATTAGAATTCCGAGCTTTAAAGAAATTCCCCTTCCGAAGTACGGTACTATTGTTACGATCTTTTTAGGATGTTTGCTTTATGTAATATACCGAGGAACATACGGTCAGTTTCCTTACTTAATCTATATTGCAACACCTTTGTACATAGCCTATCTAGCTTATCGTTTTGTAAAAGGAAAAAGCAAAAAGAACGAGGAATAAAATATATTTTGAAGAGCATCGACTGGTGCTCTTCTATTGATTTTATAAACTTTCTATAGTTGATTGGTAAAATTAAATTAAATGTAAGACGATATAGTAGCTAGGTATTCCATTTTCTGTTAATATTATCCAAGGCTTATTGAAGTGCCTGAGGCGAACAAAAAGGACACTATGGTCAGTATTATCATTGTGGAAAGACCTAAAGGAGTATTTTTATGAAACAAACCTTTTCATTAAAGGAGAAAATTAAGCTTATCATGGTTCTAATCATACCTATCCTTATTACACAGCTTGGAATGTTTTCGATGGTATTGTTTACAACCATTATGTCTGGTAGATATAACGCTTCTGATTTAGCAGGGGTAGCTATCGGGTCGGCTATTTGGAATCCTGTCTTTACGGGGTTAAGTGGTATTTTACTAGCTGTTTCTCCAATTGCAGCGCAGAGATTTGGTGAAAAAAGGGAGAAGGAAGTATCTTCAGTTGTTTCCCATGGGGTTTATCTAGGTTTATTCATTGGGATCATAGTAGTTCTTATTGGATCAATTGTGATTAAACCTATTTTGGATTATATGAACCTACACCCAAGTGTAGAAAACACTGCTTATGATTACTTAATTGGATTAAGTTTTGGTATTGTTCCTTTATTTTTATTTAATGTGTTAAGGTCTTTCATTTATGCGCTAGGTAAAACCAGAGTAGTTATGGTCATTTTAATCGTTGCTCTTCCTGTGAACTTATTTTTTAACTATTGTTTAATATTCGGAAACTGGGGCTTTCCTGAACTAGGAGGAGCTGGGGGAGGATATGCTACATCCTTCACCTATTGGTTTATTTTAGGCATGACTCTATTTATTATAAAAACAAAAGAGCCATTTTCCTCCTTTATTGCATTTTCAGATTTTAAGAGATTTTCTTTAAAAGAAAGTACGGAGATTTTAAAAATTGGCGTGCCAATGGGATTATCTATTTTCTTTGAAACAAGTATGTTCGCGGTTGTAACGGTATTAATAAGTAAATTTACGATTACCACCATTGCTGCCTATCAAACAGCTCTTAATATTGTTTCATTCTTATATATGATTCCTATTAGTATCTCTATGGCACTTACTGTTTTAGTTGGATATGAAGTGGGGGCTAAAAGGTTTAAAGATGCTCGTACGTATAGTTGGTTAGGAATTAATCTAGCTATCATCATTGCCTTAGTTACCGGTTTAATTGTAGTATTATTCCGCAATGAGGTTGCTGGACTATATTCTAATGAGGCAGCTGTAATCCACCTAACAGGGACTTTCCTAATCTATGCATTGTTTTTCCAAATTTCAGATGCGATACAGGCGACAGCCTTAGCTGCTTTAAGAGGGTATAAGGATGTAAATATTGCTTTTATCATGACATTGATTGCTTATTGGCTCATTTGTTTGCCTGTTGGTTATATACTAGCTCATTATACAAAGCTCGGGGCTCCAGGATATTGGATCGGCTTGACAATAGGGTTATTAGCAGCGGGGATCGGATTGTCTTCTAGATTAATATTCATACAGAAAAGAAAATTTACTGAGTCTCAAGCAAATATATAAACTTCACATAAGAGGAATGGACTAGAATGAGTCTGTTCCTTTTTTAACTTGCAATGGAATAATTAACCACTGAAATTCAATGGAAAGTTCACCGATATAGTCTGTATATACTAGATTTAGGGAGAGTACATCATGAAAATTAAACAGAAATTACTATTAGGTTTTGGTTCCGTATTACTAGTCAGTTTGATAGGATTTATACTTGTCTATTTTTCAATGCAAAATGTGGGTAAATCCTACAAATCTTTTACTGAAAAAGAAGTGTATAAGTACAACTTAGCTCAAGAAATCCAAAGAAATGACTTAATACTAGCAAGTTCCATTAAAGGAATCATCATCCAACCAGACAATCAAGAAGAATTAAATACATATAACCAAGTAGCAGAACAGCTAGGAAAACAGATGCAAGAAATGAAAGCACTCATTCAAGATGAACGTGCTATTGCTATTTTTAATGAATTAGATTCACATAATGAACGACTGATTGATTTAGAAACAAGCATGCTTGAATTAGCTGGAAAGGACCAAACCTTAACCATAACCGTTTATAAGGGTGAGTATTCGAAGATTAAAGGGGATTTTTCTAAAAAAATAGAAGAACTAAAACAGGTTCAACAAGATATCATGGATACTAAAGTTCAAGAAGATAGTAAAATGATTGATACTAGCTCTATGATTAGTTTAATAGTAGTCATCGCTTCAATTTTACTAGGCATTGTTATCGCTTTAATGATTGCGAGATTGATTACGAAGCCATTAAATGAAGTTGTTAGGAAGTTAGAGGAACTTTCAACAAGTGAAGGTGACCTAACGGCAAGACTAAACATTAAAGGGAAAGATGAATTTGCTCATCTTTCAACTGCTTTTAATAGAATGATAGAAAATATTCAGTCCCTTATTAGACAAGTACAACAAACGGTTGTAGAGGTAGCTTCTTCCGCTGAACAGTTATCTTCTAGTGCTGAGCAAAATACAAGTGCGACGAATCAAATTACGATGTCTATTCAGGAAGTGGCTACAGGTGCAGATAAACAAGTGATAGGAATGGAGAAAAGTCTTCATGATGTCAGTGAGATGTCCCTGGGTATTAAAAAGATTGCTCAATCATCACTAGGAGTGTCTGAATCCGCTGTGCAAACAACGAAGGAGGCACAAGAGGGGAATGAAGCGGTCATTAGAACAATCAATCAAATGGACACAATCCAAGTGACAGTAGAACAAGCAGGATTAAAGGTTCGTGAACTTGGTGAATTATCTACAGAAGTTGGCCAAATAGTAGACGTGATTACTAGTTTAGCCGAGCAAACGAATCTACTAGCTTTAAATGCTGCTATTGAAGCAGCTCGAGCAGGAGAAGCGGGCAAAGGCTTTGCAGTCGTAGCTAATGAAGTTCGAAATCTGGCTGAACAATCAAAAGATTCTACTGGAAAAATAAACACTATTATTCAAAAAATCCAAACCAATACCTTATATGCTGTCGAAAGTACAAAGCAAGGGATGGAGGAAGTAACCAAGGGGATGGAAGTTGTAAATGAGGCCAGTTTTGCCTTCAATAGAATTTTACATTCCATCGAAAAAGTGTCAGAGCAAATCCGAGAAGTATCAACATCAACAGAACATATATCAAAAGGTACGGAGACCATTACTCTCTCTTTTGAAGGATTATCCCAAATATCAAAGGACTCTTCAGAAGCTTCACAAAATGTTGCTGCATCTTCAGAAGAGCAACTTGCTTCTTTGGAGGAGATTACTTCATCGGCTGAAAGTTTAGCTCGAATGGCAGACGAATTAGAGAAATTAGTTGGAAAGTTTAAAGTGTAAATTAAATGTATGTATGAGGCATGATTCCGAGGAATCATGCCTTTCTTCTTATGATAAATATGAATTTAGTTAATCGAAAGAATTCAAAAAATTAGAAAAATAATAAAAATTTGTTTATTTTGTGACGAGTCTAATTTATAATAAGAAAAAAAGTAAGGGGGAATTTTTCTGCTAGAGATTGTAAACTGGATTAATAATTATATTTGGAGTCCAGCACTTATCTATTTATGCTTAGGTACAGGATTATTTTTCACTCTTGCAACTAGATTTTTACAGATCAGACATATGAAAGATATTGGGAAACTGATGTTTCAAAGAAATACTTCTGAAGCTGGTATTTCTTCCTTCCAAGCTTTATCACTTGCTTTATCAGGAAGGGTAGGAACAGGGAACATCGCTGGTGTTGCTACTGCGATTGCTTACGGTGGACCAGGTGCAGTATTCTGGATGTGGTTAATCGCATTCTTAGGTGCTGGATCTGCATTCGTTGAGGCAGCTTTAGGTCAAGTATGGAAAGAAAAACAAGATGGGCAATTCCGTGGGGGCCCAGCTTATTACATTGAAAAGGGACTCAAAATTAAATGGTATGCGGTATTATTTGCTGCAGTAACCGTACTTGCAACAGGTGCTTTATTACCTGGTGTTCAAGCAAACAGTATTGCATCTGGTATGGATAACGCTTTCGGTATATCACCATGGATTACTGGTTCAGTAATCGTGGCTGTACTTGCGGTTATTATCTTTGGTGGTGTTAAACGTATTGCTCGTGTTGCTGAATTTGTTGTACCATTTATGGCAGTTGGTTATATTTTAGTAGCTCTTATCATTATTTTCATGAATATTTCTCAATTACCTGATATTATGGCTCTAATCTTCTCAAGTGCATTTGGTCAAGATGCTGCATTTGGTGGTATTTTAGGTGCTGCGATTGCTTGGGGTGTAAAGCGCGGTATTTATTCAAACGAAGCTGGTCAAGGTACTGCACCACATGCTGCTGCAGCTGCTGAGGTTTCTCACCCAGCTAAACAAGGGATTGTTCAAGCTTTCTCAGTCTATATTGACACACTATTCATTTGTTCAGCTACAGCATTCATGATCTTAATCACAGGAATGTATAATGTTACTCCAGAAAACGGAGAGCCAATCAAGACAACACTTGGTGAAATGAAGCCAGGTCCAGGGTATACTCAAGCGGCTATCGAGGCTGAAATTCCAGGTTTCGGAGCTCCATTTGTAGCGTTAGCATTATTATTCTTTGCTTTTACAACTATCATGGCTTACTACTATATGGCAGAGACAAACCTTGCTTATATTAATAAAAAGACTAAACGTGTTTGGACAGAATATGTTCTAAAGTTTGTTATTTTAGGAATGGTATTATACGGAAGTGTTAAAACAGCAGATGTGGCATGGGGATTAGGTGATATTGGGGTTGGAGCAATGGCTTGGCTAAACATCATTGCCATTCTGCTACTTACAAAACCAGCTCTTAAAATTCTTAAAGACTATGAGACTCAGAAAAAAGCAGGGAAAGACCCAGTTTTTGATCCAGTAAAGGTTGGAATCGAGAATGCTGATTTCTGGGAAAAAGAATATCAGTATGATGGTGGTCATGAACCAACAAAAGGTACAACAACAGGTCAAACTATCAATAAAAATTAATTAGTCAGAGGCCAGCATGTTTAATTAAGCATGCTGGCTTCTTTTTCTTAATTTTCCGTTCAATGGATTATTTTAAAATAGTAATTTACGAAACATTTGAAGGATTTTGAATAACCTTTGTAGAATAGGTATTTATGCTTATTTTTGAGGGGAATGATCGTATGGTTAAGGGAGTTATTTTTGATTTAGATGGGACTTTGTTAGATCGTGAATCTTCATTATATGACTTTCTTCACTATCAGCATGAGCGTTTATTGGAGGAGTTAGGTCATATTCCTATAGAAAATTATATTTCTAGATTTATTGATCTAGATGGCCATGGTTACGTTGGAAAAGACAAAGTTTATGATCAGTTAGTAAATGAATTTTGTATTACTAAAATAACTTCTGATCATTTATTGGCTGATTATAATGAATATTTTCGGTATAGCTGCATTCCTTTTTCAAACCTTACCAGAATGTTAGAAGGTTTAAGAAAAAACTCCATTCGTTTAGGGATGATCACTAATGGAATAGGTCAATTTCAAATGGAAAATATAAAATCTCTCTACATACAAGAATACTTTGAAGCCATTTTAATTTCTGAATGGGAGGGAGTTAAAAAACCGAACCCAGAGATATTTCATAGAGCTTTGGAAAAAATGAATCTATCAGTAAATGAATGTGTATTTATTGGGGACCATCCAATCAATGATATTGAAGCAGCAAAAGCGATTGGCATGAAAACCATTTGGATTAAAAATAATCAATGGGGTAAAGCGGCCGCAGATGAAACGATAGAAGATCTTGCAGAAATCGCATTGATTTTAGAATCTTGGAGGCAGCAAAAAATAGAAACAGCTACGCCGATCCGCTGATTAAGGTAATGGGTTAGGGATTCCTAGCCATTTCTTTATGGGCGTTTATTTTTAAAGAAAAAATTTTTTACCCTGAATATATTTCTACTTATGAAGGGATTCAATACCTCTTTACATTTGGTAACTGTACCATCCATAATAATAGTAAAAAAGGATGTGGCAGCATGTACAAAGTACTTGTAGCCAATCGAGACGAGTATGACACTAAAGGGATGGAATGGTTATTGCATTCTTCTCTACCCAATTGTCTTGTAAAAACGGTTGGAACTGAGAGAGAGGTAATTAAGAAAATTGAAGACTTTCAGCCACATGTATTGATTTTTGAATTAGGCATGATCAGCAATCAATATATGGAGGACTTTGTAAGAGTAACTAAGATTATTAAACCTACCATTATTGCACTTACTACAGAAGCGACTTTTGCCCAAGCTAAAAAAGCGATTGATATAGGTGTAAAGGACTTACTATTAAAACCAATTTCTCCAGAAATACTATTGAAGTCTGTTCAAAAGCTATTCAGACAGTTTCAAAGTTTAAATAAAACAGAGTCAATTTCTGTAGATACGTTTAACGACTCCGTACTTCATTACAAGGAATTATTGTTAGAAAGTAAGGAAAGTGCGGCTAACTATATTTCAATAGGTATGAAAACGGAGAATAGTCAACAACTATCAAACCTATATTCGTACTTAGAAGGTTATCCTTTTAAGAACAAAGTACAAGCATTTATTTTAAGCGATATGATTATGCTAGTCAGTGAACATAAAAAGAACTTTTCTTGGAGAAATGAATGTAATCGATTTTTACGTGATTGGCAAGAACGCTCAATTGAACCTCTTGCGATTATCATTTACTCGAAAAGTGAATATTCTAGGAACCTCCATCAACAATATGTTGTAGTGAACCAGTTAATGGAACTCACCTTCTATTTAGGTTTTAAGCAAATTATCGAAGCTCAGGAATGGACGAACTGGGAGTTTATTGATCCTTTTTTAACACCAGATGAACAAAGAATGTGGATTCATTTTCTGAACCAGTCTGACATTGACGGGGTAAAGTCTTGGCTGTATCAAGAGTTCCTTCACTATAAAGAACCTTATCCAGACCCAGGCTTAGTCCGTATACGCTTAACGAGTATTCTTGCCCAAATGAGAAGGCATATGAAAACCTATCAATTAATAGAAGAACGTTATGAAAAGAAATACTTAACCCTTTTTCAAAGCATTTTATATAGTCCCGTTATTTATCGAATTATTGATGAAATCATTTTATTTATATCTAGTATTTTTGAAGCTATTAAGAATAATAGAGGATTAAAGTTAGATTTAGCTGATCGAATTGTTCATACACTTGAAAAAAAATATTGGGACAGCGGATTAACACTAGATAAAGTAGCAGACGAACTAGGACGCAACCCTAACTATTTAAGTACAGTATTAATGAACAAATGGGATAAATCATTTCGTCAAATTTTAAATGACATAAGAATTGAGCAATCAAAAAAATTGTTAATAGAAACGGACCTGTCTATTAAAGAGATTTCCTATATGTGTGGTTATAAAAACCAACAGTATTTTAATCGAGTTTTTCAGAAACTATTAAACATTCAACCTAGCCAATTTAGAAAAAATGGAAATTAGGTTGATTGAAGGGGATAAGATGAGTGAAAAAACGTATTTTAATCATATTAACAAGCTTAATAATTTTGGTTCTATTAACGCTAACCATTGCAGGTAACTATTTTTATAATGTTGCTATTAATAGAAGTAAAGAGTCCGTAGAATTATATGGTGGAAAAAGTTCGGTTCCGGCTAATGCCAGTGTAGATGAACAGAGGGAGAAGGAAGAAGTTGAAAAGTGGCTTGGAGAACAAACCTTTGAAACATTAGAAATCGAATCTTATGATGGGTTAAAGTTAAAAGGGGTTTTCTTAAATAACCAGCAGTCTAATGGGAAAGCAGTTATATTAGCGCATGGTTATAGAGGAAACGGCAATGATATGCCTGGGATTACGAAATTTTACCAGGAACAAGGTTATGATGTCTTAAGGCCACATGCACGTGGACATGGGGAAAGTGAAGGGGACTATATCGGTTACGGTTGGCATGAAAGAAAAGATTATTTAGATTGGATCAATCTATTAATCAATGAATATAAAGCAACCGATATCTATTTACACGGATTTTCTATGGGTGGAGCCACCGTTTTAATGACTAGTGGTGAAAACTTACCTAAAGAGGTTAAGGGGATTATAAACGATAGTGGTTACACTTCTGTTCATGAAGAACTTTCACATCAATTAAAATATTTATATAAATTGCCCGCTTTTCCTATTATGGAGGTAACAAGTATAGTTACTAAAATCAGGGCTGGTTATTCATTTGGAGAAGCATCTGCAATCAAGCAAGTTAAGAAAAATACCTTGCCGTTGTTCGTTATTCATGGTGATCAAGATCGTCTTGTCCCTTTAGAGATGGGAATAGAGATTTTTGAGGCAGCTACAAGTGAAAAGGAACTATGGATTGTTCCAGGTGTTGGACATACCGAAGCTTACACTTATGCAAAGGAAGAATATCAAGATCGGTTAATGGAGTTTTTGAATAAGAATCTTCAGTAAAATCTTTAATAAAAACAGTGAAAAGTCTCTTAGTGATTCTAAGTGACTTTTTTTAATCTAATAAAAGTATAAATGGACTAAGGAAAGTATAAATCCGTACCATAATCAAAATTTCCACCTTATAAAAATATAAAAAAATGAATAGTAATGACAAATTATTCTGAATTCTTTTCCGTTACAATTTATATATAAGAACGATGAAGTAAATGGAGGGGAATTTATGAAAGCGGATACAAATAACAAAAGAGAAATTAACAATTATAGTGGTAGTGAATTGCATGCAAAGGGTTGGGTACAAGAGGCAGCTCTTCGTATGTTAATGAACAACCTTGATAAAGAGGTAGCTGAGATTCCTGAAGAGTTAGTGGTCTATGGGGGGATTGGGAAAGCTGCACGTAACTGGGAATGCTATGATGCTATTGTAAAAACCTTACATGAGCTAGAGGACGATGAAACTTTACTTGTACAATCAGGGAAACCTGTAGCTGTATTCAAGTCTCATAAAGATGCCCCTAAAGTGTTAATTGCAAACTCAAACCTAGTGCCTGCATGGGCGAACTGGGATACATTCCATGAACTTGATAAAAAGGGTCTCATGATGTATGGGCAAATGACAGCAGGAAGCTGGATTTATATTGGTTCTCAAGGAATTGTGCAAGGAACGTACGAAACTTTTGCAGAACTTGCTAGACAACATTTTTCAGGTTCCTTAAAACAAACGATCACCCTTACTGCTGGTTTAGGTGGAATGGGTGGTGCACAAACTTTAGCTGTTACAATGAACGAGGGTGTTTGTATTGCCATTGACGTAGATGAGCACCGCATTGACCGTCGCCTTGAAACGAAATATTTAGATACGAAAGTGTATACAATTGAAGAGGCCATTCGTTTAGCACAAGAGGCTAAGCATGAAGGAAAAGCCCTTTCAATTGGACTTCTAGGAAACGCTGCTGAGATTTTACCAAAAATGATTGAAATGAATTTTATTCCTGACGTTCTAACTGACCAAACGTCTGCTCATGATCCATTGAATGGCTATGTACCTGTAGGGTTCTCTTTAGAGGAAGCGGCAAAACTTAGAAGCGAAAATCCATCTGAATATGTGAAGAAATCAAATGCAAGTATGGCACTCCACGTTAAAGCGATGCTTGAAATGCAACAAAAAGGTGCCATTACATTTGACTATGGGAACAACATCCGCCAAGTAGCAAAGGATGAGGGAGTTGAAAATGCGTTTGATTTCCCTGGATTCGTCCCTGCGTATATTCGTCCATTGTTCTGTGAAGGAAAAGGCCCATTCCGCTGGGTGGCATTATCCGGAGATCCTGAGGATATATATAAAACGGACGAAGTGATTTTACGTGAATTTGCTGATAATGAGCATTTATGCAAATGGATTAAAATGGCCCAAGAAAAAATTCAATTCCAAGGACTACCTTCTCGAATTTGCTGGTTAGGTTACGGAGAAAGAGCTAGGTTTGGAAAAATCATTAACGATATGGTCGCTAGAGGCGAATTAAAGGCTCCAATTGTTATCGGTCGTGACCACTTGGATTCTGGTTCTGTTGCTTCACCGAATCGTGAGACAGAGGGAATGAGAGATGGAAGTGATGCAGTTGCGGATTGGCCAATTTTAAATGCATTAATTAATGCTGTTGGTGGAGCGAGCTGGGTATCTGTTCACCATGGTGGCGGTGTTGGAATGGGTTATTCTCTTCATGCAGGGATGGTAATTGTAGCAGATGGAACAAAAGAAGCAGAAGCAAGATTAGAGCGAGTTCTAACGTCTGACCCAGGAATGGGTATTGTTCGCCATGTAGATGCTGGTTACGATTTAGCGATTAAAACAGCGAAGGAAAAAGGCGTTAACATTCCTATGATGGAGTAAGGAGAGTTGAAAACGTGTCAAAACTTTTAATCAAACATGCAAATCAATTGATTACTCTTACGGGGAGTTCGGAAAAACCACTAACTAAGGAAGAAATGAGTAATCTGCACATTATTGAAGATGGAGCCGTTTATATCGAGGGCGGGAAAATAAAGTCGGTAGGAACGACTGATGAATTACTAGAGTTATATAAAAATTGTTTAGATGGAGTAGAAGTGGTAGATGCTACTGGAAAAGTGGTTTTACCAGGATTAGTCGACCCGCATACCCATCTTGTATACGCTGGTAGTAGAGAAAATGAGTTCAATATGAGGCTGAACGGTGCTACGTACATGGAAATCATGAATAACGGTGGAGGCATTCATGCGACGACCTCTAGAACAAGGGCTGCTTCAGAAGAAGAATTGGTTGAGCAAAGTCTTGTTCGTCTAGATCGATTTTTACTACATGGAGTTACAACCGTTGAAGCAAAAAGTGGGTACGGACTTGATTGGGAGACAGAGTATAAGCAATTAAAGGCAGCCAAGGCGGTTGGGGCTCTTCACCCAATAGAAGTGGTAAGTACCTTTATGGGCGCACATGCGGTTCCTGCTGAATATAAAGGGAATCCCGATGCATTTATTGACTTAGTCATTGAAGAAATGTTACCTAAGGTTGCTGAGGAAAAACTGGCAGAGTTTAACGATATTTTTTGTGAGCACGGCGTGTTTACTCCAGAGCAATCTAGAAAACTACTAGAGGCTGGGAAAAAGTATGGTTTAACCCCAAAAATTCACGCTGACGAAATCGAGCCTTATGAAGGGGCAGAGCTGGCAGCAGAGGTAGGAGCTATTTCGGCAGATCACCTTTTACGAGCATCTGACAAAGGAATTGAAATGATGGCTGACAAAGGAGTCATTGGTGTATTACTTCCTGGTACAGCATTTTTCTTAATGACTGAGGCGGCTAAAGGTAGAAAAATGATTGATAGTGGAGTGCCAGTAGCCATCTCAACTGACTGTAACCCTGGTTCCTCTCCGACTTGCTCGGTGCCATTTATGATGAATCTTGCTTGTATGCATATGGGTTTAAATCCAGCTGAAGCAATAACTGCTGCAACGATTAATGCGGCACATGCCATTAATCGTGGGAAAGAGATTGGTAGTATTGAAGAAGGTAAACGTGCTGATCTAGTCATTCTAAATGTACTGAATTACATGCAAATGCAATATCATTATGGAATGAATCATACGGATACAGTGATTAAAAATGGTCGAGTGGTTGTTAACGGAGGGCGCTTATGTTACCAACAATAACTCCTCCAGGCTTTCTTTGGCCAAAAGTTGTACCTGGTACGGATGTAAAAGTAAATGAGTGGATCAAGCAATTGCAAGGTCTAGATGAAGGGGATAAAAACTGGGATGTAGTTATGTTCGGTGTACCTTTATCACGTTCTTCGATTAGTGCTTCTGGGGCTTCTGAGTTCCCGGAAGCCTTTAGAAGGTCTTGGAAAGGCTTTTCTACTTATAATATTGACCATGAAACAGATTTGAAAGACTTGAATGTGGCAGATATAGGTGATGTGAAAATGCACTTCACTGATATACCACAATGTCATCGAAATATTAAAGAGACAATGAAAGAGGTATTGAACCACTTTCCTACATCGTTTCCTGTAGCTATTGGTGGAGATCATTCAATAACCGCTATGCTTGTGAGTGGAATGAAAGAGATCTATCCCAAAAAAGAAATTGGTATTTTACAGTTTGATACCCACTTAGATTTACGCGATTTAAGTGATCATGGACCAACAAATGGTACTCCTATTAGAAACTTAATTGAGCAAGGAGCTATTAAGGGAGAGAATGTGTATAACATTGGTCTACATGGCTTCTTTAATAGCCAGTCATTGATCCAATATGCTCGTGAGAAAAAAGTTAATTATATTACTTTAAAAGAAGCACGTAAAATGGGTGTCGTTGAAACGGTCAAAAAGGCATTAGCTGAGCTCGAAGCGAAAGTTGATACAATTTACGTAACGATTGACATGGACGTATTGGATATTAGTTTTGCACCAGGGGTTCCGGCCTCTACCCCAGGAGGGATGAGGACGGAAGAGTTGTTCGAAGGCGTTTATGAAGCTGCTCTTTCACCGAAAGTAAAAGCAATGGACATCGTCTGTTTGGACCCAACCAAAGACCATCAAGCACAACCAACGGTCAAAGCAGGAACGTATACGTTTTTAACTTTTTTAACCGGTTTGTTAAATAGAGAGTAATTCAAATAGCGGCGTAACTCGATGTTTATGAGTTACGCCACATCAAATGGGGGTATAAATGAATGGATAAACCAACAGTAATGAATAATGGTTCAATTAATCCTAACGTAAATCCTAAATCGTCAGTACCAAATGTGTTAAAGTTTGTTCTTTTTAGTGCTATTGGTGTTTTTATGTTCTTCATTCCAGTCACCATGAACGAAAAATCCTCTATCATGTTAGATCATCTAGTATCAATGATCCAAACCTCGTTACCGACAGTCATCCCGTACTATGCTTTACTAGTCATTTTACTTGGAGCCATTTATCCTTTTTATACAAAGACGTGGAATAAAAATCTTGTCAATAAAATTTTCTCAATATTTAAAATATTGGGTTTAATTACAGCTTCCATGATCGTATTTGGTTTTGGACCAGCATGGTTGTTTGACCCAAGTATGGGACCGTTTCTATTCGAGAAGTTAGTTATTTCTGTTGGTTTACTGGTTCCAATTGGTTCTGTGTTTTTGGCGTTATTAGTTGGCTATGGTTTGTTAGAGTTTATTGGTGTCCTTATGCAGCCGATTATGAAGCCTGTTTGGAAAACACCTGGAAGATCTGCCATTGATGCTGTTGCTTCTTTCGTCGGTAGTTACTCAATTGGACTACTCATTACCAACAGAGTTTTTAAAGAAGGGAAATATAGTATTAAAGAAGCAGCCATTATTGCAACAGGGTTCTCTACTGTTTCAGCCACTTTTATGATTGTGGTTGCGAAAACATTAGGGTTGATGGACATTTGGAATGTATATTTCTGGACGACACTTGGCGTAACCTTTGTTGTAACCGCTATTACTGTTAGATTATGGCCATTACGTTCTATGAGCGAAGATTATTTTGAGGGTAGAAAAGCGGAAGAGGAGCAGATAAGTGGAAGCCGCTTGCAAGTAGCTTGGAAAGAGGCGATGAAAGCGGCTGATGGTTCACCATCTTTATGGAAAAACATCGGAATGAATCTAAAAGATGGATTTGTTATGACTATGTCGATTTTACCTTCTATTATGTCAGTAGGGTTACTTGGTCTTGTTTTAGCAGAATTCACACCTGTTTTTGACTGGATTGGTTATATTTTTTATCCGTTTACCGCATTAGTTCAGTTGCCGGAACCACTTTTAGCAGCGAAAGCAAGTGCAGTTGGGATTGCTGAAATGTTCTTACCAGCCTTGCTTGTCGTTGAAGCTAGTCTTATTACGAAGTTTGTTATTGCAATCGTATCGGTTTCTTCAATTATTTTCTTTTCCGCACTAGTGCCATGTATTATTTCAACAGAGATTCCAATCTCCATTCCACAACTTTTAGTTATTTGGCTTGAGAGAACGATTTTAACGATATTAATAGCAACACCTTTGGCTTATTTATTGCTTTAGGTCATGAGAGAATCCTCGTAATGTTACGGGGATTTTTTCTATGAGAAAGTTTGGTGAGTAAATTGATGTTTTTGCTGGTTAGTGATAATTTTAGATAGTATTAGTTTATGAGGATCATTAGTTTGTTTTTATCATTAAGGTTTTTGCAAAAATAGAGGTGACAAAATGTTTAAAACAATCGGAGTGTTAGCACATGTAGATGCTGGGAAAACAACGTTTGCGGAACAGCTTCTTTTTCATACAAACAGTATCAAACAAAGAGGTAGAGTGGACCATAAGAACTCCTTTTTAGATAGTCATGATATTGAAAAACAGCGCGGGATTACAGTATTCGCAGACCAAGCTATGATGAACTTTAATCATTCCCAATATTATTTAATTGATACCCCAGGGCATGTTGATTTTTCTCCTGAGATGGAGAGAGCGATACAAATCATGGATTATGCAATTATCATCATTAGTGCGGTTGAAGGGATAGAAGGACATACGGAAACCGTGTGGCAACTGCTACGCAAACATCATGTTCCAACGTTTTTCTTTATTAATAAAAGTGACCGTGTGGGAGCGGATATTCAGAATGTGATGGAGGAAATAAAGCTAAATCTCACTACTGAAATTTTTGATTTAACCGATACGTTTAAACATGGTGAAATGAAAGAGGAGCTTGTTGAGTTTATTGCGGAGAGAGATGAAACTCTTTTAGAGCGTTATATGGAAAAGGGTTATGATAAGGACTTCTGGCTGCAGAAAATGAAACAAATGATACAGGATGGGCTTATTTTTCCTTGCTCTAGCGGATCGGCATTACAAGATACGGGAGTGTTAGAGTTTTTAGAAAAGTTAGATGACCTGACTTCGACTGACTATAAAAGGGACGAACCTTTTGCTGGCAGAGTTTATAAAATCAGACATGATGAAAAAGGTACTAGAATTACTTTTATAAAGGCTTTGAGTGGTCAGTTAAAGGTTCGAGATGAAATTAGCTATGGAACTGAAACGGTTGAGAAAGTGACGAGTATTCGTGTCTATAATGGGAATAAGTTCTCAATCGTTGATGAGGTGTCTGCTGGTGAACTGTTTGCCGTTACGGGACTAACTCAAACAAAAGTCGGAGATGGATTAGGTGCTCTTCAAGAACAGTCTAGTTTTGAAATGGTACCTACATTGAAGTCAAAAGTTGTATTTGAAAAGAATATGAACATGAAGGAAGCCGTTCGTATTTTTAATATGTTAAATGACGAAGATCCGTCATTAAATGTAATTTGGGATGAAACTCTGCAGCAAATTCATATTCATGTGATGGGGATTATTCAGTTAGAAGTATTACAACAGATTGCAATGGACCGTTTTCAACTGAATATTGAATTTGAAGAGCCGGAGATTTTGTATAAAGAAACAATTGAAGATACTGTTATAGGGTACGGTCATTTCGAACCGTTAGGACATTACGCGGAAGTTCATTTAAGAATTGAATCAGGTGGGAGAAACAGTGGCGTTATTTTTGAAAGTACATGCCATACTGATCATTTGACCGTTGGGTTACAGAATTTAGTTCAGCATCATGTTTTCGAACGAGAGCATAACGGAATATTAACTGGTTCCCCTTTAACGGATGTAAAAGTGACTCTATTAACGGGAAGAGCTCATAATAAGCATACATCAGGAGGAGACTTCAGAGAGGCGACCTTTAGAGCCATTAGACAAGGATTAGAGAAAGCGAAAAACAGGCTCTTAGAACCTTACTATTATTTCAAAATTAAAGTAGATACCGATCAAATGGGTAGAGTTCTATCCGATATCCAGCAAGCAAATGGAAGCTTCGAACCTCCTTTGACCGATGGAAATAAGACCACTGTTATAGGAAGAGTTCCTGTCTCTACCTTTATGAATTATAGTTCTCAGCTTGCCGCTTTTACGGGAGGGAAGGGTGCCTTAACGGTGATGTTTGATGGATATGATCAATGCCATAATGAGACAGAAGTAATACAGAAATTAAATTATAATAAGAATGCGGATAGTCAATATACTTCCTCTTCTATATTCTGTTCTAAGGGACAGGGTTATACCGTGAGTTGGGAGGATGCTGAGAAGGAAATGCATTGTTAAATTAGAAATTGATCCTAATTAGGGTCGAATGTTAAGGAGGGAAACAGCATGCGAGATTACAAGATCATTTTATTTGATTTAGATGGTACTCTTTCAGATCCTAAAATCGGTATTACGAAGTCTGTTCAGTATGCTTTAGGGAAAATGGGGGTTATAGAACCGAATTTAGATAAGCTAGAGCCTTTTATTGGACCACCACTTCAAGAGTCATTTTCAACTATATATCAGTTTACTAATGAACAAGTTTCAGAGGCTATCAAATTTTATCGCGAGAGATTTGTGGAAAAAGGCATGTTTGAAAATGAGATGTATTCAAATATTCCAGAGTTACTAAAAGAATTAAAAGGAAATGGCTATGAGTTGGTTGTCGCAACGTCTAAGCCAACTGTTTTTGCCGAACAAATTTTAAAGTATTTTGAAATTGAAGCATTTTTTAGCTTGGTTGTTGGTAGTAATCTTGATGGGACTAGAATAGCTAAAGGTGAAATTATTCAGTATATCCTTGATCAGTATCCAGAGTTTGTAAAGGACAACTTTATTATGATAGGTGACCGAAAGCATGATATGATTGGGGCCAATCAGGTTGGAATTGATTGCATTGGAGTTACATATGGATATGGTTCAGAGGAAGAGCTAACACGGGCTAGTTCAACCTTTATTGTTCATAATGAATTAGATATTTTGAATGTTGTCAATAAGCATTATTAAGAGTTAGGAGTCTTCTTAACAGGAGACTCCTTATTTGGTAAACCTTCTTTACTCAGTTTGCATGCTTTCAGTGATATAATATTAGTTAACCTAAAACCTTGCAATCTCCTAAAGTTTTAGGCTCGAGTAAAGACGCCACTTTTTTCATAATTTCTCCTTAGGATTTTGTTTAACTAAGGCCAAAATGATAATGGTACTTATAATACAAAGTGTTCCTACCCATTCTTCGACTCCGAATGTAACGTGTAACCATAATACAGATAAAATTGCAGCAGATAATGGTTCAACGCTAGCCAGTACGCTAGTTTCAGAGGCACTAATGTACTTTAGACTCTCTAAATAACAGTAAAACGCTATTAATGTTCCAAATATAACAATAAAAGTAACGGATAGATATGATGATAAGTTCCATGTTCCTTGGAATTCCCAAGGAGGGTGGATGAAACTAAAACTGATTCCTCCGATTAACATGCCCCAACCTACCACGATGGTTGAACCCCACTTAGCTAAGAGTTTATGTGGCTGCAAGGTGTAAAAGGCTAGAGCTACGGCAGATGCTATACCCCAAAATAAAGCCCAACCTGAAATTGATAAGCTACTAACATTCCCTTGTGTTACAAGAAGAAAGGTACCAACAAGGGCCAATGCAACAGCAATTGTTTCTTTTACGGAAGGCAACCTTTTCGCTCGAATAGCGATAAAGCAAGAAATCATTGCAGGAGCTAAATATTGTAAAACAGTAGCCGTAGCAGCATTTGAACTTTCAATAGCAGCAAAATAGGTATATTGAACGGCTAACATTCCAAGGAAACTAAATAGAATTAAACTTATGATGTCTTGCATATTTTTCCAAATACCCCAGATGTTGTTTTTTTCGAAACCTTTTGCTAGGCTTAATAGAATGAGGCCAGAAATGATTAAACGGATTACGACAAGCCATCCTGGACTGAAGCCTTGTTGTTGAAATAAATATTGTGCAACGGTGCCAGAAATCCCCCATAGTGATGCACCTATAAGAACAAGGGCCATTCCTCTTGGTCTAGAAGGTGCTAATGCTAACTCACTCATAAATTCCCTCCAACGATTAAATGTGTTTATACACTTCAGCCATGATCGATATAGCTGTTTCCATTTCAAATTCGGTTAAACTCCCATAGTGAAAAACGGCACAAGGGCTAGGTTTATTCATGAAATAGGCAATAGGGTGTTCCCAAACTACACCTTTTTCTTTGCAAGCACTCAAAAAATACTCGTAGCTTTCCTCCGTCCCATTCCACCAACCAAAAACGTGCAAGCTTTTATCTGTTTCAATCCAGGAGAAAACGCCCTTTAGCTTTTTATCCATTAACTTTATAAAAGTTTCATATCTTTGACGGTAGACGCGCTGCATTTTCCTGACATGTTTGCCATAATGTCCATTACTAATAAATTGAGCAATGGCCGCTTGTTCATAAAGAGAAGTAGTAAACGGTTCAAAGACATGTTTAGCTTTAAGAAAGTCTTTTATGAGATAAGATGGAACAATGGCATAACCGATTCGAAGAGGAGTCAAAAGAGTAAAAGCAAATGTTCCCAAATAAATGACTCTGTTCTCTGAATCTAAAACTTTAAGAGGCTCTAGCATTCTCGTTTTTCTATTAAATAAACTATCGATATCATCCTCAATTAATAAAGCATTTTGCTCCTTTGCCCATTGAAGAAGTTTTAATCTTTCTTCAATGGTCATTACTTGACCAGTTGGGTACTTACTACTTGGTGTCACATAAGCTAGTTTACTAGTAAATGTAGGAAGTTCATCTATTTGGAGTGCAACAGGAACACCACCGACGGTTTGGATCATATTCCTTACTCGAAGATAAGTGGGTTCTTCTATAAGTACTGTATCATTTTCTCCTATTAGTAAATGTGCAAGGAGAGCCATTCCGTTAACAGAACCATTTAAGATGATAATGTCCTCTACATTCATTTTCATACCGCGGGTTGTGAGAAGATAATTGGCAATTCCCTGACGGAGCTCTAAAAGTCCTTTCGGATCCGGGTCCACGTACCCTACAAGGTAATTTAATTTTTCTAGACCTTGTTTAACTGCTTTTTTCCATTCCACTTGAGGAAATAAATCCGTAAGCGGTCTTAAAGTTGAAAAATCGAATGTTGCTTGGGTGTATGATGAATGATCGTCCTTTAAACGTTGACCCCAAGACGATTTTTGATAGCTTATATCTGCAGCACCTTCCACTTTTAATTTGGATTTAAATGCTACGTATGTACCACTGCCTAACCTCGTTTCCACATAGCCATCGGCTGTTAGCATATCGTAAACAACATTGGCTGTACCCCTTGAAATGGAATATTGTTCAGCCAACTCTCTTGACGAGGGAAGGCGTGTTCCATCTGTAAGGGTTCCGTTAATGATGCTATCTTTAATGGCGTGGTAAAAAGCTAAATATTTATGATGATATTTGTTCAAATAGAGATGAACAGGTAAGCCTAAATCATACATGTAAATGCCACTCGCTAACTAATAGATTGTAAAATTTCTACATTTTTTATATTTTACTATTTTAGTAATGGAAAGGGTAGATAAATTATAAACAAAAAAGAGGTAATTTCACCTCTTATTTATGGATGTACCATTCATTTTCAAGGAGCTTTAAATGGTCTTTTGAATTGCTAAGAATCCGTTTGAATGTTTTCGTGACATCTTCAGGGAAATGATGGTGGGTAAGTAGTATTTCATACATTCTTATGTTTTCTTTTTCTCCTTGAACTAATACCATCAAGGCAACTCTTTCTGTTAAAGGAGGCTTTAAATATGATTTTGTTATATTTACAGGTGCTTGTATATGGTATTTGTCGCCTAAGGAAAGTATAGCTGATAGGTGCATTTGTCCAGCTTCTTTTAATGAATAGAATAGCTCATGAGACAATAGTATATTCATATCTAGCTTGCATAATGTATTCATCTTGAATGGCGTATAATAGAGCTTCTTTTAAGGAAATAGAGGAGTCTAAAAGAGCAGCTTTTGCCCCGAAAGGAAAAGTTACTTGCATTTCTCCATAAACCTTACCATTATATAAAAGCAAGAATGATACTAGAAGGATGTAGAAAAATAACTTGTCCACTAATGCACCTACCTAACTTATTATTCTTTATCGATAGGAGATAAAATATGATCATTAAAAGTATCTACGTATAAGACACCATTTCCGGCTAAAACAGCATAGGCTACATCGTTTAACAAAACACTTTTTTTATTTAACTCTGATTTTAACCACTTTAGTGATAATTGATTCTCTTCCAAATTCCTCTCTACAATTTTACCATCCATAATTAGTTCAATGGGTAAACGGGATTCTGCAACCACTTGCATGTGTAAATCTTGAATGACAGGTGTTCTATACTGGGGTTTCTTTAATACGGTAAGTGTTCCATTTGCTTCTAAAATGGCAAATAGTACTTCGTGAATATTAAAAATGTCCTTTTCCTGTAATTGTTGATTTAGATAGTCAAAGGTATACCTCATTTTCCTCATATTGTTTTCAAGTATTTTTCCGTTTTCAATTACGATGGTTGGGTCTCCTGCTAAAAATTTTCTAGCCTTTCGACTTTTCATTGATAGGAACGCACTAGAATATATAATTATAACGAATATAGTAAAAGCCAGAGCTAAATGGTGAATTTTTACGGAAGTGTTGAAGGTTAAATTAGCTACAATTGAACCTAACGAAATGGTTGCAATAAAATCAAAATTGGTCATTTTAGAAATCGTTTGTTTTCCTAAGAATTTTGCACTAATAAATAACAAACTAAAAGCAATTATTGATCTTAAAATAATTTGAAGATGTTCATCCATTTTCACCTTACATCCTTTCTCTAGTTATATCATTTACATAAAATGGGTTTTAATTCAAGGATGGTTAAACGAAAAAATACCTCACTTGTTAAAGTGAGGTACTGATATTGGGCTATTACGAAGCCAGTTTTTTGTTCGAGGTTATTGATTCATTTACCTTTGCAATGCTAGAACGTTGTTGATAAGCACAGTAGGTGAAGAACACAGAAACTAACACATAAGCAATTGCATAGTCAGGTGCAGCATTGATTGTTAGTTGTGGTGCATGCATAAATCCTACGAAGGATAAGAGGGCACCGATTAGAGAGAAGATTGCAGCTTTAATGAAATTTTTATCAATAATGCAGACGGTTAAAGCACCTAAAATAATGGCGGTAAACATAGCTCCTTGACCTAAAGGAACAATTCCGCTCGAAATATTTGCTACCGCTTCACCTGCAGGTTTGTTGAATCGAGTCATAATATAGTTTGCAAAGTATGGCAGCATAGCAATGGCAACAGCAGGATAGTACTTTGTTTCATTTGATTGGAATGCTGATGCAACCATTGAAATCCCAACGAACACCAGGATTGGAGCAACAGCAGTCAATGGTATTATAGCTGAGAAAGCGGCAATGATACCTGTCATCGCGGCAATTCCAAACACAATGGCATTTAAAATACTGTAACCTCGGCCAGCACCCATCCATTTAGATCCCACCGTTGCAATATATACAGTAGTAGGGAATAATCCACCGAAAATCGCGCCTAACATTGTCCCGACACCGTCAACGGCTTGGCATTCGCGAACATCATAAGAATCACCAGCAGCAGCCATAGCGTCAACGTTATTCATGGTTTCGATAGCATTGTATAGAGTAATCGGTAAAATAACAGCAAGTAAGCCAATTAGTGCACCAAATAAGTATGACATCCCTTCAAATGCAGCTAGACTTGGTAAGATTGGATAAAAGCCTACATTTGCCAATCCTTCTGAAATTTTTTCAGGAGATTGATAGCCTAATGAAAATGCTAGAATGGTACCAACAATTACTGCGAAAAGTGAAGTAGGAATCTTAAATGGCATAGATATTTTTCCAACAACACCAACAATAATAATCGCTAAGGAAACAAGACCAACTACTGGAACAGAGAAGGTATTAAATAACATTTCTCCCGCGATAAAAGTTAAAGCAACTCCAGCAAGAGCTCCGAGCATTGCAGCACGAGGCAGTCGATCGCGTACCCAGTTCCCAGTTAAACTAACAAAAGCTTCTACTAATCCACTCAAAAATGCTGCAGCAACAGCGATTTTCCATGCAAGTTCTGGGTCACCTGTAAGTGAATTTGCCGGTGCTAATACTCCAAATAAAAACACAAACATAACAGGTGTACTAATTCCGTATGAAAGGGCAGTTACATCTGCACGACCTTCTTTTTGTGCCAAACGGTTGGCCATGAAAGCATAGTAAAGGTTCCCGAACATAACAGCAACAGCTGCTCCCGGAATTACTTTTCCGAATACAATACTAGCGGGAAATCCCATTCCAAGCATTGAAACAGCGATAATAACAAAGTTAGCTAAATTATTTTGGAACAAGGCAAAGAATGCATCTGTATCTTCCTTCTTATACCAAGGATAGTTTACGGTCTTATTCATGTTGTTTCTCCTTTACAGAAATTATTTTATAAGTGCACTTTCTTCCAAAAAACTTACTTTTCCATTATGTAAGGATTGAATTCGGGCAAGTGATTCTACACGATAACCTGCTTCTTCTAACTTCATTCGACCTTCTTGGAATGATTTTTCAATGACAATTCCAATTCCCGAAACTTTTGCACCTGCTTGTTCAACAATATTAGCTAATCCAAGTGCTGCCTGACCGTTTGCTAAAAAGTCATCGATAATTAATACACGATCTCCGTATGATAAAAAGCTTTTTGATACGGAAATTTCGTTCGTTACTTCTTTTGTAAAAGAATAAACCATACTAGAATACACATCTTCATTCATCGTTATAGATTTTCTTTTTCGAGCAAATACGAGGGGAACACTTAAATCCTGTGCTGCCATAAAACTTGGAGCAATTCCCGAAGATTCCAAAGTTAATACTTTAGTAATTTGGTTTGATTTAAATTTGTCTGCAAATTCCTTACCGATTGCAATCATGAGATTGGTATCAATCTGATGGTTTAAAAAATGATCAACCTTTAATACACCTTCACTAATAACAGAGCCTTTCTCCATGATTGCTTGTTTTAAAAGTTCCATGTGTTTTCCTCCTGAGTAGTAATTAGAGTACAAAAAACCCGAATATAGGCACCTCTTAACTAAAAGTGATGCCTTAACATTCGGGTTTAGATAGATTTTATCTAAGATTTGTGCCGGTAAAAGGAGGCACTAATGTTAGTGTATCACTCGTAGTCAAGTTATTAACGGTAACCTGGTAGAGACTCGTGGGCCATATTCCCACTATTATACGAGTAGTTATTGAATTGTTTGTGTATGGTAGTGATTATAAATGATAATTTTGAATATGTGAACCCTTTTGATTAAAAAAACGAATAAAGTTTTAAAAAACACGATAATTGTTCGTGAATTATACTTATAGATTATAATGGGTTATGTTAAACTCATTTGAAAAAGTTGTAAGAATTTCCTATTAGCAATAAAATTTTATTATAGTAAGTGTTTGTCAATTTTAATGGAGGTGCATGTTATATGGTTAGGGAATGGAAACCAGGGATCAATCATATGGAATTTTGGGTTTCAAGTTTTGAGAAATCTCTACCATTCTATGAAGGGTTATTTTCACTTATTGGATGGAAGAAGCTAAATGACATGGCTTATAGTACAGGAACAATAGAAATATATTTTAAAGAAGTTAATGTTAATAGGCAAAGGACTGTAGGACCAAGGCATATATGCTTTCAAGCCGTTGACAGGAAGACGGTTGACCTTGTGTCCTCCTACTTAAAGGAAAATGAAATAGAAATCATCAGAGGTCCGATACAGCGGGATGAATATTCGGAAGGGTATTATACAGTTGATTTTTATGACCTAGATGGCTATGTTTTAGAAGTGGCTTATACCCCTAATATGGTTCTATAGTGGGAAATATATGATGAAAAGAAAGTAATATTCCATAATGAATACGAAACGGAGTGGTAACGTTGGAAGAGAAGTATACAATTATTTTATTTGATGGTGTATGTAATTTCTGTCATTCCTCCGTGAATTTTATTATTCGCCGTGATTCCATGAGAAGATTTAAATTTGCCTCTTTGCAGTCAAGTGTAGGTCAAGATTATTTGTCACGTTTTCCAGTTCCAGTAGGGATCGATTCTGTTATTTTAATTGAAGAAGGCAAGTGTTATACAGAATCAACTGCTGCTCTAAAAATTAGTAAGCATTTGGATGGGGTTTACAGCTTGCTGTATATATTGATTCTTATACCTAAGCCTATTAGAGATTTTTGCTACAGATGGTTTGCAAAGAGAAGATACAAATACTTTGGCGTTCAGAACACTTGTATGATTCCTAAAAAAGAAGATAGAGAACGTTTTATTCTTGATAATGATGAAACTAGATAACGTATAAATATCAATCAATTTTTCTTTTAGAGGAAAATTGATTTTTCTTTTAAACGACCTTATTAGTCTAATAGAAGAGGCTTCTAGTATTTATAAAATTTTAATAATTTTGGTTTTTTAGGAAAATAGTTTCCTCTAATAAGATGTTTCTTGCTATAATTAGGTATATAGTAATAATTATTCATACTTAAGTATTTTTTTGTAAATAGAATAGAAGTTTTCTTCTATGAAGTCTATTTAAACTAAGTTTAATTATCGATAGAATTGGGTGTGGAGGAGAAAGCTTGATGATTAAGAAGATAGGGACAAAAATTATTCTATCAATCTTTATTTGTTCGATTTTAACAGCAGCCATTGTGGGTGGAGTAGGGCTTTATTTTAGTCATAGTGAGGTCGAGAAAGAGTCCACAGATAAGCTTTTGTATATGACAAAAAAATATGCCGGTGATTTAAACTTACTTATGAAGGATACAGCAAGTAAAGTAGATGGTCTGTCTATGGCTGCTTCAAGTTTAATTAAAAGTGAGAGTTTAAGTGATAAGAAATATTTAGAAAGCCTTCAAAATGAGCTTGGGACCACGGTTAAATATTTCAGTGAAGAGGCAGCAGGGACCATTGGCGGATACATATATTTAGATGTACATAAATTTAACGGTGTATATGGTTCTTGGTATGTTGATGAAACGGGAGAAGGGAACTATGTTAGTCAAGAACTAGGCTATGTAGAAGAATTCACAAAGTCAGATGAATCTTATGATTGGTATTTTGATACGCTAGAAAAGAATACAGGTCTATGGAGTGCACCGTATACGGATGAAGACCTAGGTGCATACGTTATCTCTTATACTAGACCGTTAATTAAGAATGGGGAAACCATTGGTGTAGTGGGAATGGATATTAGATTTGATCAAATCAAGGAAATGGTTGAGGGAATCAAAGTCTATGAAACTGGACATGCCTTCTTGATAAATGAAAGTCACCAGTTCTTAGTTCATCCTAAGTTTAAAGAAAATGAGGACCTAAATAAATTTGGTAAAGAGACTGCTAAAACCGTATCAGAGCAAATGGAAAAAGCAGATGCGGGAATTGTAGATTATAAGAATAAGGGTAAAAATGAAATACTAGGTTATGAAAAACTAGCTAATGGATGGTTTTTATGTATTGCCCCAGTTCAGGAAGAAATTAATGCTGGGTTAGATCAACTAAAAACATGGTTCTTTTTCATAACAGTGGGTTCTACTATTCTTGTATTCTTGATAGGAAGTTTGATTGCTAGAACGATTTCAAAACCAATTACTATCGTTTCTAAAGCAATGGCTGAAGTGGCTTCGGGAGATTTAAAGCAAGACGTACCGATAACGACAAAGGACGAAATTGGGGTATTGTCTAAGTCATTTAATGAAATGTCTCATAATTTAAGAGAATTAGTTTCTCATGTAATTGATTCAGCTGAGAAAATTTCATCTTCATCCAATGAGCTTAACCAAAGTACCGAACAAACGAGTATTTCCATAGAACAAGTTACAAGGTCAATTCAAGATATTGCTGAGGGATCTGATACTCAAATTTCCAGTATTAAAATTGGCCATGATACACTACAGACGGTTAATGATATCTTGAACGGAGTTTCAGCACAATCTGACGAGGTAACTAAAGTTTCGGTAAAAACACACCATATGGCACTCGCAGGAAATGTGGAGGTTTCCAAAGCAATTACGCAAATTAATACCATCCACACTAATATTGATCAATTAAGTCATATTATTTCTGATTTAGATAACAAATCGAAGAATATTGATTCCATTCTGTCTGTTATTGAGGATATTTCAAATCAGACCAACCTTCTTGCTTTAAATGCTTCCATTGAAGCAGCACGAGCAGGGGAACATGGTAAAGGATTTGCTGTAGTTGCTGAAGAAGTAAGAAAGCTAGCGGAACAATCGAGTAAATCGTCAAAGGAAATTGGACTTTATATACAGTCCATTCAAGGAGATATTGAAAAAGTGGTTCATGCTATAGATGAAAGCATGGGCGAAGCAAACAATGGTATTAAAGTGATTAATGAAGTAGGTCAAACTTTTAACAACATTCAATCCTCCGTAAATGGAGTAACAAATCAGGTTCAAGAAGTAACCAATATGGTGAAAAAACTAAACGAAAGCTCAGATTTAACGAATGCCATTGACCAAATTGGAATGATTGCTAGTAAAAATGCAGGTGAAACACAAATGGTATCTGCCGCAGCTGAAGAGCAACTGGCATTAATGGAAGAAGTGTCAGCAGCTTCAAATTCACTTTCTGATATGGCAGCATATTTACATGCGTTGA
The DNA here is from genome assembly GCF_034427655.1 of Robertmurraya mangrovi. Lineage (NCBI taxonomy): Bacteria > Bacillati > Bacillota > Bacilli > Caryophanales > Bacillaceae > Robertmurraya > Robertmurraya mangrovi. Next base: position 45,458 of record NZ_JAXOFX010000003.1, read on the forward strand.
CGAAAAAATTTAATATAAAGTGATTTTTCAAATGGAAGCATAATATCGTGCTTCCATTTTCTACAGTATTATTGGATAATGATTCGTGAATTGATTAAAGGTGGTTGTTACATGCGAAAAGATATACAAATAAGGATCGGGACTGATATGGATCTTCCATTTCTATCAGATATGCTTTATGAAGCCATTTATATACCAGAAGGTGAGCCAAGACCTTCTCGAGAAATAGTAAATGACTCCAATATGGCAAAGTATATACAGGATTGGGGCAGAGAGGGAGATATAGCCCTTATAGCAACCGAACATAACAAAGCTGTTGGTGCTATTTGGGTTAGACTATTTACCGATGATTATAAAACTTACGGATACGTTGACTCTCAAACTCCAATTATTAGTATGGCTGTTTCATCCGCGTATAGAGGGTTAGGTGTAGGGAATACGTTGTTAATAGAGCTTAAGAAATTGGTAAAAGAAAAAGGCTATCACGCACTATCATTAAGTGTAGACCCTAACAATCCAGCTCTCCGTTTATATGAAAGACACGGTTTCGTTAAAGTAGGTGTTGATGGAACTTCTTGGGATATGAAAGTAACTTTATAAGTTTATGAATCTACCAAATCCCCTTTACTTGAGGGGATTTTTTTAGGATAAAATAAGTTTATTCAATTTATTAAAGGCTCGGTGGGATTGAATGAGTAATTTACATAGACTTCAGTGGTTTGACCAAGAAATAAGAATGAATCGCTTTCCTAATGCTAATGCGCTTGCAAACCAATTTGAGATTAGTTTGAGACAAGCACAAAGGGATGTTGAATATTTGAGAAACTCATTGAACGCCCCTTTAGCTTACGATGCTAAGAATAGAGGATATGGATATGAAGACCCAGCTTTTACACTTCCTAACGTATACATAACAGAAGAGGAGAAGCGGTTATTAAAATACCTTGCTTATCGATATAAAGAATTTAGTAAAACCGATAAAATGAACCGTTTGGCTCAATTGTTTAATAGGATTGGGAGTGATGAAATAGAGGAGCTAGAGGGCATCACTGTGCCTCATTTCTCCGTAGATTTTAGGTCAAGTAATCTTTACTATGAACTGAAAAAATCGATGAAAATGAAAAGAAAAGTGAAAATCACTTTTCAACAAGGAATGTTCGGTATTCTAGCTTCTATAGCCCATGTTTATTACATTTATCGTAAGCATGAAGTAGATTATATTGACGTGTTTCTTGAAGAAAAAGATGGGTTAGATACCATTCGTTTTGAGTCGGTGATTGAATATGAAGTTTTAAATGAAACTTTTGAGATTCAACCACAACTAATCAAACAACCTTATGAGATGAAAATTAAAAAGCAGCCTTTTTTGGCTGAGGTAAAAGGCAATTCTCTTTTTGAAGAAGAATTAGATTCTTTTTTTAGCTTTGAGAAAAATGAAGACCATTATAAAATCGAATATAACGATGAAGAGGAATTGCTTCAACTTTTAATGAAATCAATGAATTGGGAAAAGGTTTTATCGCCGAATTGGCTTAAAAATAAGTTATACCAAAGATTACAAAACATAATGGAAAAATTAAATATGGAAAAATAACTGGTATGACATTCTTTGTCATACCAGTTATTTTATACTTGGGATATACCAAGATATGGAGGAAATATGAGCGCAATCACTATACCAAATATTCATGTAACAAAGAATTCCAATTCCTTTACTGATTCTCTATATGCTATTTTATCTGCTAAAGGAGTTTATTCAGATGAAAAGTTTATGCTCTCTGCTTTGACAGGGATGGCATTTAAGTTTGTTATTCACAAAAGAATAATACCTAGTTCAATAGATATGATGTCATGGGAAGTGGATACGAAACTAGCGATTGAGAGAATAGGTTTTTATAACGAAAATTATTGTGGTTTTACAAATGACCCAACGTTTCCTTTATATCAGAGAGCAGCAATAGAGAAAATCAAGAGGTCGATTGATAAAGGAACAGCAATATTAACTCGTTCCCCAAAAACGATTCAATTTGGTGTAATCTACGGCTATGATGACGTGGATGGAATCTTTTATTGTCAGGATCGTTCCCATGAAGGTGAAATGATTCCTCTTTTATATCAAAACTTCGGAATTCTGGATACCGCTTGTTGGTACTATGCGATTATTGGTGACCATGTCCAAATGAATAAAAGAAATTTGTTTATAGAAGCGATGATTTTGGCAGTAGACGAGTGGGAAACTTTATATCCTTGCTACCCACAGACGAATAAAGAGTACGCTTCAGGGAGGCTAGCTTATCAATATTTGATTGATGCATTAAAAAAAGAGGACTTTCACACGTTTGGTGCTTTTCATTGTTTAAAAACTTACTGTAAATCCCAACAAGAGAGAGCATTATTTTTTAAAGAAGTTAGTAACGAATTCTCGGAAGTAGAAAGAGTATATGAGATTTATCAGAAAGTGGCTGAACTCTATCAATTGGTAGAACAAGAGCTAAAAGCGACATATGAAGAAACAGTTTTTAACTCCAAATTAACTCGCAATCTAGTAGGGATCGTTGAGGAAGCGCTCGTGCTAGAAGAACAAGCAATGGATTTTATTAAAAGGTGTAATGAAGAAATCTTACATAATCGCTTTATCAATTATTATGATGTAAATGGACAATAAAGGAGATAACAAAATGGACTTTTTAATTAGAGATTATCGTGAAACAGACCATAATGAAGTAGTAGAATTATATAAAGCCATTAAAAGTAAATACAAGGATATTATTTTTTGGTGGCCAGGGCCTATACAGTTTGCACCGTTTACACAGAGTGTTTTTGTAAATGAACGAATGGTTGCTAAAGGACAAGTTCAACCTATTACTATTATTAAGGAAGATGGTGATCCATCTAGTCATCATGAAATCTATGTGAATATGAAGATTCATCCTGACTATGAGGAAAACCAAGAAATAAGAGATTCACTATATGAAATTCTGTACGAGAAAGCGTTAAAGATTAAGGGGAATTTACCAGAGAGCTTTCAAACGAAACTTTGTGCGGGGAATTATGCCATTGAAGTAGCGGACAATCAATTTTTAATGGGAAAAGGCTTTGAAGAAAAAGGAAGTCTTTATTGGATGGTAAGGGATTTAACGGAGATGATTGAGCCGGTTGAAAACAACGATGAAGAGATAGAGATTAAAGAGTGGAAAATCGAAACAGAAGAAGAGATTCAATACTATTTAAAAATGGAAAAAAAGATTTGGCCAGATCATCCTATTTCAAAAGAGCGTTTATTAGAGTATAAATGTAACCCGAATTGGACTTGTTTTGCCGCCTTTGTAGAAGGTGAACTCGTGGCTAGTGTGATGGCTTGGCAAGAGAGTGATACTTTAGGTGAAATAGAGGACCTATTTGTTAGTCCTGACTATCGGAATAGAGGGCTTGCTAGAGTATTATTCACGAAAGCAATGGAGCATCTGAGTAGACTGGAATTAAAAGAGGCAGACCTTTGCGTGTTAGTAGACAATGATAAGGCAATTAATCTCTATCGATCAGTTGGTTTCCAAGTTGCTAAGGAAGAGAAGAGGTTTAAGAAAGACTTAATTTTTTAATTGGCTGAATGATTTTAGGAGCCATTTTTGGTTGATATTAAGTTAATAAACTGAGATTCTGTTTGGATGAAGGAGCTGACTTGTTGGTTGGCTTCTTTTTTAAATTTCATTTACTTATTGGAAAACTGTTAACTTTGGATATTAAATATGCTATTTTAGTGAGAAAAATTTTCTGTTCAGCTAGTAAACTATTAAGTTTGGATAATGTTAAGTGACTTTACAAATCAAGCTATAGAGAATTACTATGGAACTATATGCCAAAATTGTGAGGAGATAGTTTAATGACTAAAATAGGGATTATTAGACATGGGCGTACGGAATGGAACAAGGAAGGTAGAGCCCAAGGAAGTTCAGATATTCCTCTAAATGAGGATGGTTTATTTGAGGCAAGACGTCTAGCTAAACGTTTGAGTGGAGAGAATTGGAATGTGATTTATTCTAGTAATCTTCTTAGAGCGAAGCAAACGGCTGACATAATAGGGGAAAAGCTGGGCCAACTTGACGTACGATTAGATTCTAGAATTCGTGAAGTTGGTGGAGGACTGATAGAAGGTACGACGGAAGAAGAGAGACTTACTAAATGGGGAAGTGCTTGGAGGGATTTAGATTTAGGGAGGGAAAAAAGAGAGAGTGTGATTGACAGAGGACTTTCCTTTTTAGAAGAAATTGTAAAAGAACATGAAAATGAAAATGTCCTGATTGTGACACATGGTTCATTTATTTATCATTTATTGGATGAAATCGTACCAGAGTTGATTAGAGAAGAAAAGCCAAAGAATACTTCTGTTACGAAACTCCTTAAGAAGGATGATGGTTGGGGGACAGAAATCTATAATTGTACCCTTCATCTAGAAATAGAGGGATGATGATGAACAGACAATACGACATGGATTGGATTCGAGTTCTAGCAACCATGGCTGTCTTTCTTTATCACATATCCATGTTTTTTAATCCATTTCCTTGGCACGTGAAAAATAATGATGTTAGTTCAACAGGAGTTCTCATTTTTACCTTATTTAATGGTGCATGGATTATGCCGATTTTTTTCGTTGTTTCAGGAATTAGTGTTTTTTATGCCCTGGAACGGAGGAAGGGAGGAGAGTTCTTAAAAGAAAGGTTTATTCGTTTAGGAATTCCCTTGTTGCTAGGAGTGTTTATTCTATCTCCACCGCAAGTGTTTATTGAGAGATTAACAAATAACCAGTTTAGCGGATCACTTTTTGAATTCTTTCCACACTATTTCGATGGACTTTATTTAGATATTGGAGGAGTAGGGAACTTTGCTTTTGTTGGATTGCATTTATGGTATTGTTTAGTCTTACTTGTATTTTCTCTTCTAACTTTTCCATTATTTAAGAACGTGAGAGGCCACAATGTTTCTTTCCGAACCATTCACTTTGTTCTACTGCCTTTAGGGTTATTTGTCATTAGCCTCGTCGATACGGTTAATCTAGGTGGCTGGGACTTACATTTTTATTTAGTTCTCTTTTTATATGGATATTATTATTTCTCTAAAAAAGAGTTTAAGAAAGCAGTTAAAGTTACTTTTCCCCTCCATTTAATAACGGCAATAGTGACTTCCATTGTTTACATTGTCTTGTTTATTGAATTTCACCCGCAAACATGGATAAGTGAAGTAATATTTGATTTTGTAAGGGTGGTTAATTGCTGGAGTTGGTTGCTAAGCATCTTTAATCTAGCTGATAAATATTTGTCATTTACAAATGTAAAATTAAAATATGCTGGAGAAGCTTCCATGCCGTTCTACATCATTCATCAGCCAGTTATCGTTCTATTAGGTTATTCTATTTATGATTTATCATGGTCGATCCCAGTTAAAGTCATATTCTTGACTGTCTTGTCCTTCCTTACAATCATGTTCATCTTTCATTTTATTATTAGACCGAATAACGTTTTAAGATTGTTATTTGGGATAAAGAGTAAAAAAGTCAATATGAATAGTGAGATTAAACAACAAATGTAGATACTGCAGAACCCCTTCAGTTTTAGAAGGGGTTCTATCATCATCCGATCTTTGTATCATTATGATGCTCAATTTTCATTTGTTCAAGTTCCAATTTCAACTTTTCTGTTTCTAATAAGAAGTTTTCTTGCTTTAGTTTTTCTAATTTTAATTCTTCTTGAATGAATTGGCCTTTGAGTTTAGTCTGTTTTTGAAGGTGACTTGTTACAATAGCGATAATGGGAATGGAAAAGACCATTATTATGGTTATAGTTCCTGTCATGAAATCCCTCCTAGTTTTTAAGATGCAGTTTCATAATTTTTCCTGTTAAGTATATTATAACGTATCTATAGAAAAAAGACTGCTAGGCAGCAGCCTTTAACGTTATTTTATTAATTCTAGTTTAGGGTTTCTAAGATTCTCAAGTACTTCTTGTACTTCATAGCCGGATTCAAAAGTGTATAGTTCATGTGGTTTGCCTTCTATTGCTGCTACAAATTCATTAAGTAATTCATTCCAGAAGTGGATGTTTTCTAATGGTACGTCTAGGAATTCTTCTCCTAATTTACCTGCCTTTAATATCATTAAATCAATTAATGACAGAGTTCCCTCTGTTCCATATGCCGTTAATGAAAGTTTCTGTTCTTCTGTGCCAGCTGTTCCACTAATTCCTTTGATTAAAACAGGAACATTTTGTACCTTCATTTGTGCAATCATTCCTGTTTCAGGTAAGCTTGAATCTTCAGGAAATTCTAGTTTACTTTCTACATCTGTAATGGAACCAAAGAATCGATTAATAAGTTGAATAAAGTGTCCAGTAACTTCAAAAACAAATCCACCTTGTTCCCTTGTATTGATCCATGAATTTTGTTGCCAATGTCTTGGCCAAACAGGGAATTCCATATTAACTTCTACACGTCTCAGCTTTCCTATGAATCCTTCCTGTAAAAGCTCTTCGAATTTTCGAGTACTAGCTACATAGTTTAATGGAAAGTTCATTGAATGAATGAGACCTGTTTTACTGACTTCATCCAACATTTCTTTTGCATCCTCTAATGAGTTGGCTAATGGCTTTTCACAAAGGATATGTTTCCCTGCTTTAATCGCATCCATTGTAATGGGATGATGCCATTTTGGCGGAACAGCTATGTAAACCATATCTACATCTGATTTCTCTAATAGGTCTTTATAAGAGGTATATCCTTCAATGTCAAATTGTTCAACCGTTTTGTTTAGAATAACCTCGTTTGTATCACATACAGAAATTAATTCAAATTTAGGATGTTGATCAAAAACTTCAACCATCCCATGTCCTAATGATCCAATTCCGATGATTCCTGCTTTAATTTTACTCATTGTAAAATAAACTCCTTTTTCGTGCTAAAGAACTGAGTCCAGTGCTCTAAATGACTTTCGCTTGTTAAATTTAATTTTTTACAAATGGCTACTGAGAATTCAACGTATGCGGTTCCTTTTGCCGTAACGATGTGGTCATCAATGACAACCGTTGTATTATGGAATGTACCCCCATCAAAGGCATTAAAAAGCTCAAGGTCCTCGGTGACGCTTGTTGTAAAAGTTCTTTCGTTTAGGATACCAGCATCAGCCAGCACAAGTGGTCCATAACAAATAGAAGCAATTAATTTTTGTCTATTATTTAATTCTCTTAAAAAGGTACGTAGACGTTCATTACCTACAATTGATTCAGCATCTCCTCCAGCAACAATGAAGGCTTCCACTTCAGTTGGATTTAGATCATCTAGGCGTTTTTGTGCCTTAACAATAAACCCTTCCACACTTTTAATTTCCTCGTTTTGTAAAGAGACTGTTACAATTTCATGTTCTCTAGACTTTATCCAACCAATTAGATCCACTTCAAAATGTGCGTAATTATCATAAATCAATATATGTACTTTCATTTTTTACTCTCTCCTTTAACAATCTATAAATTAATCATAAAAGTATAACTGTAATAGTAAAAGTACCAATTTTGTTTAAGTTTTACTGTACCACTTAATCGTTTAATTTTATTTAAGGTTTACTAGCTAAACTCTCAAAGGCTACCAGATTACTTAAAGTCCATATTCTTAAAGTCCTTCGTAAAAGTTCCCTGCAAAAATATTAAAAAATCAGAAAAATAAAAATTGATACTCAATAAAAAATGTGGTTAAATTAAAACAAACTACATAGTCGTTTTAATTATTTTTGACTATTCAGGGGGCTTACATATGACAAATCAAGCAGTAGATCAATCAATTGAAAAAGCTTTAGCTAGCTTTAAGGAATTGGATGAGAAAATAACTCATTTATCTAGTATCGCAGCCCTTATTGGCTGGGACCAAAAAGTGATTGCACCTAAAAAGGGAAGAAGTACATTTGCAAATGCATCAGGTACTTTAAGCACTGAAATTTTCAAGTTGTCTGTTTCTAGTGAAATGGGAGGGCTTTTAGACATTTTATCTACACCTGAAGCAGCTGCACAGTTAGATGATATTAGCAAAGCACAAGTTCGTGAGCATAAAGAAAATTACGATCGCTCAAAGAAAATACCTACTGATCTTTATAAGGAGTATGCGGTGCTAACTGCTCAAGCGAATGACGTTTGGGAAGCAGCTAGAGCGAATAATGACTTTGGCTCATATCAGCCTTTCCTTGAGAAGATTGTTGAATTCAAAAGAAAAGTGGCTGAAATTTATGGCTATGAAAAGCATCCCTATGACGCATTATTAAATGAATTTGAACCAGGATTAACAGTCGAAAAATTAGATCCGTTATTTGCAAAATTAAGAGAGTCAAGTGTGGCTTTACTAAAGAGAATTCAAGCATCACCTAACCAGCCGCTTGTTTCTATTTTTGAGCAAAATTACAATGTTGAAAAACAACGTGAATTTAATAAATATATCCTACCAATTATCGGTTTTGACACAGAGGGTGGAAGATTAGATGAAACGGCTCACCCATTTGCTCAAACCATTAATACTGGTGATGTTCGTTTAACCACTCGTTATTTAGAGGATAATGTTAGATCCGCTATTTTTGGAACGATTCACGAGGCAGGTCATGGTATTTATGAGCAAAATATTGATGAGAAGTATGAAGGAACAGTTCTTCAAAGTGGTTCTTCTTTCGGAGTTCACGAGTCTCAATCACGTTTCTTAGAAAACATGGTGGCTCGTAGTGAAAGCTTCTGGAAATATTTCTATACTACCCTTCAAACTTACTTCCCTGAGCAATTAAATGCTGTGAAGTTAGAAGATTTCTATCGTGCGGTTAATGCTGTTGAACCTTCATTGATTCGTGTAGAGGCAGATGAGCTAACATATAACCTTCATATTATGGTTCGTTATGAAATTGAGAAAGCATTAATTGGTGGTGAGATTGAAGTAAAAGATTTACCAGAAGTGTGGAACAAAAAGATGGAAGATTATTTAGGTATTACTCCTGAAACAGATAGCGTTGGGGTACTTCAGGATATCCATTGGTCATTCGGTGGCTTCGGTTACTTCCCGTCATACTCTTTAGGAAATCTGTATGCAGCTCAAATTTTAAATAAAATTCAACAGGACCTTCCTGATTTTTATGAAACGATTGAAAAAGGTGAGTTTGGTAAAATTCAAGGCTGGTTAAAAGATAAGATCCATCAACACGGGAAATTCCTTACTCCAAATGAATTAATCGTAAATGCTACAGGCGAAGAGTTAAATGCTCAATACTTAGTGGATTATTTAGAAGAAAAATATAGCAAGGTATATGGTCTATAATTTGAAAAAATCGTCCTGAATCCTTCAGGGCGATTTTTGTTTTTAGCGGATTAAGGGAAAACTACTTTGTATGAATCGTACAAGGAGTAAAAAGTAGATGCTGATATTATTATTAACCTTGCTGTTTGGAGCATTAATTATTGAAGGGATCAGAAAATACGTCCTGCGAATAAAGGATCCTGATATAGAAGATTTGTGGAATGAATTAAATGAGCGAGAATGGTACAGAGAGTTGCTAGAAAACCCACAAATAAAAAAATGGATTGAAATAGATAAGGAAAGTGGATTATTAAGCGACCCTTATTATGTAAGAAAAATCTTAGATAAGGAAGATCATAGACAAGGTTTTATAAAATACATAAGAGGTAAGATCAATATTTGATTATTTAGTTCATTTGTAGGAGGGTTTTTGTTGCTAAAGGAGAACTAATTAGTAACAAATAGGAAGCGAGGTATGGCAATTGTCTAATTTTTTATTTACAAGAGTGGGTCATAATTATATTCCTACAAATAATATTGATCAATCAATTGAATGGTACACGAAATACTTAGGTTTAAAGCTGGTAAGTAAATTTATGGACCGGGGTTCATATCTTGCCGTTTTACATTATCCTCATCAAAATGCAATAGCAACTTTGTTAATAGAAACGAGTGAACTAACTCCCCTTGAGATTAACCGAAATGGAGTAGCGTTTCCTATTACAGCCATTAACTGTGAAGATATTGAGTATACATATGAACAGATGCAAAATAGTGGGGTTAAAATAGAGGGAGAATTAACCACACTCGGAGATGAGGAAGCTAAATATTTTTATTTTAGAGATGATGTAGGGAATTTACTAGAAGCTACTTGGTCCATATGGGATCCAAAGGATGAAGTGAAAGAAACATTTAAATAAGTATTTTTATAATAAAAGCCTTAAATATAAAACTAATAGAGGTCGGTCAGCAGCATGCAAAAATTATTTGAGTATAATTGGAAAGTTAGAGAAGAATGGTTCGAATGGTGTAAACAAATCCCTCAAGAAGAGCTATTATTACAGCGTAGTGGGGGATTAGGTAATATACTACACACTTTACTTCACATAGTGGATGTTGAGTATAGTTGGATCAATGCGATACAAGGTAAACCTGATTTTGAATTGGATTTTGCAGAATTTAACACCGTTCAAAGTGTAAAAACCATTTCAGACCTATTACAAAAAGAGATAAGAACCTTTCTCCAAGCATGGTTAGAAGAAATGGATGAAGAGAAAGTGAAAGTTTCGTGGAGCGATAAGTTCTATGCAAAAGGGGAAATTTTACGACATGTAATAGCTCATGAAATTCACCATGTAGGGCAATTGTCTGTATGGTCAAGAGAGTTGTGCTTAAAACCTGTGTCAGCCAATTTAATTGGTAGAGAGTTGTATAGTGTTAGTTGATATAACACAAAAAAAGCCCTGGGCTAGATTATAGCTACAGGGTCTTTTTGTTAGACTTTTCTAAACAAAATGTTTTCTTAACCTTTACATCCAACAGCGTGAACTTTATTCCCTTTAAAAACAGAAGAATATGTTTTCCAACCACCGTCTACATTAATAGCGTTATAGCCATGGCCAAGTAAGATTTGAGTTCCTAAATATCCACGTAAACCAACTTGACAAGAAAGGTAAATGGGTTGGTCCTTTGGAAGTTCATCTAGACGGTTTCTTAGTTCATCTAGTGGGATATTGATAGAGCCAGGAATAAAACCATTGTCTCTTTCTTTAGGTTCACGTACGTCAATTAATAACCCGCCATCTTGAACAATTTGGTCAATCTCATGCCATTGAACCGTTTGGATATTAGCATCAATCATATTTGAGGCAACATATCCAGCCATATTGACAGGATCCTTGGCTGATGAAAATGGCGGAGCATAAGATAATTCTAGTTCTGTTAAATCGAATACCGTTAATTTTCCTTTTATAGCCGTTGCAATAACATCAATACGTTTATCGACACCATCTTTACCTACAGCTTGTGCCCCGTAAATCGCACCCGTTTGTTCGTCGAAAATTAGTTTAAGGGCGATAGGATGTGCACCTGGATAGTAGCTAGCATGTGAAGCCGGATGAATATGAACAACTTTGTAAGGAGTTCCAATCCTATTTAACACTTTTTCATTGTTCCCTGTTGTAGCTACAGTTAAATCAAATACTTTTGCAATAGACGTTCCGAGTGTACCCTTATACGTCTCTTTTTTACCATAAATATTGTTTGCTACGATTCGCCCTTGTCGATTGGCAGGACCAGCTAGCGGGATCATCGTTGCATGTCCATTGATATAGTCTCTCACTTCAATCGCGTCGCCAAGTGCATAAATGTTTTCATCACTTGTTTGCATAAATTCATTTACTTGAATTCCACCACGTTCTCCTACTGCAAGCCTTGCATTGTTCGCCAAATTATTTTCAGGAGTAACACCTATAGAAAGAATAATTAAATCAGTGTTAATTCTCTTTCCACTATTTAAAACAACGGTATTTCCTTGGTCTTCAAATGATTGGACTCCATCTTCTAAAATGAGTTGTGCACCTTTTTCTACTAAGTGATTATGAACGATAGATGCCATTTCATAATCAAGTGGAGCCATCACTTGGTTAGCCATTTCAACGATTGTCACTTTTACTCCGCGTTCAGCTAGGTTCTCAGCCATTTCAAGTCCGATAAACCCACCACCAATTACAACCGCTTCTTTAGGTTGTTGTTGATCAACAAATCCTTTAATTCTGTCCGTATCAGGAATGTTTCGTAGAGTAAAGATGTGGTTAGCCTCTCTTAAACCTGGAATGTTAGGAACAATTGGTTTGGCTCCAGGTGAAAGGATGAGTACATCATAGTTTTCTTCATAACTCTCTTCTGTTCTAAGATTCTTGACCATAATAGTCTTTTGTTCACGATTAATACTTGTTACTTCACTTAAGTTACGGATATCAAGATTAAATCGTTTACTCATACCTTCGACCGTTTGTACGAGTAATTTTTCACGTTGTTTAATCGATTCTCCGATATAGTAAGGAAGTCCACAGTTAGCAAAAGAGATGTGTTCTCCTCTTTCAAATAAGATAATGTTAGAGTGTTCGTCGATTCTTCTCAGTCTAGCAGCAGCTGTAGCTCCACCAGCAACTCCACCGATAATTAAAATTTTCTTTGTCATCATAATCTCTCCTTATATAGGTTAGTTTATTGAATTTTATCAATTGATGCATTCTAATCGTTACTTAAAGGCAAACTTAAGGTTAGATAAAAAATAAGCTTCTTTTTTTACAAACCTTAAAACTAAAGGAGTACTTTTTGGAGTACCAATACCCCTACCCCTATATTAAACGATATAGAAAAAAAATGAAGTAGTAAAATTTACAGAATTCGTAAGGAAATAAATGGAACTATTATCCGAACAATTCAGAGGCAAAAGAGTATGGCTGCTTCTTTCTGGAATTGCTAGTATATATATGATAAGACACGCCATACAAGGGTGGTGTCCACCTCTACCGATTATACGAAAATTAGGAGTTCGGACCTTATCTGAAATTAATAAAGAGAACAAGCTCTTCGAAAATTAATGGATTAGGAGTGATAAGAAGTGACTGGACACAGATTTAAACCTGAGAAGGCAGACAAGTTAATTGATCCTAAAAGAAAAGAACTGTTTACCCCCGAATCGGTTATTGAACTTTTAAATATAAAGGGGTCAGACTTGGTCGCGGACTTAGGAGCAGGAAACGGATATTTGACTTTACCAATAGCAAAAGAAACACAAGGTACAGTGTATGCTGTTGATATTGAACCGCAAATGTTAGATTTACTTAAAGAACGAGCTAATAATGAAGGGATTACAAACATTCAATATACAGTTAGTAATTTAGAAAACATTGATTTACCTGATGACAGTATAGATAAAGCGGTAGTTGCATTTGTACTTCATGAGGTATCTGATTTAAAGAAGGTACTCTCAGAATTCAAACGAATTTTAACAAGTGGATCAAAATTGCTTGTACTTGAGTGGGAGGCAATTGAAACTGAAATCGGACCACCACTTGAAGAAAGAATTCCATCTGATGGATTACATCAAATCTTTATGGAGAATGAATTAGTATCCCAGGTCATTGACGTTCATCAGGCGATATATGGGATTATTGTTGAATTTTAATGGTTTAAGAGAAGGTGTCAATTCGTTGATTCACCTTCTTTCTGCTTTTAAATTAAAGGCTGTTTTCGTAATGTTTTAGAAAAGAGCTAAATTAAAAAAATTGATTAAAATGGTTGACGACTATACCCATGTAGGTATATTATAAGCAAGTCGATAACAAATCGACTGACATCAGGAGGTTTAACATGATAGCGATTTTGACCATTCTAGTTAGTATAGTCGTATGGCTGCTCTATAAGAGATATGTTCCAGTAAGAGGTGTTCCATGCATCCAATCTTTTAATCATGATATAATAACGATTGTAGATGTAAGGGACTACAATGAATCCAGTAATAGTAACATTCCTGGAGCGATAAATATCCCGGTGGCTTACTTAGACAGATATTATAATGAAATAAATAATAAGAAAATATATATTGTTGCAGCTGATCATCTTGAGAAAAATGTTAGCATACGTTCTCTCAGAAAAAGAGGGTTCAGCGTGATGGGGTATACATTAACAGAATGTACTTGTTCCGATAAAAAATATTACGGAGGGGAGGATTATTATGGAGTACAATGATCAAATTAAAAATAGAGTGAAACGAATGGAAGGCCAGCTAAGAGGCATTCTGAAAATGATGGAAGAAAATAAAGATTGTAAAGAAGTAATTACACAATTGTCTGCAGTGCGTTCGGCAGTTGATCGTACAGTTGGAGTGATTGTTAGTTCTAACCTTGTTGAGTGTGTTCTTGAAGCTGAAAAGAAAGGCGAGAAAATGGACGATATCATCAAGGAAGCTGTTAATTTATTAGTAAAAAGTCGATAGGAGAGGGATGTGAAAAACGAACGAAGGATGTAGTTAATGACTCAAAGGAAGTTCGTTTTTCAAATTCAACTTTTAGTGTTGACAGAAGTTTTTTTATATATTAATATACCCATAGGGGTAACGGTAAATAAATTTTTAGGAGGAATACAAAATGAAAGCAGATAAAATTTTAGATGCAAAAGGTTTAGCATGTCCAATGCCGATCGTTAAAACTAAGAAAGCAATGAATGAAATAGAGTCAGGTCAAGTACTTGAAATTCATACAACAGATAAAGGTGCTAAAAATGATTTAACGGCATGGGCTAAATCTGGAGGTCACGAGCTATTAAATCATGAAGAAGAACAAGATGTATTTAAGTTTTGGATAAAAAAAGCTTAAATTTTTTTGAATTTTATATACCTGTAGGGGTAATGGTAATATACAACTTTGAGGAGGAAGACAAATGACTGAAAAGAAAAGAACAACGATCGTTTTATTTAGTGGGGATTATGATAAAGCAATGGCTGCTTATATTATTGCGAATGGTGCGGCAGCATACGATCATGAAGTAACTATTTTCCACACGTTCTGGGGTTTAAATGCTTTACGAAAAGATGAACATGTTCCAGTGAAGAAAACGTTTATGGAAAAAATGTTTGGAAAAATGATGCCAAGAGGCGCCGATAAAATGGGATTATCAAGAATGAATATGGGTGGTATTGGTCAAAAAATGATTAAGGACATTATGAAAAAACATAATGCTATGCCACTTCCTCAATTAATTGAGATGGCAAAAGAACAAGATATCAAATTAGTTGGATGCCAAATGACAGTTGACTTACTAGGATTAAAACACGAAGAACTATTAGATGGTGTTGAATTTGCTGGTGTAGCAGCTTACCTAGCTGACGCTGAAGAAGGAAATGTTAACTTATTTATTTAGTAGTTTATTAGATTTTACAAAGGTGGGCTAAATATTGGAAATTGTTAATTATCTATTAATTGGACTCTTTGCTTATTTGATGCTTCGTCAAATTTTGCCGACTAAAGGCGTTAAACAGATTACAACATCAGAATTAAAGAACAGTTTAAATGACCATACTAAGCAATATATCGATGTAAGAACAGTGGGTGAGTTTACTGGTCGAAATATTAAAGGGTTTAAAAACATTCCATTACATGAGCTTTCTAAACAAGCAAATACACTTTCGAAGGAAAAAGAAGTAGTCGTGATTTGTCAAAGTGGGATGCGTAGTAATAAAGCTTCTAAATTGTTGAAAAAATTAGGCTTTAAACAAGTGACGAATGTCAAAGGCGGCATGAGCGCCTGGGTATAATAACTTAATTTATAGGAGGAATGAAGCATGAGAGAAATTTCACCAAAAGAGGTTGAAACGTTATTAAAGAACGGTGAAAAACTAAATATCATTGATGTTCGAGAAGTAGATGAAGTGGAAGCAGGTAAGATTCCTGGTGCCGTAAATATTCCATTAGGTTTAGTAGAATTTCGCAAACAAGACTTAGATAAGTCAGTTGAATACGTAGTTGTATGCCGTTCAGGTGGTAGAAGTGGCCGTGCATGTCAGTTCCTTGAAAACCAAGGGTTCAATGTCATTAATATGACTGGTGGCATGTTAGCTTGGGAAGGCGAAGTGGAGTAAGCTAGGATTCTAGCTTACTAAGCACTTCTTGCAAATTTTTTTAAAATAAAATATACCCTATTAGGTATTTGGAGGTTTATGATGGAAAATATTAAAGCAAATGTGATGATTGATGCAAAAGGTTTAGCATGTCCGATGCCAATTGTGAAAACAAAAAAGGCGATGAACGTTTTAGGTGCAGGATTAGTGTTAGAAGTTCAAGCAACTGATAAAGGGTCAAAAGCAGATTTACAGGCTTGGGCAAAAAGTTCAGGTCATCAATATTTAGGAACGATTGAAGAAGGCGATGTTTTAAAGCATTATTTACGCAAATCATCTGGTGATGAAACGATTGAGAAAAAGCATCCTCATGTCATTCAAAACAGTGAATTAGAAGGTAAATTACAATCAGATAAGTTGGTTATTCTTGATGTGCGTGAATCAGCAGAATACGCATTTGGCCATATTCCAAACGCTGTTTCTATCCCACTTGGTGAATTGGAAGAGCGAATGGGTGAGTTGAGTCAAGATACGGAAGTTTATGTGGTTTGCCGTACTGGAAACCGAAGTGATTTAGCTGCACAAAAATTAGCGGAAAAAGGGTTTAAAGCGTTTAATGTTGTTCCAGGTATGAGTCAGTGGACTGGGAAGTTGAATGTTAGATAAAAAATTTTATGAATATAAATACCATAGGGGGTAAGAAAAATGACTGTTAAAGCCATGAATCCAAACGCAGTAACCAAAAAGGTGATTAATAAAGAACCTTTATTTATTTTAGATGTACGTAACGAAACGGATTTTAACGATTGGAAAATTGAAGGTGAGAACTTCACTTATTTAAACATTCCTTATTTTGATTTGCTTGATGGTGTGGAAGGAATTATGAATCAAATTCCTACCGACCGTGAAGTGTTAGTGGTATGTGCAAAAGAAGGTTCTTCGATTATGGTGGCAGAAATGTTGTCAGAGGAAGGATTAAATGTTTCATATCTAGCCGGTGGAATGAAAGCATGGAGTGAACATTTAGAGCCTGTTAAAGTGGGCGATTTAAAAGATGGCGGAGAGATCTATCAATTTGTTCGTATTGGTAAAGGTTGTTTATCGTATATGGTCGTATCAAACGGTGAAGCGGCGATTATCGATTCGACTCGTATGACGAAGGTGTATTTAGACTTTGCGAGTAAAATTGGTGCTAAGATTACACATGTTTTTGATACTCATTTACATGCTGATCACATTTCAGGTGGTCGAATGATTGCTGAAACGACGGGTGCGACTTACTGGCTACCTCCGAAAGATGCGGAAGAAGTAACATTTGCTTATGAGCCATTAGAAGGTGGAAATGTTGTGGCAATTGGAAATACAAGCATTGATATTCATGCCATTTATTCACCTGGTCACACAATCGGTTCAACTTCATTTGTAGTTGATGACAAATACTTGCTTTCAGGAGATATTTTATTCATTGATTCAATCGGACGTCCTGACTTAGCTGGTATGGCTGAGGATTGGGTAGCTGATTTAAGAGAAAGTCTTTACACTAGATACAAAAATTTATCTGAGGACTTAGTTGTTCTACCGGCTCACTTTATGATTATTGATGAGTTGAATGAAGACGGAAGTGTTGCAGAGAAATTAGGTACTCTTTTTGCTAAAAACCATGGTCTAAACATTGAGGATGAGAATGAATTCAGAAAGCTTGTAACGGAGAATCTTCCACCACAACCAAACGCATATCAAGAGATTAGGCAAACGAATATGGGGAAAATCACTCCTGATGAAGAACAACAACGTGAAATGGAGATTGGACCAAATCGTTGTGCAGTAAGATAAGGCTTTGGAGAATTAATAGTCGGGGTGGAGTTTTGCACCCCAGAAATGTAGTTTCGCAAGAATAAATGGATTTTCGCAAAATTATGGTTTTTTTCGCAAAATAAATTTAAAAATCGCAAAATAAATCAGATTTTCGCAAAAAAAAATCCAGTAATCGCAAAAATCCTAATTTTTAAACTATAATCATGTCAATTTAGGAGGAATTACAATGGAAGCAACAAAAGTATTAGATGCAAAAGGTTTAGCTTGTCCTATGCCAATCGTGAAAACGAAGAAAGCAATGAACGATCTTGAGGCTGGTCAAGTGTTAGAGATTCATACAACAGATAAAGGGGCTAAAAATGACCTAACTGCTTGGGCAAAGTCTGGTGGACTTGAACTTTTAAAACACGAAGAAGACCAAGATGTATTCAAATTTTGGATTAAAAAAGGCGAGTAATTAATCCATCAGGGGACCAAATTGGTTCCCTTTTATCTGAAAGGGGTCCTGGAAATGGATTTTACCTATATTATTACGATCTTTTTAATTGGGTTTATTGGTTCTTATATTTCGGGAATGCTCGGAATTGGCGGTTCGATTATTAAGTATCCGATGCTATTATACATTCCACCATTATTCGGTATAGCTGCGTTTACTGCTCATGAAGTTTCAGGCATTAGCGCAATCCAAGTATTTTTTGCAACTATCGGTGGAGTTTGGGCTTATCGAAAGGGTGGATACTTAAATAAAACATTAATTCTCTACATGGGGGTTAGTATTTTAATCGGTAGTTTTATTGGTGGATACGGATCTAAATTTATGTCTGAAGAGGGTATTAACTTCATATATGGTATACTGGCATTGATTGCAGCGGTGATGATGTTTATTCCGAAAAAAGGCATAGATGATATTCCACTTGATCAAGTTACCTTCAATAAATGGTTAGCCGCATTCTTTGCCTTAGTTGTTGGGACTGGAGCTGGAATCGTGGGTGCTGCAGGAGCATTTTTACTTGTACCGATTATGCTTGTTGTTTTAAAAATTCCAACACGCATGACGATTGCCTCTTCACTAGCTATTACATTCATCTCGTCCATTGGTGCTACAGTAGGGAAAATCACGACTGGACAAATTGATTATTTCCCAGCATTTATCATGATTATAGCGAGTTTAATTGCTGCACCACTTGGAGCGGTGGCAGGGAAAAAAATGAACACGAAGGTATTACAAGTTATTTTAGCCATCCTAATTTCAGCAACGGCTATTAAGATTTGGATGGATATTCTATAATCTAACAAAAACGGGTGATTGAATGGCTGACCATAAAAAGTGTGGAACTGGCACTTGAGGATTGAATCATCAAGTACCCCAAAAGAAGTGGCTTCCACCGATATGACCTGGGGTATTTGTCTGGCTCCTGGTAGGAGTTATTTATTTGATACAGAAGTGGTTTTTTTAGGATTTAAGTTGTTACTAGATAGAACAAAATAAGAGCGGGAAGGTAGTTAACCCCAAAAGTTAGTTTTTTACTCTAACTTTCGGAGGTCGGTACCGAACCCCGCTCTTATTTTCTTTCTAGTACATAGGAATACTGCTGCTGACTGATTTTAACTAAATCAGTAGCAATCCATCCAGTTTTAAAGTAATGAGTAAACACTTTCCCCGTGAACTCCCGCCATCTCACCGCTAAGTCAAAATCTTTTTGTTTAATTTCTTGAAAATTGCTAGGGACCGGAATGAAGATGGTATCTTCTAGTATATCTAAATTCATTTTATCTGGAACTAACACCCCATCTAGTACGCTGACGTTTATCGCTGAAGAAATACGGTCTACAGCAATCTGATTTCTGTGCCATACGTCCTTAACCCACCACTCTACGAGAAAACGGTCAGAAGGTAATCCGACGTTCATGCTATCGGCCATTTCTCCATATACGTTCTCCATGTAAGTGGAGCATATCGCACCGAGTTTATGTAGATTTAAATTTCCATTAACGGTTTCAAGGGGATCGTATGTCCATGTAATGAGCTCGTATCCTTTTTCAACTGCCCATTCCTTCTGAGCCATTTTTAACTTCATACCCATCCCTAGTTTTCGATAGTCTGGGTGAATGCCTAAACTATGCGAGCAGAGAAAGACTTTTTCTCCATCGAATCCAGGGAAACTGTATTGAAAGCCAATAAGTTTTTCTTCGTGAAATGCCCCTAGTACTAGACCACCATTTTTTAAAACAGCGACCATATGGCTCACAGGAACCGTATCATCTTCACTCCAGACTAGTCCCTCCAGTTGTCGAACGAGTGAAAGTTCATTGATATCCGTAATCGTACGAATAGTAATAACAGATTCTATTTCAATACTCATCTGTTCTCTCCTTTGAATTAACTCCACGTTTTCTGATCTGCTTCTAGCATTAAACTTGTTAAAATCTTTGTCCCGTAGATTAATGCTTCCTTGTTAAATGTCATTTTTGGATGATGTAATCCTGGTGTTAAGTCACAGCCTAGGCCAATTAGTGTAGCTACTATGTTTGGGTTTTTCAACGTATAAAAATGGAAATCCTCTGCTCCTGGTGAAACAAGAGTCGGTACAAAATTCTCTTCTCCAAGTGTAGCAACAATTGCTTTTTGAGCTAGTTTCATTGCTTCTTGATTTTCAATCGCAGCAGGGGAGAACTCACCTAGATTGTAGGAAATGGTAGCTCCTGTTACTTGTGCAATAGACTCAATCGTATGTTGTCCTTTACCAATTAACTCATCCATCGCCTCATTTGAATCTGCTCTTAAGTCAAACGTAAATCTAGCGGTTTCCGGGATTAAGTTCGATGCTTCACCAGAGTGGAGTTCTGTAATTTTGATCGAGTAACGTTTGCTATTTCTTACTCTAACTTGTTGAACAGCTTGAATGAGTAAGGATGCTACTTCAATTGGGTTGATCCCTTCTTCTGGGCGAGCAGCGTGTGCGGGTGTACCGGTAATGGTCCCTCTTAATGTAGCTGTTGAGCCATGAAGGATAACTGGAGATGCAACTCCATAGGGAATCTCAATTTTTGGTCGTAAATGAACACCTCCCAGAAACTTAACATTATTAAGGGCACCTTCTTTCATCATTTGCAGTGCACCTTCTGCCTTTTCCTCAGCCGGTTGAAAAATAAATCGGTATGTATGTTTCGGTTTTTCTAGTTTCGCTAACGTTAATGCAGTATGTAACACTAATGTACTGTGGGCGTCGTGGCCACAAGAATGATTGGCCTTTACCACTCCGTCTACTTCTTGCATTAAGGCATCCATATCTGCTCTAAGTGCGACTACTTTATTAGATTCACCTTTTATTTCAGCAATAAACCCAAAATGACCTTCAAACGTACGGACCTCAAGACCAGCCTCTAGAAGACGTTTTCTCAGGTAAAGAGAGGTTTGTTCCTCTTTCCAGCTTGGTTCAGCTAATTGATGTAAATCCTCATAAGTTTGTAAAATGATATCTCTATTTTGATCAATGATGGTAGTGTAATTCAAAGTGATGTCCCTCCCGAATTTCATTAGACTACTAAAATTATAGTATAGATTAGGTCTCCGTACAGACTTTGTTAAAAACTAAGGTGAGAACTAAGCTGATTTTTCGAAAATGGTATTGTTTTCCAAATATTACAAAAGTTATACTGTAATTATATACCAAATAGAGAAGGGGAATTTTATATTAGAACCGTATAAATAGAATAGGTTCAAAAGGGGTGGTCAATCTGAGTTTTATTTATAAGCAAATAAGAAATGTAGCATTATTAGTTGGAATTGGAGCCTTATTAATTTTTCTTACCGTTATTCCCAAGAATCCTGAACTACCGATGAATACTTTTGATTTAGCATTTATCTGGGAAATTTTCACTATGGTAGTAAAGGATATCGTGACAGGGGATGGGCTGGGGATATCTGAAAGAAATACTTATTATATGGATGAAGCCAATACCGCTTTTATACGTAGTTTAAAAATCCTTATCCCTGCTTTCTTCTTTAGTATTTTAATGGGTGTTTTCCTTGGGATTTTAAGCTATCAGTTCAGAAAAAAGATGATTGGAAAAGCGATCTACAATGTTCATTTATTATTTGTTTCTCTTCCAGATTTTTTTGCCTTTATTCTTATTCAATATGCCTTATTACTTGTTTATAGTCATGGTATCTTAGACCTGGATTTATTCGGGCATGAATATTGGTATAATGCACTTTTACCCATGGTATCATTAAGTTTATATCCAATTTTCTACCTATACAGAATTACAGCATCCACCATTGAGGATGAATCAAAAAAGGACTATGTAACTACGGCTCGTTCAAAGGGAAAGTCTGATACATATATCCTTTACACACATATGCTTTGGAACACGTGGGCAAGAATTATCACGAATATAAAAACGGTTACTCTTTATATTCTTACAAGTCTTCCGATTATTGAGTTACTTGGATTTTATCAAGGTATGGGGTATAAATTGTTAAAGTCCATACAGAGCAATGAGCTTATGATGACAATTGCTTTAATTTATCCCTATTTATTGATCATGTTTGTCGTTATGCTGATTTGCGATATAAGCTCTCATATTCTAGTGCCTGTTTCAGAGGACTCAAGCAAAGCTCTAAGACCAATGAGATCTAGGAATCTTAAAATCTTTATTCAGCAATTAAAGATGATAAGGTTTAAAGATTATTTTGATTGGTTGAATCCTAAGAGTATCATCTATCCGCTTTTATTACTTGGAGAAGAAATAGCTTATCGTTACAAAAGATTTACTATTTTAATAAAAACGATAAAATTAATGAAGTTTAAAGATTACATAGTTTGGTTTATTAGTAGATTCATAAACGTCTATTTGTTTGTGAAGCAGTATCCACTGTTAGTGTTCAGTTCTATTACTTTGATAGGCTTATTTGTTCTAGGTTTTGTAGGACCAAGCTGGTCATTTGTTGATAAGGAATTAACACCTTTTTTATTTGGTAAGAGTGATGAGGGAAAATGGATTATTCCACCTATCCCCCCGTCTAGTGAATTTTGGTTTGGAACAGATAAGGTAGGAAAGGACCTATTTAGCTTAATTATTTTAAGTACGAAAGAAACATTAATCGTCGTAAGTATTATCACGCTTCTACGTTTCATTTTAGGTGTTCCACTAGGTTATTTTGCTTCAAGAGGAAACATCATTTCTGCTTCAATTTTGCGGTTATTACAAACCCTTTTTTCTTATTTCCCGGTTTTGATTTTAATTATGTTAATCATGGCCATTCCATACTTACTACACAGCCAGGACAGAAAATATTATATGGTTCTTCTTTTAGCCATTGTTGAGGTGGGAAGGATTGGTCAAATCTATCGAGAAGAATTTGAACGAATTGGACAATTAGAATACGTAAAGGCCGGAATTGCTGCTGGAGCAACAAAAATGGGACTTTTAAGAAATTACTATTTTCCTTTATTGAATAAGCAATCCATTATCTTTGTTACAAACGATTTAGGAAGGTCATTATTCCTTCTCTCACAACTCGGATTTGTTTCTGTATTCTTATCTCATTTCGGATATCTTAGTGAGACAGGACAAAGGTTATTTAAAAATACTTCGTTAAACTGGCCGGTATTGTTATCAACGGCCTTACATGATATTAGAGCGAGCATCTGGATTCCATTTTTCGTTACCCTTTTTATTGCTATAACCATATTAACATTCAATTTTTTAGGGGAAGGATTAAAGAAATACTTTAATACTAAAACATTAAAAGTGAACTCTGCTGTTGTGGATGAAAGGGTAACTAGTGTAATAAAAGCATTAAAAGAGGTTCCTCCTAAAAAGGCTATGGCTGGTGCGGGAATCACCCTATCCATACTAATTGCAGGATTTATATTCTTAACACCTGAAAAGATAAATGTAAAAACTGTAAGCCTCCAAGTATATGCTTTAGAAAATGAAGAGCGGTCCGTTGAGAATCTTACGGCATTTGCAAAGGCTTATGGGTATATTCGATATTTTCATCCTAGTGAGGGAAGTACTCAGTTTGATTGGAATCGATTTGCGATATACGGTTCGAAGCATATAGTAAGTGCTGAAGATGATGAGCAGTTAAAAGAAAAACTTGGGGAACTTTTTAAACCAATTGCTCCAACTGTTCAATTTGGCATACTAGGAGAAGAACAGGAAAAAGTAGATTTAAACACTTCAGAACAAAATCCAAAGGGAAGGATTGTGAGTTATCAACATCAAGGTTCCGGACCAACGATTGATAATATTTCTGATAAAAAAGAAGAAAAGTCTTTATTTATTAGTAAAAAGGTTTCTACCAATCTAGATATGACGGATCAATCTTTGTTGTTATTTGAGCAGTTGCCTGAGAAGGATGAGATTGCTGAAGTGTATATTACAAAAAGTATTAAGGGGTATATCCCGTTAACTCTTTATGAAGAAGAGGGGATTGAAAAAGGGGAGGAACTAAATTCTTACCTAGAGGAGTTATCTGATAGTGTATTGGGAGAAAATGCTACATATGTAGCAAATACCATTATCGGCTGGAATAAGATTCAACATTTTTATCCATATATAGAAGATAAAAAAGCTTGGAATCAAGTATTAAGAACAGCCATTCAAAGGTCTTTACATGCTAAAAATGAGGCTGAATTTTACAAAACGTATCAAAAAATGTTGCTTCCTCTTAAAGATGGGCAAGCTGAAATCCTTTCTACTACGGTCCAGGATATTTATTTACCTTTTAGAGTAAAAGTAATTGAAGGTGAAGTAGTCGTTACAGCTGCTGCAGAGGATTCTCCAATAAAAATAGGGGATGTTATCAAAGAGAAGAATGGTAAAGTTGCTTTGGAGGCCCTTAGTAAAACAGCAAGTCTTGTATCTGGTTCAACACAATGGAAGGTGAATAAGGCTTCTAGGTTATTCATAACAGGAAAAGAAGGGGAAGAAGTTACTTTCAAATATGAGCACGAGGGGAAAGAAAGCCCCATTACTTTAACCTTTGATAGAAGTTATGATGAAATAGATCCTTATAATAGAAAAGAAGTAGTTAAGGAATTGGATAACAATATTTATTACGTGAATTTAGTGGGAACAAAGATGGATGATGTGAGACCATTTATAGATCAATTAGCTAAAGCAGATGGGGTCATTTTTGATGTAAGGGGAGTTCCTGATCCATCAATGAGAACGATGCTATCTCACTTAATTAAAAAACGTAGTAAATCTGGAACATTCCATATACCAAAAATTATTTATCCTGACTACAGTAGTGTTACATGGTTTAATAAAGAGGTAGAGAAGGATTGGACCATTAAACCAGAAAAACCTAGGTTTAAAGGGAATGTTGTATTCCTCGCATCAGAAGAAACCATTGGTGATGGTGAAGCTTATTTACAATTCGTAACCGAGAATAAAATAGGAAAAGTAGTAGGTAGGAAAACAGCGGGTGCAATAGGGCTTGTGAACTCCACTCCATTAGCAAAAGATGCGGTTATGAATATGACTGGTATGATTGTAAACAGAAAAGACGGTGAGACTTATCAAATAAGAGGACTGGATCCAATAATACCGGTTTTACAATCAATGGAGGATATTCGTGCAGGAAATGATTCGTTTATTGAGACAGCCTTTGAAGAACTTGTAAAATAGTGTGATAGTAACAACAGACCATCATTCAGCTTATGAAGCTGTGATGGTCTATTTTTGTGATTGAAGTTCTATTCTAATAATTCTAAATTTTTTAATAAAACATTGTCTTCCAAATATTACAAACGATATAATGGAATTTAAAAGAAACTATTTTACAAAGGGGAAGGAAAAGACGGACCAAAAAAAAGAAACGGTCCAAAAAGGGGCGGTCAATTTGGGTATTTTTTTGAAGCAAATCCGAAACATTGTATTACTAGCAGGGTTAGGCGTTTTATTAATTTTTGTTGGTGTCATTCCAAAAGGGATTGGGCCTGCACCACAACCTTTTGATTTAGAGTACAACATTGAGTCTACTAAAGATATTATAACCAACATTGTTACAGGTGAAGGACTAGGGAAAACAGAGAGGAATACTTATTATGTAGATGAAGCAACTACCTTATTTTTTAGAAGTTTAAAAATCTTCATTCCAGCTTTTTTTGTGAGCTTGGGTGTGGGAGTTTTACTAGGATTAATTCATTTTCAATTTAGGAATAGCTTCATCGGTAGAAGTATTTACGGTATTCATTTAACGTTTAGCTCTCTGCCTGATTTCTTTGCCTTTATTTTAATTCAATATGGTGGTCTATTAATTTATAGCCATGGAATATTGAATCTTGATTTATTTGGTCATGAACATTGGTATAATTCATTTTTACCAGTCATGAGTTTGAGTCTTTATCCCATTTTCTACATTTATCGTATTACATTTTCGACCCTTGAGGATGAATCGAAGAAAGATTATATCAGTACAGTTCGAGCAAAGGGTAAGTCTGATACATATATTTTATACACCCATATGCTTTGGAACACATGGGCACGGGTAATAACCAACATAAGAACGATTACATTGTACATATTAACTAGTCTACCCATTATCGAGTTACTAGCATTTTACCAAGGGATGGGTTATCGAATATTAAAGGCAGCACAAGAGGGCCAGGTTTATATGTTTGTTGCCTTGCTTTATCCATTTTTTTTAGTGATGTTCCTTGCCATGCTGCTAAGTGATCTATTTAAACATTTTTTAGTGCCTTTATCTGTTGAGTCCAGTCAAGCGCTTCGACCAATGAAAGCAAAGAAGCTAGGGAAATATGTAAGGAGATTTGTGGTTTGGTTTATGACCAAACTCATTAATGGCCTCTTAGTTTTAAAGAAGAACCCTCTATTTGTTTTTAGTTTAATCCTTATTTTGGGAATTTTGTACACTGCTGTTGCAGGTCCAAAATGGTCTGTAGTTGATACGGAGTTAGAGCCATTCATGTTTACTAAAAATGAGGATGGAAAATTAGTAGTTCCTCCACTAGAGCCATCAAGTGATTACTGGCTTGGTACGGATAAACTTGGGCGGGATTTATTTAGTTTAATCATACTTGGTGCGAAGGAGACACTCTTAATCATCACGATTATTTCCTTGGTTCGATTTATGATAGGGATTCCTTTAGGCTTCTTTGCTTCAAGGGGAAATTGGTTTTCGACTAGTATTTTACATGTTTTACAAATGATGTTTTCATTCTTCCCTGTCATCATTTTAGTGATGCTAGTCATGGCAATACCATTCTTTGCCCATACAGAAAGTCGAATTTATTGGATTGTTCTTCTCATGGCAATAGTAGAAGTGGGTAGAATCGGACAAATTTATCGGGAAGAATTTGAAAGAATTGGACAACTCGAGTATGTAAAAGCTGGAATTGCTTCAGGGGCAACGAAAATAAGATTGCTAAAGAATTATTACTTTCCACTATTAAAAAAACAGACGATTATATTTTTAACAAATGATTTAGGAAGATCATTATTCTTACTAGCGCAGTTAGGATTTATTTCTGTATTCTTATCACAAACATTAATTCTCACAGAAACAGAGGGTTATAAATTTATAAACACTTCGTTAAATTGGGCGGTTTTATTAGGGAATGCTTTAAACGATATTCGAGGAGCGATTTGGATTCCTTTCTTCGTCACTTTAAGTATCGCAATTACGATTCTTGCCTTTAATTTCTTAGGAGAGGGATTAAAACGCTTATTTGATAGTAAACCGCACAAAGTAACAAGTAGTTTAGTAGAAGAGAAGATTACTCTTATATTAGAATTAACTAAATGGTTTACACCTAAAAAAGTAATGACAGGAGCAGGATTCTCATTAGCGGTTATCGTAGCTTTATTATTCTTTTTGAATGAAAAGAACATTATTTTTAAGGATGAAAGCGTTCATGTGGCAGCAATAGCAGATGAAGAACGTGTGATTGATAATCTCGCGGCATTTGCTAAGGCATACGGATATATCAGATATTTTCACCCAAGTGGAGAAGGGTACTTTTTAGATTGGAATCGATTTGCTGTTTACGGAATTAAGCATGTACAAGATGCAGGCAATGAGAAGCAGCTACGAAAAAAGTTAGAGGAATTGTTTTATCCGGTTGCTCCTACCGTTCAATTTTTAAAGCCGGGAGAACAAAGCGATATCCCAGTAAATTCTGATGTACAGAATAATGCAGACTTAAGAGTGGCATTTATTCAACATGAAGGGGTAGGTCCTGATAGAGATATAATGGCCATGTTTAATCAAAGAGAGGAAGACGAGCCAAAAGAAAAACCTTTGTTTAGAAGTGTATGGACTACGACCGATTTTAAAATGAAGGATCAATCAAAATTAATTCATGAGCATTTACCAAAAAAAGATGAAGTTCTAGAAGTGAAAATAAGTGAGGACATTATTAGTTACATTCCGCTTACTCTTTATAGTGAAAAAGAACAATCAACCGTAGGGATGACAGATCCTTCATGGAAACAGCTATCTGATTTATATAAAGAGTTAGGAACGATTTCATTAGATAAAATGACCTTAGAACAAACTGAAACTTATCTAGCAAACACAATTATCGCTTGGAATAAGCTTCAACACTTTTATCCATATTTAAAAGATCGTGAAGGGTGGAGTAAAGAATTAAAACCAGCAATTAAGAGTGCATTGCGTGCAAAGAATGAAAAAGAGTTTCTAACAGGGATTAATACAATGATTACGGTTCTTGAAGATGGTCAAGCGGAGTTGATTGGAAATCGTGGTGGAGGTAGGTATGTCCAGTTGCCTTTCAGAATTAAATTAGTGGAAGGCAATGTTGTAGTCGTAAATGCACATCCAGATTCACCAATTAAGAAAGGTGATATGATTCTTGAGAAAGATAATACTCCTATAATAGATGTACTAAAAGAAGAAGGTAAATTAATTTCTGGTTCAACACAATGGAAAGTTAATAAAGCCTTAACTCTTGTAACGACCGGACGTCGGGGAGAAAGTAGCTCTTTTAAGTTTGTAAGAGATGGTAAAGAGGAATTCGTAAAACTAGAACAGGATCAGAACTTTGAAGCTTTAGATACTTACGGTAGAGTTGAAACGGTAAAAGAACTAGAAAACGGGATTTACTATGTAAATCTAGTAGGAACGAAAATGGATGATATAAAGCCATTAATTCCTAAACTAGCGAATGCAAAAGGAATTGTATTTGATATTAGAGGAATACCTGATTTATCTACGAAAAAATTATTATCGCATTTAATTAAGGAAAAAAGTAGAGGGGGGAATTATCGAATCCCACAAATTGTTTATCCTGATTATCATAATGCGATTTGGTTCAACAAAGATGTTGATAAACAATGGTCATTCAAACCTAAGGCTCCTACATTAAGTGGAAAGTGGGTTTTCCTAGCTTCGGAAGAAACGATTGGTGATGGTGAATCTTATTTACATTTTGTTACAGCAAATAAATTAGGTCAGGTTGTTGGTAGGCAAACAGCCGGTGCTAATGGTCTTGTAAATTCATCATCACTTGTAGGAGGGGCAACCTTAAACTTTACTGGAATGGTGGTACAGAAACAGGATGGTTCTCCTGCACATATTGTTGGAATAGAACCGAACGTACCAGTAATCTTAAGATTGGATGAGATAAAAGCGGGGAAAGATGTTTATATTGAAAAAGCCCTTGAGGTAATTAAAGGAATAGAATAGAAAAATAATTATTAGGGGTATTTTAGTAGTTAAAAGTCGAGGGATTTTACTGCTAAATGCCTCTTTTTCTATGCTTTGTAGTTACACAGAATTTAGTAGACTAGTGGATAATAATGTTAAAAGTGCTAAAATATGATTAACCTAATTTCAAATGAAAAGAGTTGTGCGTACATGGAGGAAATTAGAATTTTAATCGCCGATGACGAGGAAGAGATTAGAGGTCTATTGAAAAAGTATTTAGAAAGAGAACATTATAAGATTGATGAAGCTATAGATGGAGCCGAAGCACTCAAGCTATATAACCAGAATAGATATCAGTTAGTTTTACTAGATTTAATGATGCCCTCCATTGATGGAATTGAAGTTTGTCGAAAGATTAGGGAGAAGTCCAATATCCCCATTATGATGCTGACAGCTAAAGATGATGAGATTGATAAGATTCTAGGTTTGAGTATAGGGGCCGATGATTATATCACAAAGCCTTTTAGTATTCATGAAGTGGTTGCTAGAGTGAAAGCTTGTCTGCGTAGATTTATCGTGTTAGGCAGTGACGGGCATGGTCAAGAGGAATCTGTATTAACATTCAACCATATCAAAATTGATATGAAAAAAATACAGGTTCTAGTTAAGGGAGAGGAAGTTACTTTAACCGGTAAAGAGTTTGAATTGCTTAAATTTTTTGCCACCCATCCACAGCAAGTGTTTACAAAAACACAGATTTTTCGAAATGTATGGGATAGTAACTATATTGAGGATGATAACACGGTTATGGTACATATTCGAAAGCTTCGTATGAAAATAGAAGAAGATCCTTCTAATCCAAAAGTAATTCAGACTGTATGGGGGATTGGGTATAAGTTTACTGGTGATATTCATGAATCATGATGTTATTTCCTGGCTTTTCATGTTTCATTTAACGATATGTTCAGTGCTTATTGTTTTAGCATTTGTTCAAGAATCATTTCCTCTAATGAGTTTACTGATTTTGTTTTTCCTAAGTACAGTGATTATTTTTGTCAGTAGAGTTAAATCTAGAAAAAAGCTAGCAATCCTAAATAGGGAGCTGCAAAGAGCGATTAAAGGGAATGTGAAGACGAGATTGTTTGCTAATCAAGATACATTAACAAATGAGCTGATATTTTCGATAAATGAACTGATCGAAAAACTAGAGATAGTTCAAATCGAGAATATTCAAGCACAGGAGGCACGTAAACGTCTTTTGTCTAGTATCTCCCATGATATTCGGACTCCACTTACATCCATCATTGGGTATGTTGATGCGTTATCGGACGAGACTGTGGTTACAGAGGATGAGCGCCAAGAGTATGTAAATATCATCTCAAAAAAATCCTACCATTTAAAAGAACTCATTGACCAAATTTTTCAGATGGCGAAAATTGATGCTGATGAAGTTCCTATGAACTTTGAAAGAATGGATTTAGCAGAATGGACTAGAGAACTAGTAATTGATTTTTTACCAGAGCTTCAAAGAAATAAATTTCAATTGGAGTTGAAAATACCAGAGAAAAGTTGCTATGTGTTTGCAGACAAACTTAGTCTGTCCCGAGTGATTAGTAACTTGATTAAGAACGTCCTCTTGCACGGGAAAGAAGGAGAGTTTTTAGGAATAGAAATGAGTGAAACAAATGAAGAGTTTATTCTTCATATATGGGATAAAGGCCCCGGCATAGAAAAAGAAGATTATGAAAAAGTGTTCGAAAGAATGTATCGTAACGATCAGTCGAGAACTTTTACAGGCGGAAGCGGGTTAGGTCTAGCCATTACAAAGGCTTTACTTCTCAAAAATGGTGGGGAAATTTGGGTAGAAAGCATTCCGTGGAAAAAAACAACCTTCAGCTTTTCTATTCCAAAATTAAGAAACAATTAATAAATCGTTTAGCCGCAGTTAAGACCTTAAGCTTAAGATTTTATGTAAGCTAAAGGAAAGAAGGTAGTTAGTTTGAGTGTCATTTTAAAAACAACAAATTTAACAAAGGTATACGGGAATCAAACGTCAGTTGATCAAGTGAACCTCAATGTTAAACAAGGGGATATTTATGGGTTTCTAGGACGGAACGGAGCAGGGAAAACGACTACGATTCGTATGTTACTCGGGTTGGTTAAACCTACTTTTGGTGAAATTGAAATTTTTGGGGAGAATTTTTTTACAAATCAAAAGGAAATTTTAAGAAGAATTGGATCTATTGTTGAGATACCGGGATTCTATGAGAATTTAACGGGAAAAGAGAACTTAATGATAAATGCAAAAATCATGGGTGTAAAAAAGAAGCAAGCTTTAGACGAGGCATTGGAATTAGTTGGTCTTGAGCACGAAACGAAAAAGCTCGTTGGAAATTATTCTTTAGGCATGAAACAAAGGCTTGGAATTGCAAGAGCCTTACTCCACTATCCGGAACTATTAATCTTAGATGAACCAACGAACGGTTTGGATCCCATTGGAATTAAAGAAATGAGAAAATTGATTAAAAACCTAGCAACGGAAAGAAACATTACCATATTTATCTCCAGTCATATTTTATCTGAGGTTGAGCAGCTAGTGGATCATTTAGGGTTTATTCATGAAGGTAGATTACTAGAAGAGGTTTCTTATCATACCCTTAAGTTGAAAAATAAGAGGTATGTGGAGTTCCAAGTCAGTAATGAAAATAAAGCTGCTATGTTATTAGAAAAGCATTTCGATATTTTTAATTATGAAGTCCGGGAAGACAAAATCATCCGAGTGTATTCTCATATTGGCGAGCAAGCCAAAATTAATCGCTTATTTGTACAGCATGACGTGGATGTGTCAAAGATGTATTTAAGTGAGGACCGTTTAGAAGACTATTTCACTTCTCTCGTAGGGGGTGGAACGATTGGTTAATCTACTTTATACGGAACTACTAAAATTAAAACGTTCAAAAATGTTCTTTATTAGTATTTTGGGAGCTTCTGTTGCACCCATTTTAATTGTCGTTGCTTCCTTTTTGCATCTGAAGACGAAGACAAACGCAGAACCTATTCTTTTTGAAGAATTATTTTTTCAAGGGAATCTTTATACGGTAATCATTATAGGAGTACCTCTTTACGGGGTTGTAACAGCTTACTTATTCATTCGTGAGTACTTAGAGGATACGTTAAAAAACTTATTAACGATTCCGGTGCCACGTTTTAGCTTAATTATATGTAAGAGTATTTTATTATTTCTGTGGATTATGCTCCTCACGATGTTTACATGGAGTATAACTTTAGGGTTAGGAGTGCTTTTTCAGTTTGAAGGGCTAAGTGCTTCCCTTGTTATTCATTCCTTTAGACAGTTCTTATTAGGTGGAGCATTACTGTTTGTTCTCTCCTCACCGATTATTTTTATTACTTTATGGTTAAAAAATTATGTTCCAACTATTATTTGTACGATTGTCATAACGTTGATGAATGTTATGGCTAGTAATTCCGAGCATCGAGATCTTTTTCCATGGGCAGCAGCTGGTGATATCGCTACCAATTCTATGTTATCAACCTATCCGGCCATGTACTCTTATATGATTATTGGTGTGATTTCAGTTGTTGGGTGGGTGTGTACGATTTTTTATTTTAATCGAGTTGATGTGAATTAAAAAATTAAAGGGAAAGTGCCCAAAAAACCATGGGCACTTTTTCCATTATTGAACAGATAATACATCTGGGTTCACTATTCTCGTTGGGTTTTTGTCAATGAAAAACGCAAGAATATTATCAGCAGCGGTTGTTAGGAATTGGTTAAACATATTATCTGTTTTCCAGCCAATATGCGGAGATAAAAGGACATTATCGAGTGTCAACAAAGGGTTGTCTTCATTAATTGGTTCTTCTGTAAACACGTCAAGTCCAGCTCCAGCAATTTTGTCGGTTGATAAAGCCTTGATAAGGGCAGTTTCGTCCAAAATCTCTCCTCGAGAAGTGTTAATAAGGAAAGCATCTTTTCTCATCAAATTAAAATGATGTTCAGTAAGTAATAATTTTGTTTCAGGCACTAAACGGACTGCAATTACAATAAAGTGAGATCGTTGTAAAAGTTCTTCAAGCGAGGTGTAAGTAACCCCTTGTGCGCTTGCTCTTTCTTCTGTCAATCTGGGTCCCCATGCAACTACATTCATGTTAAAAGCCTTCGCAATGTTGGCTACTCCTGAACCTATTTTTCCTAAACCGATAATCCCGACGGTTTTGTTCTCTAAACTTAAACCTACCGATTCTTGCCATATACGGTTCTTTAAATCTTGATGTAAAGGTAATAGTTTTCTAGACAGATTAATCATCATTCCAAAGATTAATTCAACAACGGCAGCAGATCCTCCTGGGGTTGTAGAAACGGGGATATGTAATTTGATAGCCTCATCCATGTCAATGTGAGCTAGCCCCGCTCCTGTTTGTGCAATTAGTTTAATATGTTGTAATTGTTGTAAAATATCTTTAGTAAACTTTGTTCGTTCACGAATGGGAATGATTACATCAGCATGCCGAATCCGTTCAATTAAAATAGTTTTGGTAGGCTGATCATTATACACTTCCACTTCAAAATGAGACCTTAATCTTTCTACTTGTGGATGATTTGAATAGAAACCTTCCCAATCGTCTAAAATGACAACTTTCATATAGGTACCTCCAACTATATTAGGTTAAAAAGTTAGGTAATGAGATTAATAAACATATTATACCAATTAATTCAAATGGGGTCAGTCCCCCTTTAGTTAAATAAAGGGGAACTGACCCCAAAGAAATTCAAAAAAATTTTTTAAAAAGTGCAACTTTCCATACCACCCAGAACGACATACTTATTGAAAACGCAAAGGAGGATCCTTCAAGTGAATTCAGAACAACAGTTAATTCTACAAATTCAGAACGGAGACCATGATGCTTTTGGAATGCTGGTTGAGGACTTATTATCATCCGCGCAGAAGACGGCTTATCTAGTTCTTCGCTCAAGGGATTTAGTAGAAGATGCCGTACAACTGGCATTAGAGGATGCTTATATTAGCATCATGAGAGGGAAAGAAATTAACAACTTTAAACCTTGGTTTTATCGACTTGTCTATAACCGGTCCGTTGATTTATATCGTAAAAGATCCAGGCAAACCTATGTGCCAATAGAAGATAGTTCTGAGGCAGAGGAAAAAATGAAGACAGAATCGTTACATATTCAATTAATGGCCAATGAAAATAGAAATGAAATGATGAGTTGGCTAGCTCTAATTGATGAAAATCAAAGAATTCCATTACTTCTTTATTATTACGAGGACATGTCTATTAAAGATATCTCGCTTGCCTTGGGAGAGAACATGAATACGGTGAAATCACGATTAAAGCGTGGAAAGAGAAAGTTAGCGGAATTGATGGGAAAGGATAAAAAATTTCTTACGGAGGCTGAGACTTATGGAATTCAATAAGAAAACATGGAAAAAGAAGAGCGGCGAACCTGTTTCTCCCGAGTTGAAAAAGTTTATAAATAATCTTCCAACACGATATGAAGAAGGAGAATTTGATGAAGAAAGAGTAAATCAGGTGGACAGAGAATGGAATGCTTTCCAGTCTTTTAAGAAGATGCAATGGACGGTAACAAAGAAAGCGGGGTTAGCAACGCTGTCAGCTGCGGCAGCTTGTGCGATATTTATTGGATCAGGGTTTATTTCACCAGCAATGGCGGACGTTGTATCGAAATTCCCACCACTTAAATCGCTTTATGAAAAAAGACAACATATTGATATGAGTAGTGAAATTACAAATAAGCTCGTGGAAGATGGATATCCTGTCAAAGAAGTTATCCACCACGTTTATAGTCTTAAAAAGGGTGCTATGTATGTGTTTTTAGACGACACAGAGGGGAATATTGAAAAAGCCAGTAAAGAAATTATAGAGATATCAAACAATATTTTAAAACAAGACGAAAGATACGATGATTATTCTATTAAAGTGCGAAAGTATGTAGCACCTTCTCAGGAACATTTAGCCGAAGAAGAAAGAGAACGAAAGGAGTGGGATGAAATCAGTAGGTTAGTCTCACCTGTATTAGAGAAATACAATTATAATCAGTCCTGGGGTGGAGGTAAGAATAAGGTAACTCTTGAGTTTGCCAAAGAAGAAGATGAAAACAAAGTAGAACAAATTGTGAAAGCGGTGGAAACTGCACTTAAAGAGGGCGGAAGAGAAGATATAGAAGTCGATATCTATCGTTTCGGAGCAGAACGAGCTCAAGAAGGTCGTTGGGGCAATGCTTTAGCTGTTATGTTTGAAGAATTAGGTAGTAAGAACAAGTATAATGTTAAAGGTCTAGGATATAAGAGCGATAAGCAAGTGATGAAAATTTTTATCACATTAGACAAGGAAAGTAAGGATTCAAGATTTAAGGAGAATGCCGACTTAATTATAGGGATGATAGATGAATTTATTGCAAGAGATGAAGTCCAAGCAGAAGTCAAAGGTGATAAATACGAAATTGTTTTGAAAGACAAGAGCGGTAAAGAAATAAAATAACCAGTTGGCTAAAGGGGGACAGTCCCCCTTTAGTTTGTTAAAGTGTTGGGACGAAAAAATACGCTAGGAGTGTTATTTCTCTTAGCGCAATCTTAGGATTGTTCTTCTTTTTGTTTGTAAAATAGAGAATGGTACAGCACTAATGAGAAGGAATGAAGAAGGTAAAGCAGAAACAGGGAGTTTAAAAAAAGAGCCATTTAATTACCCTCCAATTCATAGAGACTTGTTTAGCAGAACAAGGATTAACTACAGAGCCTATGAAAAATTTGAAGAACCAGTGGCTATTGTTTTAGTTGGAATTTTTAATTCATCTACATTGTATCCAATAAAAACGAAGCTACAGTAAAGGGAATATTAAAACTTAGTAAATGTCTTGTCGTTCAAGTTTATGAACGGAAAGCTTTTCTTTATCTCTAATTTTTAGTTGCCTAATATTCCATAAATAGTATTTACTTGTTTTTTCTATATATGTAAAAGAGTTCTCCAGAATAGAATACAATCTTTAAAACTAGAATTTTTGTTAAGGGTGATATAAACTTCTATTTTTATCCATTAGTTTCCTGCATGACCTGAAAAAGTAAGACATAATGTTTACTCATTTGACAGTTAGTAATATAAAACATACAAAAAAGGAGGGATGCATTCCCTCCTTTAGTACTTCCAACGATAATGTGCCGCGATAGGGGTTTTAAAGGATTTTAATTTGACCTCTGCTGCATATGGTGGATTATTATGTATCACATACGGTGTACCATCTTTTGCTCGTTTGTCAGAGATAATTGCCACGTGATGAAATCCATCTAAGAAGACAACGATATCTCCCGGTTGCCATTCTTGCAAATTGTCTACATCTCGTGGTTTAAGTTCAGTTGTAAGAGATTCGGCGTATTTTTGAAAAAATACATTTTGATTGGGAACTCTACGGAAATCGATATTTGGATCTGGTTTGCCATTTACTCTAGGGTAGTCACTCGTAACTTCTTTAATATCTTCATCCATAAGGTCTTTCAATGTAATATCCGCACCAAGTAAGCCTCTCCAAATAACATCCGTACAAACACCTTCATTATCAGGAGGATACCCACCAGCATAATAAGCACTTTTATATGGTGTTCGCTGTTTGACTTCCTCTCTTGCAGCATTTACGACATCAATAGGATCTGGTATTCCGTTTTTATTCCGGTCAGTCTGATCAAAATTATCAGGAACTTCAATTCTTTTAACAAAAGGCTCATCCAAGTGTATGTTCAAGGAATCAAGGATGATACCATTCCGGAAAAATAGTACGAACAACACACTGCCTAAAATGAGGAAAGAGATGATTGAAAGGATAATTCTTTTAAGTTTCATATTTCACAGTCCTAATCTTTAATTACTTCTAATGCAAAGTTGTAAAAGGCGTCCCCTTTAGAAACATGTTTCTGCTTTTTATCCATCCACCAAACTCCATAAGAATAATAGTACGTACCTTTTTCTGTAGGAGCAGTGAAAGAGTTGTCTTTAATTTGAATTTCTACTTGCTTGCCTTCGCTTATTTGAAGGACATGAAATTCATTTGGAAAAGGCTTATAGTTCATCTTGAAAGTGACGATTTCCTCAGGCTGAACTTTAATCGGAGTTTTGTCTTTCAAAAGTTCTTCAGGACCTGCATAATCTACACAAGTACCTTCATTCTTATATCTCCAGCAATACGTTCCTAAAACTGTTTCGTAAGTTTCATTTTGTACCTCGATAAAAGCCTTAGGAGGTTTTTTCTCTTCACCTTCTGACTGATTTTCAGTAACCTGAAAACTACAACCAGTGAGGATGAGTTGTATAAGTAATGTCCAAGCGATGAACCATTTCTTCATATTATTATTCCCCTTATTTACTAAACATTTTTACTCGCTATAGCCATAAGCAAGAGTTTCATTTATTAGATAGACGGAATGAAATGGAAAAAGGTTACTAAAAATAGAAATTTAGTGATAGATGTTCATGTACATAAAAAGGACAGGTGTGAAAAAATGTTCACAAAGTTGCCTTATTTATTTTCTAATTGTTCATAGTTCGTTCATAAATGTCATCTATAATGAAAGTAATAAAAAACATGTGTTCTTCTAACACGAATTGAGGTGCAGTATTTTGAAGAAAATCACTGTGTTTAGTCAAAAGAATGTATCAGAAATGAAGACAAATAATATTCAACCGGATAAGGGATCCATTAGGGATGTCATTAATAAATTGCAGAATTTAGGGGTAAATGCAGAGCTTTGTAAAAGAGTGAGCATTCCTGAAAATTATTAAAAACCCGGAGAGCTCTAATTTCATGTTTCCATTTGTATAGTGGTATAATAAAATCCACAATGAACATGGAAGGGTCTTTTAAATTACAATGTCAATTTTAACTATACTTTCGTTTATTCTTACTTTAGCTATTTACGGCCTCATTTGTTACTACATCGGTTACAACGGCTGGGCATGGGTTAAATCAACGAAATTACCACGCTATAAAAAAACATATATCATTTTTATCATTAGCTTATCGTTTTCGTTTATCATAGGGAGGCTTCTGCCTTTTCAAGTAATAGAAATTCTTGGAGGCTTTTGGGTAGCCATTGTTGGCTATAGTCTTGTTCTGCTTCCGGTAGCTAATTTATTTTATTTAGCGTTAAAAAAGAAAGGTGTTTTCTGGATCGGTATAGTGGTTCTTTCTATTTACCTATTCATCTTTGTATTCGGTTCAATTAATGCCTGGAGCCCAGTAGTAAGAGAGTATGAGGTCGAAATTGATAAACCTTCAACTCAAGAGGATGTAAAAATATTAATGGTGTCTGACTTGCATCTCGGTTCGCTAGTAGGTCGAGGTCATTTAGAACGACTAGTAACCATTGTAGATCAAGAACAGCCGGATATTGTTTTAGTTCCTGGTGACATTATCGATGACTATGTTGAGCCCTACGTTAAAAAAAATATGGGTGAAATTTTAGGCAAGGTGAAGGCTCCACTTGGGGTATACGCAGTTTTAGGGAATCATGATTATTATGGTGACGATATGAATCCCATTATCAATGAAATGAAGAAAATTAACATTCGTGTCTTACAGGATGAGTTTATTACCATTAATGATGCTTTTACGATTGTTGGTCGAAATGATAAAACAGATAAGCAACGATTAACGATGAGTGAGCTGTTTAAAGCAGTAGATACCTCAAAACCTATAATTTTGCTTGACCATCAACCATACGATTTAGATGTGGCAAGAGATCAAGGTGTAGATATTCATCTTGCCGGACATACTCATAGAGGTCAGTTATTCCCAGCCAATCTTATAACGGATCGAATTTATGAAAATGATTGGGGATACTTGAAAAAAGATACGATGCATTCATTTGTATCCTCCGGTTTTGGAACGTGGGGACCTCCACTTAGACTAGGAAGTCGAAGTGAAGTCATGGTCATTAACGTTTCATTTACAGGCAAATAAATGATTAAAGTTGCGCTCTTTCTTAATTGAAGGGGCGTTTTTTTTATGGATTTTATTGAAAAGGTTACAAAGATGCTTTATATTTATCAGTGGGAAAAGGAGGTTATCACTATGAATAGAATAATAATTGCAGCATTATCTTTCACTCTCATTTTTGGAGTGACTTCAGGAGTCTCAGAAGCTGATGCTAGTGGGAAAGTTAAAAAGTATAAAAACTGTACAGAGCTAAACAAAGATTACAAAGGTGGGGTTGCTCGTACTTCTAAAGTTAAGAATAAAGGTGGAAAAACCAAGTACAAACCTTTTGTTTCTAAAAAACTATACGACTTGAATAAGGGTAGAGATAGAGATAAAGATTTAATTGCTTGTGAGAGATAAAACTTTACATAGAAAAAAATAGGGAGCGAAAATTAATCGCTCCCTATTTTTACTTTTTATAAGGAATCTTTAATAACTCAGGAACAGTGACAAACTCAAACCCTTGTTCTTTTAAGGTTGGAATAATTTGATCGAGTGACTTAATAGTATTCGTACGATCAGATGTCCAATCTCCAGCATCATGCATTAATATAATTGCGCCAGGTTGAACATTGCTTAATACCGTATAAGCAATTGTTTCAGGTGGCTCTTCCTTCCAGTCTAAGGAATCTACCGACCACCCAACAACGGTGTAATTCATATCTCTAAGCTTTTCAACAAGTTCATTATATAAAAAACCATATGGTGCACGGAATAATTTGGTACGGTATCCAATTAATCTTGCTAATTCTTCCTCTGATTGATTAACTTCTCTTTCAAGGGTAGCGACTTCGCCTTGCTTCACTAGATTGGGATGCCAATATGTATGGTTTCCAACAATATGTCCCTCGTCAATCATTCTCTTCACAATATCAGGGTAAGCCTTCGCTCTTGCTCCCATTAAAAAGAAAGTCGCTTTCACATTGTATTTTTTTAATGTATCTAAAACTAATGGAGTAAATCTCGGATCTGGCCCGTCATCAAAGGTTAAGGCAAGTCTATTTACATTTGCAGGACCTCTTAACACAACGGTTTCTGGATAACGCTGTTGCAACACGATATTTGAAACTGGGTAACGAACACGTTCTTTTTCCGGACCACCTTGTAAATTGGGTAGGCCCTCTGGTGGTTGTTGTCTAGCCACACTTGTTGAGTCATCAGCAGAACTGTCATTTGCCAAGATGCTATCCGTCGTAAAAACACTCATAAAAAGCAACAAAGCGATAAAAAGTCCTAGATTGCGGGTTCGTTTCCTCATCTTTTAAATCTCCTTTTTATTAATATACAAACAATCTTATTTTTTTTATAAAAAGAAGCTTTATACATGTAAAAAATCTAATTCGACAAATGTTGATTATATCAGTGTTTTTTTGTTTATTACCCGTTGATTAGGGGTAAATTATGGACGTTATTATTTTTGTTTTTTTAGAAAGGATGTTTGGATGAAGGAAAATAAATTAGGGGTTGTATTTTACATATCAGTAACGGTAATTGCCCTGTTTGTTGTATGGGGTTTTATTTTACCTGAGAATTTATCAGAAACAGCCACAAAGGCATTGGATTTTACAACAAACAATTTTGGATGGTTATATTTATTTACTACGTTTATCTTTTTAGTATTTGCATTTTATTTAGCGTTCGGCCCGTATGGAAGAATTAAGCTAGGAGGAGATGACGACGAGCCAGAGTTTTCTTATTATACTTGGTTCGCGATGTTGTTTTCTGCAGGTATGGGGATTGGTCTAGTATTCTGGGGTGTGGCTGAACCGATTTATCATTTCATTACACCGCCTTTAGATCAAGCGGTGGGAGGAACACCTGAAGCTGCGAGGTTGGCACTCCGGTATTCGTTCTTTCACTGGGGGCTACACCCGTGGGCTATATATACGATTATCGCGTTAGCATTGGCATACGCTCAATATCGAAAAGGAGAGTCGGCTTTAATCAGTTCGACTTTCAAGCCACTGCTAGGAGATCGAGTTAATGGGCCAATCGGGAAAGGAATTGATACATTGGCAGCGATTGCCACAGCGTTTGGTGTGGCGACTTCGTTAGGTCTTGGTACCCTTCAAATAAATGGAGGACTTAATCATGTACTAGGAATTCCAAATACCGTTTTCACCCAATTAATGATTATTCTCATTGTTACCATTTTATATATGTTATCAGCTACAACAGGTTTAAACCGTGGAATTCGATATTTAAGTAACTTAAATTTAGGTTTGGCTGGTGGTTTATTACTCTTTGTACTAATCGTCGGTCCAACCTCGTTTATTGTGGATGCCTTTACAACCACGATCGGCGGATATTTAGGAAACATCATTCCGATGAGTTTCCGTTTAACACCATTCTCTCAAGGAACTTGGGTTGGAGCTTGGACGTTGTTTTACTGGGCATGGTGGATTGCTTGGGCACCATTTGTTGGGACCTTTATTGCACGTGTATCTAAAGGAAGAACGATTAAAGAGTTTGTATTAGGCGTATTATTAGTACCGACTCTTTTAGGTGCCCTATGGTTTTCCGCATTTGGGGGATCCGCCATCTTCTTCGATTTATTTGAACAAAAAGGAATTACAGAAGCAGTTAACCAGGATATGACAACCGCATTGTTTATTACACTTGAGCAGTTTCCTTGGGGGACACTCCTTGGGGTACTCGCCACTTTTTTAATTATTACGTTCTTTATCACATCGGCCGATTCAGCCACTTTTGTTCTAGGAATGTTAACGTCTAAAGGGGTGTTAAATCCAGCAAACTCTACAAAAATTATTTGGGGGGTATTACAATCTTCCATTGCAGCAGTGTTATTGTGGAGCGGTGGGCTAGAAGGTTTACAAACAGCCTCGATTGTAGCTGCATTACCATTTGCAGTCATTATGCTCTTAATGGTGGTCTCTTTAAATAAAGCATTAAATCGAGAAGTAAAGGAACAGAGACTGAAAGAAAAATTGCGAATGAAAAAGTTGGAGCAGTTACTAAAGGAACTTGATCAAAAGCATTTATAATATGGAGGAGTGTCCCTTAATTTGGGGTGATGCTCCTTTTTTATTATGGTAAAATATCCAAAAGAGTAGTTAGAGGATGAGAGCATTGTTAGAAAAGTTTTCTGTACATATGAATGTATTCAATCAAGAAAGGATAATACGGGTTTACTTGCCTGTTAGTTATCAAGAAGGCGAAAATAACTATCCAGTTTTGTATATGCATGATGGTCAAAATGTATTCGATGATAGTGAAGCAATAGGTGGGGTTTCATTAAAACTAAAAAGCTATTTAGATAAAAATGAACTAGATGTTATCGTTGTGGTGATTGACCAGAATAGTGAGGAACGCTTCAATGAATATAGTCCGTGGGTGGACGGGGAGTATGTAAAGAAGCTATTAGGACAGGCTAGTTCGTTAGGTGGAAAAGGCAAACAGTATATGGATTTTATTGTGCATGAATTAAAGCCGTTGATAGATGAGAAATATCGGACAAAAAAAGATTATACAGCTATGGCGGGTATCTCTTTAGGAGGACTCATTACTACCTATGCAGCCTGCAAGTATCCGGAGATTTTTAAACATATTATCATCTTTTCCTCTGCCTTTTACCGAAACCAGGAAGATATTGAAAATCTAATCAAAGAGTCTGATTTATCTTTAATAGAAAGTTTTTATATGGATTGTGGTACGAGAGAAGGAGGAGAGAGCGAAAACGATAATATTTGTAGAGAGTTTTTAACCACGAACCAAAGAGTCTATAATATCTTGAGAGAGAAATTACCAACGACAAGGTTTGAGATTATTAAAAATGCAAGTCATGGATATGTCTATTTTAAAGAGAGAAGGGCTGAATTGTTCACATTTGTAAAAAAGATTAGGTAATAAACGAGTGGTAGTGTAGAAAATAAGTATTTACAGATATGAATAAGAGTTATATAATTCTACTTGTTAGGAAATTATTCCAAAGGAGGTTGATATTGTGTTTCTATTCAAAATTCAATCAAGAACAAAAGAATTACGAAGTCCAATATGTAGCCTTCAAGCTGTAAAAATTTCTTAATAATAGGAAACTAGTATACTCATAGTTCCTTTATTTTGAGCTTTTCTAAAAAGTTACATATATTTATCAATTCAGACTATCGTATTCACGGTAGTCTTTTTATTATTTGACGGACCGTACTCCTAACATCTTTTGTTCTACTCATTCTAGGAGGAAAAACAAAAATGATGAAATTGTCAGTCATGAAGAACTTTTTTGAGATGGAAAAAACGTATGTTTATCAATTATTAGAAAGATGGGGTCCGGATAAAGATTCTTTACGTTTTTTAAGAGCAAGTAGTAATTTTATTTTTACCTTTGAAAAAGAGGGCGAAAAATATATTCTAAGAATTACTCCTGAAGGGGATTGGGAGAAAATCAATCAAGAGCTTTTATTTTTATCATACTTAAAAGACCATCCCGTTACTGTCAATCAACCGGTTCAATCCTATGAAGGAAACTTAATAGAGTCGATTCATACTCCAATGGGTGCACTTCATGGAGTGGTAGTTCAATTTCTACAAGGAAATTTAAAAGAAATAGAAGAGCTAAACGATGAGGAATATGTTTTATGGGGAG
Organism: Robertmurraya mangrovi; assembly: GCF_034427655.1. Taxonomy (NCBI): domain Bacteria; kingdom Bacillati; phylum Bacillota; class Bacilli; order Caryophanales; family Bacillaceae; genus Robertmurraya; species Robertmurraya mangrovi. The sequence goes on from NZ_JAXOFX010000003.1 coordinate 89,478, forward strand.
AGGCTTTAGGGAATCTCCATCATTTATCCAGGTTATATCATGAGAAAGAAACGTCAACTTTAATCAATTTATTGAGTCCAATTACAGTTCAAGATGCTTTGGAGCAGAAGGAATATGACAAGGTTAGTGTGCATCTAAATAGTCTTAAGAGGACTTCACAAAACTATGGAAGAATTCATTTTGACTTTGAATTAGATAATTTAATCTGGGCTGGTAAAGAAGTGCAAATTATTGACTTTGAGGGTAGTCTGAGTGGTTGGTTTGCTGCAGATATAGCCTTTGCTTTAAGAGATTTATTTTCGAATGATGTGGATCTTTCAAATAAGAATTTTCAATTGTTTATACAGGGGTATCGTACGAAAATGGAAATTTCAGAAGAGGAAATAAATCATATTCCTATGTTTATAAGATTCCATAACTATGTTACTTATGACCATTTGAAGCAAGTGGTTGATGTGCAGATTAATGAAGAAACACCTGAATGGCTTGCTGGTTTAGTGAATAAACTCGAACAGAAAATAGAAGGTTATCGAGCAACTTTCGGATAAGAAAAAAGGGACGCCTACAACTGTCATTATGTTGTAGGCGATATTTGTATTACTTAATGTGTTTTAAAGCCTCTCGTTTACTAAGGAGAGATAGAGGATGTTTCTCAACGAATTCTTTTACCCAAAAAGGGTTTGTCTTGGCATATTCCCTTAACACCCAACCAATCGCTTTATTAATGAAAAATTCTTTGCTACCAAGGTTTTCGACAATGATTTCAGCAAGAAGTTCCGTATCAGTATTCGTTTTGTATTTCAGCTGAAATAGGATCATGGTCCTTCTAAGCCAAATATTATCGCTGTTTCTCCACTTTAAACCAACGGTATGAATGAATGCAGGGTAGTGGTTAAACAAGTAGCCCACATGATTGCTCGCAATGTGGTCCACTGTGTCCCACCAGGATTTAAGAGTAATCATTTTTTCGAGAAGAGGAACAAACTCGTCTTTAAGTTCCTTCTTTTTCTGCTTAAAATCTATGAGTCCGATAGCAACGATCTGGAGTTCTCTTTCGGGCATAGCCCATAGTTCTAAGATAACTTCATGAAATTCTTCTTTTTTGGGTAAACCATGCTCTTTAACAAAGTCTTTTAGTATAGCTCTTCTCTCAGGTGTTTTAATCCCGAAAAACTCAAATTGATCTCTCATATATTTTTTCATTGGAACGGCATTTGCTGGATTGGCAAACAACATATAAGTTTGACGTAACTTTTCACTATATTTCATGATTTATACCTCTTATTCATTTGTTTTCATGATAGCATGTATAGTGTTTAAGTTCTACCACTCAGAAAATCAGACATAAGTCTTATTATATTTCAAACAACATACTGAGTTATCTTGTGCTGTTTTGCATTAGTCTTAAGATATTAATATTGAGGGAGTGTTTAATGATGATAAAAGGCCTGTATGAAGCACATTTACCTGTAAGTAACCTTGAAAAATCCACTGAGTTCTATAGGGGATTAGGGTTGGAATTAGCTATTCAATATGAAAAAACGGCATTTTTTTGGATTGAAAAGAATGTAAGTTGGCTGGGCCTGTGGGAAGGTGAACAGGTTCGAACTAGTTATCATCCCTCATTAAGACATGTCGCCTTTCGTGTAGAGCTAGAAGATTTGAAAAAGGCGAAAGAATGGCTGAAGGAAAAAGGGATTATCATGCGTGAGGAATTTGGTTTCAAGCCAACTGAGCCGATTGTCATGCCCGACCAGGCACATGCAATGGTCTATTTTGATGACCCAGATGGAAACAGTATTGAGTTTATATGCAAATTAAATGCAGAACCGGAAACTAAACCAAAAATGTATTTAAGTGACTGGGAAAAGGAGAGAAGGAATTAAAAATGGAGATTCGGCTGGCCATTGAAGAAGATTTAAAGTCAATTTTAAGTGTTTTAAATGAATCAGCACTTCATCTACAAAGGAAGGGAATCAATCAGTGGTCGTACCCTTGGAATTCACAAGTAATCCTAACAGAAGTTAGCGCTAATCATGCCTTTGTGTTAACAAAAGAAGATTTTGTGATTGGGACTTTTTTTATTCATGAAATAAAAGAGTTAAGTGATTTAGCAATTGAAGCTGATAGTAAGTATCTTTCTAAAGTTGCTTTAATGCCTGAATATCAAGGGAAGGGATTAGGAAAGATGATAACTGATTTTGCACAGTCATATGCTAAAACTTCCAGAAAAGCTTTATATTTAGACTGTTGGGCGGGGAATGAAAAGTTAAAAAAGTTTTACTTGAGAAATGGCTTTGAATTTGTGGGGGTTTTTCCAGAAGAAGATTATTTTATTAGTGTATTTAAATTTAACTAAAGCTGATGATATTTATGAAAAACCTTTCTAACGTAAAAAAAGATCGTCTAACCTGGTTGGTTAAACGATCTTTTTCAATTAATCGCTTTTTTTTATGGGCTTTACTTAAAGTTATTATGGAATACAAACAATCAAATGTTTACAAGCTCTTTATATGCTCAATTTTAGCCGTTGCTTCATCCAGGTCCATATCAACAGTAGTGATCAACTCAATCACATGGCTGTGGGTGGCATAATTCCTTAATTCAAAATAAATCGTTGGTTTTTCGTTTTTTAAAATGGTTCCAAGTTCAAGTATAGGAATATAATCAAAGGTCGTTTGTATTCTATGTAAGGATTTAAAATAAGAAAAAAATTCAAAGGTATTTCTTTTATCATCCTTATACTTTTCTAACAGCATTTCAAATTTTTTAATTGATAGTAAAAGCTCTTTCATTGGTGCACTCCTTATTTGAAACTAGTGTAAATTATAATTTAGTAGAGGGTACGAGTAAACATGGTGGAAAAATGTACCGGTTAAAAAGTGAAAAAGTGGGAATGAAACTTCCAATCATGTATGATGATTTTGAAGGAGTGCGTAGTGAATGTTGATAAAAATGAAAAGAGAGTTTTTGGAAAGTCTTGATGATTCTTTACTTGGAGGGATGTGCTTTGAACCCTTCATCCCATTAATTCAAGGTAAAGGTATAAAGGTAAAACAGTCTGTCTATAATCAGCTAACAAAAGGTCAACAAGCCTTGTTTTTATTCTATGCTTTTTATAACCATGCAAAAAATAGTTTAGCGGAGTTTTATTGGTGGGGCGCCTATTATTATGCACAGCCAAAAACTTGGTCGAAAATAAAAGATAGTTTACTATACTTTCATTGTCAGGAGATGTTTGAACTTTTTCTAGATACAGAGAGTCTTTTCTCATCAATGAATTATGCGACCAATCTTGAAGACTTTCAAGCAGCCTATGATGATCTTAATAAAAATCAAAACCTCTTGGAAGGAGTAACTCAGCTTAACAACAGATTTAATAAGATCTCTCCCTCCACCCTTATGTTAATAGGGGATTATATCAAAAAGAACCCCATAGATTTTATCGAGTTAGAAGATATAGAGAGTAGAAATATGACAACCGTATATTTTGTAAGACATGCCCATTCAACTTATACACCAAATGAATTTAAACGTCCTTTGTCCGAAAAAGGAGAAGCAGATGCTAAGAAGGTTACTCATGTGTTAAGGTTTGAAAATATAGATGTCGTTTTATCTAGCCCGTACTTAAGAGCGATTCAAACGGTTGAGGGGCTAGCTCATCTGATAGGAAGTAAAGTAGAAATCGAGGAAGGCTTTAAGGAAAGGAAGCTTACTGAGAAGTCGGCCGAAGATTTTAATGAAGCTATTATGAAGGTTTGGGAGGACGAAACATTTTTTTGGGAAGGTGGGGAGTCCAATCTAGTTGCCCAGCAGAGGGGAGTGGAGGCAACTCTTCAAGTTCTTGAACGTTACAAGGGAAAAAATATCGTGATTGGAACCCATGGAAATATTATGGTTTTAATCATGAACTACTTTGATTCAAAATACCATTTTGATTTTTGGAAGAAACTTGATATGCCTGATATTTATAAGTTATCTTTTGAAGATGATTTATTAATTAACGTAGAAAGACTATGGGGAAAATAGGGTAAACTTGTGGTTGAAGTAGTCAATATTTACGTTTAACTAGTTGGAACAAATGAGGAAGTAAAAATAATGGCTTTCCAAAAAAGCGAAAACGTGTTAAAATTTACATAAGAACAAATGTTCTTATAAAAGGAGTGTTGAAATGATAACGGGAGTCTATCCTTATTTGGTAATGAATGGAAATGGAAAAGAAGCAGTCTCCTTCTATGAGCATGCTTTGGATGCAAAAGTTATTAGTGTCCAAACGTTTGGAGATATGCCATCTAACCCTGATTATCCTACACCAGATGATACAAAAGATCGCATTTTAAATGCACAATTAAAAGTTGGTAGCATTGACCTTATGATATCTGATACATTTCCAGGTAGTCCTTACCAACTTGGGTCACAGGTAACTATTGCCATCACCATTAACGATATTGAAAAATCTAAAGAAGTCTTTGAAAGACTACAAGCTGGTGGCAAAGTGGGTATGCCACTACAGGAAACGTTTTGGAGTCCTTTATATGGCCAAGTAATTGACAAATTTGGGGTCCAATGGCAGGTATCAACTGAACTTAATCAATAATACATAAGCACCATCTTTATTTTGATATTCTTTTCGAAAAAGTGGGTAATAATAGGTTATGTTATAGAAAACAGTATGGCGAAAAGAGTCTTTATTTTGATGGTGCTCCTTCTGTTATCTTTTTCGGCAGAATGATTTTTACCGTTGTGCCAAAGCCTTCTTTACTAATAAGTTCAATGCTCCCTTTGTGTTGTTCAATAATTCTCTTGCAAACCATTAGTCCAAGTCCTGTTCCTTTTTCTTTCGTTGTAAAAAATGGCTGAAAGAGGGACTCCTGGCGTTCTTCAGAAATTCCTATTCCGAAGTCAACTATTTTGATTTCATAGTATACCTGGTCTATTTCGTTTAGATAGATAATAATATCCGATCTTTTGGTGGAAGATGCGTCGATTGCATTTTGGATCAAATTAATCAATACTTGTTTCAACTGGGAGTCATCAACTTGGGCATAAATATCATTTGAAAAACAAGTTATGATATTCATATTGTTAAGCGTAATTTCTGGCTCTAGAATTTTGATGACATGTGAGATTAAATGATTCATATAGTGCTCTTTCAAAATAAAATGCTCTTGTGGTTTGGACAATAACATAAACTCGTTGACAATATTTTGAATTCGATTCAGTTCTTCTAACATGATGGCCACATATTCGGCTTCTTGGCCAGTCGTTCTTTCTTTTAAAATCTGCGAAAAACCTTTAAGAGAGGTAAGGGGATTACGAATTTCGTGGGCTATTCCTGCTGCAAGCTGGCCGAGAGCAGCTAACTTCTCCGCTTTACCGACCATTCGTTCATTTTGTTTTTCTCGGGTAATATCAAAGACCGTTCCAAATACTTCAACCACTTCACCATTATTAAAAATAGGACTCAACACCGCGAGATAATGAGTCTGATTAAAGTTGCCTTCATAATTTGAAGTTTCACCATTCCATGCTTTCTGGTAGAATAATTGCTTTTGCTTAGCCACATCTTCTGGCAATACATCAAATAAAGTACCGTTTTCAACCATCGATGGAGTTAAACCTAACTTACTTAATAAATCACCATGTGCGTATGTATGGATAAAATCATCATCTATTTTTTTGAACTTAAATATAAATCCAATTGGCCGTTGAGAAATATAGTTTGCTTCAGATTCCAGATTTCTATAGGATTCCACTTATACCATTCCCTTAAGGTTTGTTTCCTACTATTGTTCTATATAAAAGATAAAAAATCCTTTAAATTAGTATCTCCTTTTGTGAATTTTTTGTATCTATTCTGTAAACTTTGTAAAATTAAAAATTGGTGTCTTAGAGGAAAAACGTAGACAAGACACATAGTATTTTTGACTATGAATATATTATTATATCTTGGTGAAAATTGAAGTATATATGATAATATTATTACAGCAATAAAGATGCATAATGTGTAGTTGGGGGTCAAATCATGCATAGGAACGAAGAACTATATCAATTTTTATTAGATAAATCTTGGGAGTTAACTGAAAATTGGTATCAGCAGTTGGATAAAAGTGAACCTAATGGAGTCTATTCTTCAAAGGATCCCACTGTAATATGGAATGTTAAACAACAAAATAACGAGTTTCATAAGCAATTTTTCCAAGTGTTTAAAATGGAAGAGGAAAAGTTTTTCACTGCTTTCGGTAAGTGGATTGAACTAGTGTCAAAAGATGAAGAACATTTAAACACACCTGTACAACTAATTTTAAGGGAGTTCTTTCGGACACAAGAACAATACCTCGATTTAATAAGTGAATTTTATAAATTAAACTCAAAAAACTATACTCAATGCGATATGGAGATTTCATTTCGTATCGTCACGAAAACTTTCAGCAAGGTGATTGTTTGGTTTACTAAGGAATATAACGATTTCTCCGAGGAAAGACTTCAATCACAACAAGCCTTGATTATGGAACTAAGTTCTCCAGTTATACTACTTAATCAAAATGTAGCACTTTTGCCACTCGTAGGGGATATTGATTCTACCAGAGCGAAAATTATGCTAGAGAACACTTTAATTCAATGTTCTAATCTAGGAGTTAGTCATTTACTGTTAGATTTATCAGGTGTTGTGATGATTGATACAATGGTGGCACACCAACTTTTTAAATTAATTGAGGCTCTAAATTTAATTGGTGTTCAGACAACCTTATCTGGTTTGAGACCTGAGATAGCACAGACAGCCGTGCAACTAGGAATTAGGTTTGATCATGTTAAGATTCAGTCTACCCTCTCAACAGCTATTAGTTCGATGAATTTGGTTTAGTTTTTGTAATAAGTACATATAGAGGAAAATAGGGAAGGCTCATGCCTTCCCTATTTATTAGATGATTTATTTTCATTTGTTCAATGATTTAAACTAATAATGAAATAATAACGGAAAATAAAAGTATAAAAAGAAAAACGCCGTATTAATGGCGTTTATGATTGTTGATTTGGATTGTTTTTTCCATCATTTCCTTTATCTACTCCAGTGGCATTGTTAAAGGTTTGGGCAACTAAATTTAGACCTTGGTCCATAGGTTGCATTTCGTTGCTTTTTTCTCCAACATTTTTATTCGGTTTCATCTGTTTATCCAAAGTTAACACCTCCTTGTATTAGTTTTTGTTAACTGACAAAAGGTATGCAGATAATTGGGAATATCAGAGAGTTTTTGCTTTGTGTTTAAAAGAGGTAGAACTGTTAGTTATCAGTGTACTTTTGATATACTAAAGCTAGAAGAAATGTAAAGGTGTGTTCCATTTGACTAATTTTAAACAAGAGGACACGTTTGAAGTAACCTCTTTAGAAAAGATGAAAGCATTGTCCCACCCCTTACGGCAAAGAATACTGGCTTCATTAAGAGACCAAGTTCCAAAGACCTCTCAACAGTTATCACTGAAGATAGGTGAGCCAAGAAATAAAGTACATTATCATATTCAACAGTTACATAAAGCAGGACTGCTAGTGATTACAGAAACTAAGATCAAAGGGAATTTTACAGAAAAATACTACCTACCAATCGCGAATAAGATTATTTATAAACTAGAAGAAGATTCAATTAACGATGAAATGAAACATTCAGAACTTCAGATGAATGAGGCGTTACTAAATGAGCATAAGGAGTTATACTTGCAGGCAATAGAGGATTTCTTTTGCCAGAAATCAAATTCAAAACCCCTCTTGATTGGATTAAATAAGGAGTTGTCGAAAGAACAAGTGCTTGAATTCAAAAAGGATATAGAAGCATTGTTAGAAAAATGGTATCAAACAGATGCTAAAGGAAATGAACTAAATTTTTGGGAGTTAGCTGTCATGTTGTATCCGATAAACAGAAACTAGAAACTTTGTTGAAAACTTCAATGAAGTTTTTTTATTGTATTCTTGTCAAAAAAAATTGACAATAGGTTTAATAAGGTTGATACTGAATCTATAAACAAAATCTACAAATAGGGAGACATGAAATATGAATACAATAGAAGCATTATTATTAACTGATGAATTCAAGAAAAATTTAATCAATCAACTTATAAAAAAGTTGGAAGAAAACTATGTTTTTCCAGAGGTTGCTTTAACTATAAATGAAAAGCTAGTTGAATTTACAAAAGGCGAAAAATTTGCTTTACTTTCAGCACCGGAGGAATTTTGTACATCTATAAGTCAGATTCTTCAGAGTGTAAACCACGATAGGCATTTAGCTCTTCATTTCTTGGAACACTCAAAAAAAGAAGAGTCAAACGATGAGGATCAGTTTGAAATGGAGGAGGGAACTTGGCTTAATAACTTTGGTTTTGCTAAATGTGAGATTCTACCTGGGAATGTAGGTTATCTCAAACTTAACATATTCGATTTACCTCATTTAGCGGGTGATACAGCAGTAGCTACGATGAACTTTTTGGTAAATACAAGTGGACTTATCATTGATTTAAGGGAAAATGGTGGTGGGGATCCAGACATGGTGAATATCCTTATGAGCTACTTTTTTGAAACAGATATTCACCATACAACTTTTTATAATCGAGCAGAAAATAAAGAAATACAGTTTTGGACGATGTCATATGTACCCGGTAAGAAGTATTTGGAAAAGCCAGTGAGAGTTTTAACTAGTAAGTACACTTTTTCAGCAGCTGAATCTTTTGCTTATAATCTAAAACACTTGAATCGAGCAAAGATTGTCGGTGAAAACACAGGTGGAGGAGCACAGCCAGGAAGACCACATATCCTTCATCCCCAATTTGAAGTGTTTATTTCACATGGAAGAGCGGTAAGTACAGTTACGAACACAAACTGGGAGGGTGTAGGTGTTGAACCTGATACTTTAATAGATTCAAAGGAAGCTTTTGATAAAGCTTACGAAGATATCTTGAGCGGTTTACTTGATTCTGAGGAGTATTGTTTACATAAACCATTAAAAGTGGAAGCGGAAAAGCAGTTGAATAAGTTAAATAAAATGTTCGGGATAATCTAGTAAAATTTTTAAGTGATTGCGTAACTTTTTCCTCGTAATTTACGTTATTACGGTAAACAACCATTTGGAGGAAATATTATGACTGTTGACATCAATAACTTACAAGATTTGGGTAATCCATTACGTGATTTGAAAAAGACATTCGACGAAAGTATCATTCCCCACAGACCTTCACTTTGGAGGTATTGCTATCAGCTAACAGGGTCACCTTGGGATGCAGAAGATTTAGTTCAAGAGACATTAATAAAAGCTTTCTCATCTTTAGCGCAGTTATGGCAACCAATCAATCCTAAAGGCTACTTGTTTAAAATTGCTTCAAATACTTGGATTGATCAATGTAGAAAAGTGAAAATAAAGATGGATTCTTTTGAATACCATAATGAGCCTTCTTATGAAAAAGAAGATTTATCAGGAGAGGTAGAAGAGGCCATGGAGCGACTGGTTTTGCATTTACCCCCTCGTCAAAGAGTCGTTCTACTTTTAGTTGAAGTATTCGGATTTAAAGCAAAAGAAGTAGGAGAAATTTTTGGTGCAACGGAAGGAGCAATTAAAGCTTTATTAAACCGAGCTAGGGTAAGGTTAAAAGAGATACAGCTAAATGAAGAAGGGTTCAATCAACTCGCCATCTCAGAAGAGCAAAGAAATACGATTTCTCTATTTATTGAGTCATTTAATAGAAGAGACCCTGATGGGATTGCCAAATTATTAGATGAGAATGTCTCAAATGATATCGTACATATTGCACAAGAGTTTGGTAAGGATACCGTAAGAAGTTACTCACTGACGGATTGGGCGAAAGATCCTGTTGAAATGAAAGCGGAAGTACATATTTTATGGGGAAAACCAACGATTGTTCAAATTGGAGAGATGAATAACTGCTTAGGTGTCTACAATCTTAACTTAATAGAAATAGATTCTGGCAGGATTATAACAGTAAAGGATTATTACTTCTGTCCTGAGTTATTAAAAGAGGCAGCAAAGGAGCTACAGCTAAGTGTTTTTTCTAGGAATTATGTGATGTAAAAAAGTGGTGGAAGCGAGATCTATTTTTGGGCGATTGAGTATCTTCTTATGCGAATTTTTATTCACTCATTTGGGCTATGTTCATACAATGAATAAAGTTTAAATGTGAATAAAGTTCGACACACTGAGGAGGTTCTTACATGACCTTAACAATCGCTCATTGGCTATATGGTGTTGTTACATTGGTCGTCATTTTAACGATGATTTTTAGAAAAGGGGTTGTTCTTCCCACCATTTTAGGTACCTTTTTAGTGGCATGGATTTATAAAGGGAGTCTTGTAGGTGGATTTACTTCTGTCTTTAACGCAAATTTGACAGCTGCAAAGGAATTGTTTAGCATCTTTTTAATCATTACGTTTATGGTCGCCTTGCTTCATTCACTAAGGGACTTAGGGGCAGATAAACAAATGATTAGCCCTATCCAAAAAGTGATGACTAATGGGCATATTGCTTACTTTGTCTTAGTTGGTGTTACCTTTGTAATTTCTTTATTCTTTTGGCCAACTCCCGCCGTCCCTCTGATTTGTGCGTTGTTAGTACCTGCTGCTGTTCGGTCTGGGCTTCCGGTTATGGGAGCAGCGATGGCGGTAGCGTTAGCCGGTCAAGGGATGGCTCTTTCCTCCGATTATGTCATGCAAATTGCTCCTGGTTTAAGTGCCACATCTGCCGGTCTTGAAACAGCTAATGTGGCTGATAAAGCACTGATTTTGTCCCTTATTACAGGGGTGACCGCCATACTGATTGTTTATTTCCAAATGAGAAAAAATATTAGGTCTAAAGATAATCCTTTAATTGAAAAAGAGTTAGAAGGCTTACAAGGGAAAGAGGATAAGAGCAAAACAAGTGAGGAAAAACCGGTATGGAGTAAGGTATTTGCGATTTTAGTTCCTTTATCTATGCTTGCTGTTATGGTTTATATGATCTCCACAAAGGTTAGTGGTGGAAGAATGGGTGGGTTTGAAGGTGGAAATGGAGCCGCGTTTATTGGCGGTGTGGCTGTTTTACTTTTAAGCTTAGCAACCATCACTTACGGTAAGGCCAAAGCATTTGACCAAATTAGTGAACATATTACAAATGGGTTTATATTTGCTTTCAAAGCAATGGGGCCTGTGATCCCCATTGCAGGGTTCTTTTTCCTAGGCAGTGGTGATTTTTCTGCCAGCATTTTATCCGTTGAAGACGGAAATTCCCCAGCATTTTTGTTTGATTTGATTCAGTCTTCCCAACAAGTGATTCCTGAAAGTAAGTTTCTATCAGCATTTGGCATTCTAATAATCGGAATTATTACAGGACTAGATGGATCTGGTTTCTCAGGGTTGCCATTAACGGGAGCCTTGTCGGGGGCACTTTCGACTGGGCAAATTGATGCAGCAACACTGGCAGCTATCGGGCAAATGGGTTCTGTTTGGACGGGTGGTGGAACGTTGATTGCATGGTCCTCTCTAGTGGCGGTTGCTGGGTTATGTAATGTTCCCGTCATGGACCTTGTACGGAAAAACTTTCTGCCGGTTATGATTGGGTTGATTTTATCAACACTTGTAGCCGTTATTATATGGTAAAAGAGAGCTCCTTTATTGGTACTGCACCCAGAAAGTTAGAGTAGAAATCTAACTTTTGGTCACTACCATTGGGAGCTTTTTTAATTGATTGGTTACCTGTTTTTTTGTATGCCCGCTTCAATGTAACTTCTTACTAGCTTCCAGTTGTTATCATCCCTTTTCTTGAACGTTTGAAAAAATAAGTTGGCTGTATGTAAGCTCTTCCCATCTATGACTAATGTAGCTTCCAATACCGCCATGACCTCATCTTCTCTTAAAGGAATCGTAGAGACTTCGTGTATTTTCCACTCGGCCTGGTTTTCTAAAACATAAGTAAAACCTTGCTCCCAGCCTTTAATTGATTCTTCGTAGCCAAAGTCAATGATTTGACCACCAGATATTTCCCTTGCTTGATAATCCTCCGAAATCATGTTTCTTAAATCGGTTAACGAAGATTGGATCCATGTGTTGATGTATGTATCGAGAAACGAACGAAATTCCAATGTAATGCCTCCTGTCATCTGTTGGTACTTTAAGTTTCTATAATTGAAGTCGTTTTCCCTTTTTTTAATAGAAAGGGGAATATTAGCGAAAGATAAGGGGAAAAGAAACGGATTGGGAGTGGTTTGATGTTACTGGAAGGAAGGATTATTTCCGGTGAGTTTGATGAAGAGATGAATGAGTTTTCTCTCCAGAGAGTGAAGAATATGTCTTTAGAGTCGACCATTAGAGAAAATCAGTTAATGGCACTTTATGAATACTTGAAAAAGCATCAGAAAGATACGGATGGCCAAGTGATTACATTATATGATCAATTGCCTTTACGTTTAAGTCAGGAGGAAATTCAGCTATTGATGAGAGATTTAGATCAGTTACGAAGTTTGTACCAATAGGGGTCGGTTATGGATGCTATTTTTCCTGCTTTGTTCGGGATTGTTTTTATAATAATAGGGATCGTTTTTGCCATTCATGTTAAGAAAAAATATACACTCGAGGAACATGACAAGCAGTTAAAAGAGTGGAATTGGATTAGAGAGGTTAAGTTTTTTTCCTGGGTAGAATGGGAAGTTGCCTTGTTTCACCGTTTAGCTAGTAAATCGTATATGTTTGCTAAGGTTGCTTTCTATTTGTGTGCGTTCGTATTTATTTTGGTGGGTGCATTTAGTTTGTTTATTGCATATGTAAGATTGTTTGGTTAAAGGTTATGATTGTTCGTCCTGTGACTAGGACGGGCTTTTTACTTTCCGTTCATTCTGTACGATTAAAAGAGTTAGCATGAGTTTAGTTACTTAACTAAACTCATGCTAAAATCACCGAACCTTGAAAAGAAATTTAGGTGCCCACCAATTCGCATGGCCCATTAATTTCATTAAAGCAGGGACAACAATGATTCGGATGAAGGTGGCGTCGATAAAAATGGCACTGAACAGTCCGATTCCGAGTGCCTTTGTAATTTCAATATCCGTGAAAATAAAGGAACCGACCACGACCATTAAAATTAATGCCGCACTACTAATGAGTCCTCCTGTTTTCCTCAGTCCCGTTGCTGTACTATAATCATTGTCTCCCGTCCGTTCATACTCTTCCAAAATCCTTGAAATGAGGAATACTTCATAATCCATTGAAATACCAAAGACAACACAGAAAATCGTAACAGGCATGACGATACTGACGTAGCCTGTTGAGGTTACTTGAAATAGATCTGCGAATAAGCCTTTTTGAAAGACAATGACCACAATCCCCAGGCTTGCCCCTAAGCTTAGTACATTCATAAGTACTGCCTTTAATGGAAGAAGAGCGGAGCGAAAGGCAATGAAAAGGATGATATAGGTTACTATCATCACAAAGGTAATTAAATATGGTAGTCCTGCTTTAATTCGTTCGAGCATATCTACACGATAAGCTGAAGGTCCCGTAATATAGGTTTGAAATGATTCGTTTTCGAGCTGTCTCAGTCGGACGACTAGTTGTTCTGTTTTAATAGACTCTGGGTGACTTGCTCCAATGACTGTAATTAAGGCAGTGTTTTGCTTGAGTAGATTTTTTTCTTGAACTAGCTCAAGATTTTCTCTTTGGGCTAATAATTCTGCCGTTCTATCGGGAGGATGATTCCCTAGAGCGGTGATGAAGCTCCTGACCTCTTTTACACCAGCTACTTTTGTGATTTCTTTGGAATAGTCATTGAGTTTTTTTATAGTGCTAACATTTGTGATTGGTTTCTCTGCTTCTACCACCAGATAAATGGGGCTTCGTTCCCGGTCATCATAAGCTTCTTTAATCAGGTCAGCCCCAATTCTAGACTCATAAGTTGGCGGGAGGACGTCGGCTGTTGGGACACCAAGCTTGATTCCACCAATCGGAACCATGAGTAAAATCAGCAGTCCACTCATAAATAAAGCTAGGAAAACGGGCCTTTTCATGACAGCGAAAGCTACTTTTTCCCAAAACGTAGATTGGCTCCACCTCGCTTGTAATGTCGGAAACACTTTGAACCGGTTAATATTTTTCCCGATGATAGCGAGTAGAGATAGTAACAGTGTGTTGGATAATAAGACAGAAAAGAGCACGATGAAAATTCCGCCGAGGCATAACGCTCTCATAATCGGTAGGTCAATAAATAGCATTCCGAATAAACCGATTAATACGGCAAAGCCTGAAAAAATGATGGACGTACCTGCCATTTGAGAGGTCATGCCAACAGCTTCTTTTACAGACGATTGAAGTTCAAGCTCTTCGCGAAAGCGGCTTACCACGAATAAAGCATAGTCAATTCCAATCGCTAAGCCAATCATCGTGACAATATTTGGTAAAAAATTTGATAATGAGTAATAGTCCGCAACAAAATAAGTAATCCCAAGTGTAATCGTGACTCCCATTAAACCAACAATGATGGGAAGAAAGGAGGCTACGACGGTCCCGAAAATGACAAGTAAGACTAGTAAGGCAATTGGTAGACCAATCATCTCTGCTTTAAGGAGGTCGTTTTTCGTTGCTGTTTGGATATCATATAAAGTAGCAATTCCGCCGTTCACATACACTTCCATCCCATCAGGTGTGGGAATTAAGTCTCTTATTTTAGGAAAAACATTAATGCTTTCTGAATCGGTCAGGCTTAGGCTTATGTGGACTGATTGGATATGACTTTTTTTCTTGGATTTCCCTAGTTCGTTTATGTGAATGTGCGTTACGTACGGTAGTTCCTCAACTGATGATAGGGAGGAAAGGATTCGTTTTACTTGTTTTGGTTCAGTTAAATCTAGTTGATTGCTTTTGTAAACAACCGTAAGTGAGGAAGACTCTATTCCGAGTGTATGTTCCATCTGCTGATATCCTTGGTCCGACTCACTTCCCACCGGAGTGAACCCGTTTTCTTTTAAGACGTTCGGCAAGTCTCGTGCAAAGGGAATCATAGTGAGAAAAAGGATAATAGAGAACAACGTAACTAGGTAGCGTCGCTCGTACATGAATAAACCCCAATTGTAAAGATGACCTTGTTTTCGTAGGACTCGCAATAGATGGTTCACCTCCAAGGCTAGTGTTGGTACTTTTTATTAGGGTTTGCTATTTTTAGGGGGATTATGTTTGATGTGTAGGTTTCGGAGTTGCTTACCAGCTCTCACTATTAAACAGCTGAAGAATATATTCTCCCATTGTGTCCCTCCCTATGTTACAATTGCAAATGTTAATTATTGTTAAATCAGGAGTGGATCGCTTTTGGAAAAGGATTTTATCAGCATAAATCAAGGGAAAAATAGTTGGAAAAGGTATATTCTTTCATTTTTCGTTATGTTAGCTTTTTTATTTATTGGTTCGATTGTTTCGGTTTATTTGACCGAGAAGCATGTGGTTGAGGATAAGGATGAATCAACTTATTTTGATAATGTAACGATGGAAGCAGTAAATTTGGATTCGATTTATAGTTTTGTTTATCTGAACATGACTTATATTGTCTGGATTATTGGGATTTTCTTGGCCATAAGGCTGATACATAAGAGGAGCTTTAAGAGTTTAATAACTCCTTATAATGGGGTTAATTGGAAAAGAATTTTCTGGGGCTTTGCGGTGTTTTTTGGGTTGATTACTTTTACTACTTTAATCGATTTTGTTTTGAGTCCAAGCGACTATCGTTTAAATGATATTAATTTTAAGGATTATGTAACTTTGTTTTTGTTTGTTTTAATACTCACTCCTATCCAGACTACTACGGAAGAGGTGTTTTTCCGTGGTTATTTGATGCAGTGGATTGGGAAAATAGTGAAGAATCATTATATACTCTCCATTTTGGCTGGGTTGATTTTTGCTGCTCTTCATTTTGCCAATCCAGAAATGGAGTACTCAGCCGTCTTAATTGGTGCTGATTATGTTTTATCAGGCATTTTATGGTGTTTTATAACGGCTAGAACGAACAGTGTGGAATTGACAATTGGAGCACATGCAGCAAATAATATGTTTCTAGGTTGGTTTTTAACGATGGATAATACGGCATTTGGAAATATTCCTTCTTTGTTTGTGGTAGGTAATATAAACCCTGCTATTACGTTAATGTGGACGGCTTTTAGTTTGATCATCTTTACTTATTTATCGATTAAGAAGTATGGAGTAAGTAATTAAGGAGAATGAAGATGCAGATTAATCACCTATTATTTTCAGTAAGCGATTTAGACCGTTCGATACAATTTTATCAAGAAGTATTCGGAGCTAAGCTTCTAGTAAAAGGAAGAAATCTTGCTTATTTCGATTTGGATGGCTTATGGCTTGCAATAAACGTAGAAAAAGAGATTCCTAGAGAGGAAATTAAGAAATCATATACACATATTGCTTTTACCGTTTCAAAGGAAGAATTGGAGCGATTGTATAAAAAGCTAGTTGAGCTTGGCGTAAATATTCTTCCGGGACGGGAAAGAGATAAGCGTGATATGGATTCACTATATTTTACTGATCCAGATGGACATAAATTTGAGTTTCACACAGGAAATTTACAAGACCGATTAAATTATTATCGCGCGGATAAAACGCATATGGAGTTCTTTGATAACTAAGGAGTTTGGGTTTGAAAACAATTTAGTAGTACCAGATACACGATAGGAAGTACAACATAGGAGGTACAAACATGATTACTTTAGAAAAAGCAACTATAGCCGACATAGAATTGTTAACTGATATAATGAAGCGAGCATTTGATGAGGAAGCTCGAAAATGGCTGCCGAATGAAGAAATCGTTGACTATAATATTCAGCCACCTGGATATGATTCTGTTGAAATGACCCGATATTCAGTAGAGGAATTGAACTTTTATAAAGTGATGGTGGAAGAGAAGATAGTTGGTGGAGTGATTGTCACTTTATCGGGTCAATCGTATGGAAGGGTAGACCGGATATTTATTGATGTCCACTATCAAGGACGCGGGATTGGCTCAAAGGTTATTGAGTTAATTGAAGAAGAGTTTCCGACTGTTCGAATTTGGGATCTTGAAACTTCACCTAGGCAAAAAAGCAATCTTCATTTCTATGAGAAAATGGGCTACAATCGAGTGTTTGAAACGGAAGATGAGGTTTGTTTTGTTAAAAGAAAAGCATCACGTGCAAATGATAGAGTGGTCGAAAATCAAGATTTAGCAAACTATCAATACGAGAATAGCAATATGGCTGGAGCCGAGTTTTATCAAATGAATTTAGCCGGGAGTTCCTTCAGTAACAGTAATGTTTCCAATGCTCATTTTAGTAATGTCAATTTAAGTCATTCTAGGTTCCGAAATATCAATTTGAGAGAGACTTTATTTGCCGATTTAAATCTATCGAATAGTAAAATGAAGCTAGTGACGTTAGGCGGTCTTAAGTTTAGCGATACAAATTTGGGTGAGGATCAAAATCCAGTATCGTTTGATCGATGCGATTTAGAAGGAAGTATGTTTAGGAATTGTAATTTAAATCATGTAGAGATCCAAGGCTGTGAGATTTCAGGTATGAAAATAGAGGATATTTCCGTAGAGGAGCTATTAAAAGCTTATCATTCGGTGAAAAAGTAGGAGGTTGTGAGTGATCACAATCTCTTTTTTGTCTTTTACGAGGATATTTTTGGAAGTAACAAAAGTTTCAGAAAAGAACTTTTTTTGTCCAATTAACAGAAGTTTTCAGGCTTTAAAGGAAGTTTTGTCGAAGCTATTGCGGACAAATTCAAAACTAGTTAAGATTCCAATTAACAATATTAAAAAGATTCTGAATTTTACAAACAGTTATAGGGGGTGCCGTTTTGTTTCAAAGTGTTAACAGTTTACATTCAAATGTTTTTTTAGACAAAGTGGCGATTGTAACCGGGGCTGGACATGGAATCGGACGGGGAATATGTGAGGCGTTTGCTTCCCAAGGTGCCCATGTCATTGCAGTGGACATTCTTGAAGAACCATTAGAACAAACGAAACAATTCATTGTAGAAAAAAGGGTCCCGGGTACTGTACATACATTTAAAGTGGATTTAACCCAATCAGACCAAATCCAAACTTTTGTAGAAGAGGTTGCAACACAGTTCAGTCGGGTTGATATCCTCGTGAACAATGCGGGAGGGGTAGTTGGTCAAGTCCATCAACCCATCGAGGAAGTGACGGATGAAGAATGGGAGAAGGTCGTGGGTATCAACTTGAATGCTTGCTTTTATATGATTCGAGCGGTGGCGCCATTCATGAAAAAGCAACAATATGGCCGGATTGTGAATATCTCAAGTGGAGCGGGAAGAAGCAGCAGTTTGACGGGAATTCAAGCATATACAAGTGCCAAGGCTGGTCAAATAGGGCTGACTCGACAAATGGCAAGGGAGCTAGGTCCATATGGAATTACGGTAAATAATGTGGCACCAGGTTTTGTTCTTTCCAATCCATCTACGGAAAAACAGTGGGAAAGGATGGGGAAGGAGAAGCAAGAGCAGTTGATTGAATCCATATCTGTAAAAAGGCTGGGGAAACCAGAAGATATTGCCTATCCCGTCTTATTTTTTGCATCTGATTATGCCTCATATGTTAGCGGCCAAATCATATCGGCTGATGGAGGGTTACAACTTTTCTAGGAGGGATGAAATGGAAATTACGATTGTAGGAGCAGGGGCGATTGGCGGTGTCCTTGGTGCCTATTTAACATTAAATGGGGAAAATGTCCTTCTTTGCGATATTGCAGAAAATCATGTGCAAAAGATTAATCAAGAAGGAATAAAGATTGAAGGACCGGTTGAAGTGTTAACAGTTGACTGTAAGGCGATGACGCCGAAGGAATTAGTGGGGCGAGGGAAACCTCTTGAAATGGTTTTACTTGCAGTGAAAGCTCACCATACAAAAACAGCAATTGAGCAGCTTCGCCCATTACTCAAAAAAGAAACGGTAGTGGTTTCTGTTCAAAATGGGCTGTGTGAAAAACAGATTTCTCGTTTAATAGGGGCAGAAAACACGATTGGTTGCTTTGTGAACTTTTCAGCTGACTATTTAGAGCCAGGGAGAATTTTATACGGTGGAATTTCTTCTCTCTATATCGGTGAATTGGATGGATCGGTAACGGATCGACTAAAAAATCTGCACAAACGCCTGTTGGCATGGGGCCCCGCTCAAATCACCAATAACATTTGGGGTTATTTATGGGGCAAAATGTCTTACGCAGGACTTCTGTATGCGACTGCTTTAGTTGACGAAACGATGGCTGGTGTTGTTAGGCAACTAGATTTAAGAGAAACGTTAATGGAACTGTGTTCAGAAATTCTAGCAGTAGCCGAAGCGGAGGGAGTTCACCCATTAGGTTTTGATGATTGGGAACCGGGTTTAGTCTATCCACGTGAAGCTAGAGATGATGGACGCTTAAATAAGCAGTTAGAAAAATTAGCGGTACGAATGGCCTCAAATAAAAAAACAAAAAGTGGGATTTGGCGAGATTTAGCGGTAAGAAAAAGGAAAACAGAAATAGAAGAACAGCTCGTTCCGATTGTTGAAATGGGGAAGGAACACGGAATAGCGATGCCTCTGACGGAGAACCTGATACAGCAGATTTTAGAAATTGAAACAGGAGCGAGGCAGATGGACTGGGGAAACCTGTATGAATTGAAAGCGATATTTGAAAGGATTAAGGAAAATGAAGTTTTATCTTGAACAACGAACGCTATCAGATGATGTAGCAAAAATTATCCGCAAAATGATTTTAAACGGCACCTTAAAGCCAGGTGAACGGTTAAATCAAGCCCAGCTTGCTGATGAGTTAAATATCTCTAGAGGTCCTGTAAGAGAGGCCATTAAGCTTTTACAAAATGAGGGACTCGTTAAGCACGAAACTAATAAGGGCACCTTTGTTACGACTCTTTCTCTCCAAGATGCTTACGAAATCTACACGCTACGAGCTTTGTTAGAAAGTGAGGCCGCTCAGTTAGCCAGTCCATTTTTAACAAAAAAAGATTTCAAAAGATTAGAAGAGTTACTAATGGAATTGCAGGATTCGTTTGAAAAGGGAGATTTAGAAAGGGAAGCGGAAATAGATACCCTCTTTCATAAAACGATTGTAGAAGCTTCTAAGCATCAACGGCTGATTCACATGCATCAGCAGCTTGATACACAAGTAGGAGCCATGTTTTTAACCATTGCACATGAACTCCCGCAGCGGGCAACTAAGGTGGTTGAAAATCATCAACTTTTGCTTAATGTGTTGAAGACGAAGGATCAAGGGGAAATCAAACAACTGTTTTCCGAACATTATACTGTAGCCCTCTACGAACTAACCAATTTTAAAAAAGAGAGAGGTGTGTGAGGTGTTATTACAGGTAGAACAATTATCTCTATCTCTTAAAAAAGATGGTTCCTATTTAAAGATTCTAGATGATGTTTCTTTTTCCATTGATAAAGGGGAAACGCTTGGAATTGTTGGGGAATCGGGTTGTGGAAAAAGTATGACGGCTCTTTCAATTATGAGGCTATTGCCTGATAAAGCTCGTTTGAGTGGAAAGGTTTCATTGGGAGAAAGTGAGATTACTACTCTATCAAAAAAGCAGTTGGAAAAGATAAGGGGCAATAAAATCTCGATGATCTTCCAGGATCCACTAACCTCATTAAACCCGCTTCATACGGTTGGAAAACAAATTAGTGAATCGTTAATGCTTCATACGGATTTGTCCAAAACAGAGAGAAAGCAAAGAGTGGTTGATTTGTTAAAGGAAGTCGGTCTTCCACGGGCGGAAGAGTTAGTGAATGAATATCCTCACCAGTTATCAGGTGGAATGAGACAAAGGGTGATGATTGCAATTGCAATGGCGTGTAATCCTCAGTTGCTCATTTGTGATGAACCAACAACGGCTCTAGACGTAACCGTTCAAGCACAAATTTTGGAATTGATGAACAATCTGAAAAGAACAAATGATATGGGAATTATCATGATTACACATGATTTAGGGGTTGTGGCGGAGGTTTGTGACCGAGTGGTGGTTATGTATGCAGGAAAGGTAGTGGAGCAAGGAACGGTGGAAGAGTTATTCGCCGAACCAAAACATCCATACACAAAGGGGTTACTTCAGTCCGTACCTAAAATCGGACAACGAAAACAATCCCTCGGTTCCATTCCAGGGACAGTCCCTTCTCCAAAAAATATGCCTTCAGGATGTCGCTTTGCCGATCGCTGTAAGGAGGCAATGGATCACTGTAAGTCAAGTCAACCAAATACCTATACAGTCGGCTCGAATCATACAGTTGCTTGTTGGTTATTTGAAGCAAAGGAGATGAATAAGGTTGGCATTACTTGAAGTCAAGGATTTGAAGCAGCACTTCACCTTGAAAAAAGGATTCCTAGGTGACAAGAAAGTGGTGAAGGCCGTCGACGGTGTCAGCTTTTACATTAATGAAGGTGAAACGTTAGGCATCGTAGGGGAATCTGGTTGTGGAAAGTCGAGTCTCGGACGGTCGATTTTACGCTTGATTGAACCCACTTCAGGTGAAATCAAATATAAGGGAAAGTCCATTACCGAGTTAAAAGGGAAGCAACTGAAGGACTTAAGAAAAGAAATGCAGATCGTGTTTCAAGATCCTTACGCTTCACTTAATCCAAGAAGTACGGTTAAAGCGATTTTGGAAGCGCCTCTCCTTGTTCATGGAATGACTAATAAGAAGGAGCGGATGGAGGTTATTGAGAGTTTAATTGATAAAATTGGCCTCAGGAAAGAGCAATTAAATCAATATCCCCATGAGTTTTCCGGCGGACAAAGACAGAGAATTGGGATTGCCAGAGCATTAACGTTAAAGCCCAAACTGATTGTGGCAGACGAACCGGTTTCGGCATTGGATGTATCCGTTCAGTCTCAGGTGTTGAATTTAATGTCTGATTTACAAGGTGAATTTGGGCTGAGCTATATCTTTATTTCCCATGATTTATCGGTTGTTCAACATATTTCAGACCGTGTGGCTGTGATGTATTTAGGAAGAATCGTTGAGCTTGCAGATGTAGATGAATTGTATAATAACCCGCAGCATCCTTACACTCAGGCACTTTTATCGGCTGTACCGGTACCAGATCCTAAGCAAAAGAGAGAGCGAATTATTTTACAAGGGGATATTCCAAGTCCGATTAATCAGCCAACAGGATGCCCATTCCATACACGTTGTCCAGTAGCGACACCTGAATGTAAAACAGAGGTTCCAAAGTTACAGGAAAAAACGTTTGGACATTGGACGGCTTGTATTCATGTATAGAACTAGGAAAGGAGGGAGTTAAATGGATGCACTTCGTTATATTGCTAAAAGATTGGTTCTCATGATTCCTATTTTAATCGGTATTAGTATGTTAACGTTTTTCATTTCTCATACGATTCCAGGTGACCCAGCTCGACTCATTTTAGGTCCGAAGGCAGATGCAGAAGTTTTAGAAGAACTGCGGGAGAAAATGGGGTTAAATGATCCAATTTATGTTCAATATGGGCGTTACATGGCAGGGCTCGTTCAAGGAGACTTTGGAGACAGTACTTACTCTCAGAAGCCGGTGTCAGAGGATTTGAAACGATATTTTCCAGCGACCCTTGAACTCACGATGTTTTCCATGGTGATTACCGTTTTAATTGGAATCCCCTTTGGGATCATAAGTGCCAATAAAAAAGATAAGATTGCTGACCAGCTAACCCGGTTTATGGCTCTCATTGGGGTAGCAATGCCCGCGTTTTGGCTCGGGATTATCCTTCTATTATTCTTCTATTTACAAATCGGAGTATTGCCTGGTTCAGGGAGATTGGACACATGGGTTTCACCACCTACCCATATTACCGGGATGTACACGATAGATGCTTTATTAACTGGTAATTGGGAGGTATTCCGTTCCGCTCTCATGCACTTAATTTTACCGGGTGTGACTCAAGCGGCGGTAACGATTGGAATGATCACGAGGATGACCCGTTCGAGTATGCTCGAGGTTCTAAGAAGTGATTATATTCGTACCGCTTATGCAAAAGGTGGGTCACAGAACCGTGTACTTTATGGTCATGCTCTGCAAAATGGGATGATGCCTATCTTAACTTTACTAGGAATGACCTTTGGGCACGCATTAGGAGGAAGTGTTCTCGTTGAATCGGTATTCTCATGGCCTGGTCTTGGAAAATATGCGGTGAATGCCATTACGTATTTAGACTTTCCAGCTGTCATGGGGGTTACAATCCTTATTGCCGTTCTCTTTATCATGGTGAATCTCATCATCGATATCTTCTACCAAGTGATTGACCCTAGGCTGAAATATGATTAGTTGTCTCGATGATGATTGTGCTTGGTGAAAATCAAATTGCTGATTTTCCAAGAGGTGGTACAAATTTAGATAGATAGGAGGTCCTGAAATGCTAAGGAGATTTTTTGCCAGCCCTTTAACGGTAATCGGTTTTGTGTTTGTTCTCGTTTTACTTGTATTGGCTCTGTTTTCTCCACAAATTGCAACACACGACCCACTTGAAGTTAATATTACTAATAAATTGCAGCCTCCGAGTGATGAACATATTTTTGGAACAGATGAAGTGGGAAGAGATATATTCAGTCGAATTGTTTATGGTTCGAGAATTTCTTTAAAAATTGGATTGCTCGTTGTGCTCATTTCGTTTCCAATTGGGACTATTCTAGGTGCGATTGCAGGTTATTTCGGTGGGGTAGTTGATCAAGTCATTATGCGAATGACGGATATTTTTCTATCCTTTCCAGGTATTATCCTCGCGATGTCCATTGCCGCAGCACTTGGGCCATCCATAGAGAACGTGCTGCTCGCACTCGCGGTTGTTTGGTGGCCGTGGTATACAAGGATTGTTCGCTCTTCTGTTTTGTCGATTAAAAGCTCAGAGTTTATTGAAGCATCTCGAGCGATTGGTGCCAATCCATTTCGAATTTTATTTAAAGATATACTACCAAACTCGATTGCACCTGCTAGCATACAAGCTTCACTAGATTTAGGGTTTGTTATTTTAGCCGCTGCTGGTCTTAGTTTTATCGGTTTAGGTGCACAACCTCCATCTCCTGAATGGGGTGCGATGCTTTCATCGAGTCGTGAAATTTTACGAGAAGCTTGGTGGGCAGCCACTTTTCCAGGGCTTGCGATTTTGTTTACTGTCTTAGGGTTTAACTTGCTTGGGGATGGATTACGCGATGTGCTGGATCCGAAGCAGCGTTAGTAGATATATAGGTTGTTAGAAACTTGTTCTTGAATTGTTAGCTTTGAATATTGGTTAACAATTTACGAGATAAAAACTTGTTGTTTAGGGAGGTGAAGGGTTAAAGCTGTTTTAACTAAGTTTAAGCGAAAAAAATCATTTTTAGGGGGAAAAGGGAATGCATAGTAAAAAGCTTTGGGCAAAGCTAGTTATGTTTATGATGGTCGTTGGTCTTGTACTTTCAGGCTGTAACAAATACAACCAAGAAACAACCACTCCTCAGAAAAATACGAATGATAATACAAACACAAATGAAGAAGTCGAAGAAGCTAAATCAGCTGATCCGAATGTGTTTAATTTCGCAACAAACCAAGATATCCCGCACTTAGATCCACACAGCACTGCAGCCAATACTTCCTTCCGTATTACTTATATGTTGTATGACCGTCTTGTTACTTATGATGGAACAGATACAGAGGTTAAACCTCAATTAGCTGAGAATTGGGAAATTAGTGAGGACGGTAAAACATACACGTTCTTCTTAAGAAAAGATGCAAAATTCCATGATGGATCTCCAGTTACATCTGAAGCTGTACAATATTCATTTACTCGTGCGTTAAAATTAGGGAAATCAGCAGCAGGTATTTTTAAGAAAGTAATCGATGAAAATAGCTTTGAAATTGTGGATGACCACACGATTAAAATTAAGTTAAAAGAGCCATTTGGTCCTTTTGTTAAAACGTTAGGAACCGTGTTTGGGAACATCCTTAATCCTAAGCTTGCTGAAAATCATGGAGATGACATGGCTGAGTCTTACTTAGCAGATAAAGAGGTAGGTTCAGGTCCATACATTCTTGAAAGCTGGGATCGTGGCCAAAAGCTAGTTTTAAAAGCAAATGAAAACTATTGGGGCGGAACTCCGACAATGAAAACAGTCAATGTCTTAATCGTTCCAGAGCCGTCAACTGGTCGACTTATGCTTGAAAAAGGTGAGCTAGATTTACTGGATGACACGATGATTTCTCCAGATGTGCTAAAGCAAATGGATGGAAAAAATAATGTAGAAGTGGTCGAGTCACCAGGATATCAAATTGATGATTTTGCAATGAATATGACCGCAAAACCACTAGATAACAAACTCGTTCGTCAAGCCCTTGCACATTCGGTCAATTATGAGGCAATCATTGACAGCATTTTGCTTGGTGGAGCGGAACGCGTACCTGGAATTGTACCTAAAGGGATGTTTGGTTTTAATCCTGATGCCAAACTTTATGATTATAACTTAGATAAAGCGAAAGAGCTTTTAAAAGAGGCTGGTTTAGAAGATGGCTTTGATTTAGAGCTAGCAATCTCTGAAAACAATGAAGTTCGTAAAAATATCGCCGTGATGCTTCAAGCGGACCTAGCCAAAATCGGTGTAAACTTGAAGATTAATACACTTGCATGGCCAACGTTCCTTGATTTAGTAACAAGCGGTAAGCACCAATTAGCTTTAGCAGCATGGACACCAGATTATGCAGACCCGGACTATAATCTATGGTATTTTGCTCATTCTTCTAGTAAAGGACCTGGTTTCAATCTAGCATTCTTTGAAAATGCGAAAGTAGATCAGTTACTTGAAGAAGCTAGAAAGAGTGTAGACGAAGCAAAACGTGAAGCGAATTACAAGGAAATTCAAGCGATTATGGCTGAAGAAGCACCTTACATCTTTGTTGGTCAAAGTACAGTTGAAGCAGCTAAGAAAACGTGGGTGAAAGGGTATGAAATTAACCCAATGAATACTTGGTATGTTCCTTTCCATAAGATTACAAAAGATTAATGAGTTAAGCGGCCGAAAATGATAAACCTTTTTCGGCCTTTTTATTCACGTTTGTGGGGTAAGATCTTTAGTCGCTTCCCTTGCGATGAACGAAGGAGATCAACTTTTAGCTTTAGGGGAGTAAGGAATGGTAGGTGAACGGTTTGAAAGAGATTTTGAAAGGGTCAATCACACAATTGGCGACTCTTTATCTAAAGAAAGAGGTCTCTCCAGTTGAAGTGGTTCAAGATTTATTGGATGAAATTGAGAAAGAAGATATGAAGTTAAATGCGTTTATTTCCTTGTTTGAAAATGAGGCTAGGTTAGCTGCTAAAAATGCGGAAGAGAAATTTTTAAAAGGGGAAGAAGTCTCTATTTTATGCGGAATACCTTATTCACTAAAAGACTTATTTTACACAAAAGGATTAAAAACGACGTGTGGCTCATTGATTTTAAAGGATTTCATACCTGATTATGATGCCTTTGTGGTTGAAAAACTACAATCCACAGGTGCGGTATTGCTTGGAAAAACGAATATGCTTGAGTTTGCTTATGGAATTGTTCATCCCGAATATGGTCAGACGAATAATCCTCATGATGTTTCAAAAACGGCAGGAGGATCGAGTGGGGGATCGGCAGCGGCAGTTTCAGCCGGGCTAGGTTTCTTCTCTTTAGGAAGTGATACGGGTGGCTCCATTCGGATACCGGCCTCTTACTGTGGAGTGGCTGGTTTAAAACCAACTTATGGAGCGGTTAGTCTACGAGGTGTGTTTCCATTATCATGGTCTCTTGATCATGCTGGGCCTATTGCGAGAAATATAGAAGACCTTTCCACCGTGTTTCAGGCTATTGCTGGTTATGATGCAAAAGATCCGTATTCATCTCTAGAAAGTGGGTATGGTTATTCAGTTGTTTTGGACCAGGTCGTAATTGGTATTTTACCAGACTCCTATTTAAGAACGGTCCAGTCTGAAGTTAAGATTGTGTATGAAAAAACTTTAAGTTGGATGGAGAAAAGTGGCTGGAAGTTGAAGGAAATTGAACTTCCAAGCTGGAATGAAACAGAAGAGTATTTAATGAAAATTCTATTGCCAGAGGCAGCGCATATCCACCAACATTGGCTTCATCGTAAAGAGGAGTATGCTTCTCAAACATTTGAACAAATCGACCTTGGTTTAAAGCAAAAAGCAGTTGAATATTTAGATGGCTTAAAGAAGCAGAAAGAATTTAGAGAAGAAGTTTCCAAGGTGTTAGAGGAAGTAGATGCCTTATTTATGCCGACGGTTGCTTTTCCTGCTCCAGCTGAGGATCCGGTTATTGGAGATGAATCCTTAAACGAAATGACCTTTACTGGACCATTTAATCTCTCTGGCCACCCCGCAGTCACACTCAATCTAGGATTCTTTAAAGAGGGCCTTCCGATAGGGATGCAGTTAGTTGGGGGTTATTTTGAGGAGGAGAAACTACTTCAAATCGCAAGCCTCGTTGAAACATGTACATAAGGAGGAAAAATCGTTTGTCAGAACTATTATCTTTTTTGAAAAATCATCAAAAGGAGATGGAAGATACTCTTCTTCGTTTAGTGGAAGCAGAATCTCCATCGAATAATAAAGTACTTGCCGATCAATGTGGTGTAGTACTTCAAAAAGAGTTTGAAGCCTTAATTGGTGGCAGTGTAGAAGTAGTACCTCAAGAAAACGTAGGGAATCAATATTGTTTTACCTATGGAACTGGGGAAGAAACGGAACAAATCTTGATCATCGGTCACTACGATACGGTTTGGAATGAAGGGGCACTTCCTATTAAAAAGGAAGATGGACTTCTATACGGACCGGGGACCTTTGATATGAAGGGTGGGTTAACCACCACACTTTGGGCATTAAAAGCCCTTAAAGAGTTTGGGATTACTGGGAAAAAGAAAATTGTCTTTTTTGTTTCTTCTGATGAGGAAATAGGGAGTAACTACTCGAGACAGCGTATTGAGGAAGAAGCTATTAAGAGCACGATTGTCTATGTTCCTGAATCGAGTATCTCACCAGATGCAGCAGTCAAAACCGCTCGAAAAGGAGTGGGGTGGTTTACGATTTCTGTTACAGGAATCACCGGTCATGCGGGAATCGACCCTTGGTCAGGAGTAAGTGCCATTGACGAGCTAGCTCTTCAAATGGTGGATATAAAGAAATTGGCGAGCAAAGAAGAGGGCATTTCGATTAATGTAGGAATGGTTTTAGGAGGAAGCCGTCCAAATGTGATAGCAAAGAGTGCGAGTGCAGAAATTGATGTAAGGATCACAACGAGGGAGCAAGCGGAAGAAGTGGAGAGAAAGATACTAGACCGTGCTCCATTTTTAGATGGAACCACTGTGGAAGTAACTGGTGGGATTAACCGATACCCATTAGAGCGAGATGATAAGGTAGTTGAATTGTATGAGCAGCTAAAGGAAATCGCTGCCTGTCATGGATATGATTTAAAGGAAGGATCATCTGGTGGGGCAAGTGATGGGAATTTTACGGCAGGCTTGGGAATTCCTACGATTGATGGACTAGGGCCACAAGGAGATGGAGCCCATGCGGATCATGAGCATGTAGTACTGACGAATTTACCTTACCGGGCTGCGCTGTTAGCGGAAGCTTTGAAGTTAAATATGAAATGAGTCTTTAGTCAATATTGAGTTGCACTTTTAGATGTATATGAAAAAAGGGGGAATTTCAAGATGTACATGATGGACTTAAATTTACGTCAATTTGAAGAGGCACTACAAAGCGGAGTAGATACAGTTATTTTGCCCATTGGAATGGTAGAGGCTCATGGTCCCCACTGCTCATTAGGGACAGATGTGTTAATTCCTCGTGAGTTTTTAAGAAGAATCAATGAAAGAATTAATGAGAAGGTGATGATTGGGGCAGAGGTAGCATACGGACACTCATGGGCACTTCAATCTTTTGGTGGAACGATTGACGTTTCTGCGGAGGCTTTCTCAAATTATGTGTTTGAAATT
This sequence comes from Robertmurraya mangrovi, assembly GCF_034427655.1. Lineage (NCBI taxonomy): Bacteria > Bacillati > Bacillota > Bacilli > Caryophanales > Bacillaceae > Robertmurraya > Robertmurraya mangrovi. Next base: position 118,500 of record NZ_JAXOFX010000003.1, read on the forward strand.
GGGAAGGAGTTTTACCGACAAGGTTTTGAAAATATTGTTCTTTTTAATGGGCATGGTGGAAACATCGCAGCATTAAACATCATTGCAGAAAAACTAGCTGATCTAGGGATGACCGTGTTGACTCTAAACTGGTGGATTGATTATCGAGACACGATTAAAACCATTACACCTGAACCGGGGCATGCAGGGGAAGATGAAACATCATTAGTTCTAGCTATTTCTGAAAGCTTGGCGGAAACAGATGGAGTAGGTAACCATGAAATTACTATTTCCCCTAAGTTGAAGTATAAAAACTTTGGTAAAGAAATTTTTCCTGACGGCTACTTAGGAAACGCAGGAACAGCAACTGCTGACAAGGGAGAGAAACTGTATGAAGCATTAGTGCCACTAATGTTACAGGATATGGAAGAAATGTGGAACGTAAAGAAAAACTAAACTTTAGGGGGCGGCTTACATGTTACGTTGGACAGAGAAAGAAACGGGAGAAAAGTTGGTTGATGTTGTTGGAAGTTTGAATGAGCAAGCTCAAAAACTTTATCAACAGGAAGTGGCCACGGCGAGCTATAGTGATGTAAAGCCTACTTTAGATAATTTTGATCAAATCGGTTTAGCCATTGAAGAGGTGGAAAAAGCTATTCACTCGACGCCGGGGCATGAAGGAAGATATATGCGTTCGATGGTGAATGCTTTCCGCTATTTTGCTAGAAGCTTACAAGGTGACAAGGTTGGCTACGATGAACTGCTATTAAACATTCAAGAGCTGCCGTCCACTTTGATTACAGATGATAGCATTTCTGCCATGAAAGAGAGAGTCGAAAAAGGTTTAAAGGATTTCGGATACACCGGAACTCTTCGAGAAATGGGCGAAGCTTGGAGAAAAGATACGCTGATTGAGCCTGAGGTGGTTACAACTGTAGCGGAGAAATTTATGGAAAGAAGTAAGCATGGAACGTTGGAGAGAGTCATCGGCCTTCCAGAGGAAGATGGCATTGATTCAATTAAATCGATTCGAAATGTGTTTTGGAGTGGTTATTCAAAATACACGGGAAATTATCGTGGAAACTTAACCTTCAATATTGACCGTCCTTGGAGTGAACCGATTTTAGCACAAATCATGACTCATGAAGCCTATCCTGGACATCAAGCCTTCTACTGTCGTTGGGATTACTTGTTCAAGCAAGGGAAACTCCCCCTTGAAGCGTCCTATTACTTAATCAATAGTCCAACGAATGCATTGTTTGAAGGTGGTCCAGAAACAGCTCTCCACTTCCTGGGCTGGGATGTCCTAGAAGAAGAGACGCCTGGAGTTTCTTTAGAGTCGAAAAAACAATATATATTAGCACGCGACTATTTAGATTTACAACGTATGTATCAAACAAATGCTTGTTACATGTATAACTTAGGACATTCTAGTAAAGAAGAAGTTTTAGACTATATGATGAATCAAGGGAGTATGAATTCAGTAGAAGCGGGTAACTCCTTCACCTTTTTCTCTGACCCGATTCAACGAACGTATTACCCAGCATACTATTATGGACGCTGGATGGTAGGGCTAGCTTATGATGCAACACCTGTTGAAAAACGACAGGATTATTTTAAGATTTTATATGATACTCCACACACGACCGTCACGTTTATTGATGCGATTTCACATTTGATTGGTACGGAGTTTGTTCCATTTGTGGTTCGCCCGGAAAAAGTAGAAAAATAGATTGGTTGAAAGCAGTCACTTTTTGGAGTGACTGTTTTTACGTTCATAAATCTAACAAATTTGAATAAAATGGTGAAGCAATACAAAAAGTTCTAATGACATTTTGTCGAAATGTGATAGAATGATGGATAGCTTAATAAAAATCCGCATTGGCGGTAGAGGTTCTAGCTACCCTCTTTAAAAAACTAAGGAAAACAGTGCTGCTTTCTTAGTGGTGCTTTTTTTCTGTTTAAGGGAGATTTTTAATATGAAAAAAGATAAAGCTGTTGTTGTATTTAGCGGTGGACAGGATAGTACGACTTGTCTATTTTGGGCGATAGAGCGCTTTGAAGAAGTGATTGCTGTTACGTTTGATTACAACCAAAGACATAATAGTGAAATTGAATGTGCTGTTAAAATTACAGAAGAGCTTGGAATCAAGCATCATATTTTAGATATGAGTTTATTGAATCAATTGGCACCAAACGCATTAACGAGAAGTGATATTGAAGTGAAGGATGGAGAGAATGGTGAGTTGCCTTCTACCTTCGTACCTGGACGTAACTTATTGTTTATGTCATTTGCAGGGGTTTTAGCGAGTCAAGTAGGTGCCAAGCATATTATCACCGGTGTTTGTGAAACGGACTTTAGCGGTTACCCTGATTGCCGAGATATTTTTATCAAATCGTTGAATGTGACGTTGAATCTTTCTATGGATGAGCAATTTGTCATTCATACGCCTTTGATGTGGTTGAATAAGGCGGAAACGTGGAAGCTTGCCGATGAGCTGGGAGCTTTTGATTTTGTTCGTGAAAAGACGTTAACTTGTTATAACGGCTTGATTGCTGATGGATGTGGAGAGTGCCCAGCATGTAAGCTGCGTCAAAAAGGATTAGAAGACTACTTGAATGAAAGAAAGGGGTTTTAGCATATGTACGGATTCCGCATCGTAGATAAACTCCAAAAGATTGATGAAGATATTAAAAGAGATCAATTAAAATATCATTCGAAGCGTGTACTTGTGAGTAAGGAATTTACCTTTGACTCAGCACACCACCTTCACAACTATGAAGGGAAATGTAAAAATCTTCATGGCCATACGTATCGAGTCATTTTCGGGATTAGCGGGTTTGTCGATGACCGTGGGTTGATGATTGATTTTGGTGATATAAAGGATATTTGGAAAAGTGAGATTGAGATTTTCCTAGATCATAAATATTTAAATGAGACATTGCCACCAATGAATACAACGGCGGAAAATATGGTGGTATGGATATATGAAAAAATGGAAGAGTCACTGCAAAAACGTGTCGACCAATATGATGGAGCTCGAGTTGAGTTTGTTAGACTTTATGAAACTCCTACAAGCTATGCAGAAGCGAGACGGGAGTGGATGATGAATGGCTAAAATACCGGTAATGGAGATCTTTGGACCAACGATTCAAGGGGAAGGGATGGTCATCGGTCAAAAAACAATGTTTGTGAGAACCTCAGGCTGTGACTATTCTTGTGCTTGGTGTGACTCGGCTTTTACATGGGACGGAACAGGGAAAGACTTGATTCAGCAAATGGAACCAGAAGACATTTGGGCTCAGTTGAAGGAGCTTGGTGGCGATGGATTTTCCTTCGTGACGATTTCAGGTGGAAACCCAGCTTTATTGAAAAATTTAGATGGACTGATTGAGATATTAAAGGAGAATAATATTAAAATTGGTTTGGAGACACAGGGGAGCAAATGGCAAGACTGGTTTTACAAGATTGATGAACTGACGATTTCTCCAAAGCCGCCAAGCTCAAAAATGACCACGGACTTTGATGTTTTGGATGATATTTTAGGGAAATTGAAGGACATGAGTGTTAGTTTAAAAGTTGTCGTATTTATTGATGAAGACTACCAGTATGCGAAAAAGGTTCATCTGAGATATCCAGGAGTTCCTTTCTTTTTACAAGTGGGAAATGACGATATTACAACAACTGACGACAGAGATCTAGTCAGTAGATTACTAGATAAATACACTTGGCTTATTGATAAAGCGATGGCTGATCATGAATTAAAAGAAATAAAAGTACTCCCTCAGCTGCACACCTATATTTGGGGAAACAAGCGAGGGGTATGATTTTAGAGGGACAGTTCTCTTTACTAAAGTAAAGGGGGACTGTCCCTCTTTCTTTTGGTACAGGAGCTTATCCCTATTTTATATTACAGTTATTTTCTTAGGAAACCGTAATAACATAGTAAAGTCACAATGATACTGGGGAGGGATTATCATGAAAAAAGTGCTATTTGGCTTATTTACCTGTTTAGTAATTTTAACAGGGTGTTTTGGCAATCCGGTACAAGATGATTTACTGAATTATATTAATGAGGAAATTCAACCTTTAGCGGACTTAGAAACAAAAGCGATGGATGCTTATGATAGTGTCACCGGGGCAAATTACACGGACGATCAAACAACTTATAATACGATTAAGGATGAAGTTGTACCAACGTACAGAGATTTTATCGATAAGCTTGAGGCAATTAAACCAGAGACAGAAGAAGTGTCAAAACTGCATGAACAATACATCGATGCAGCTAATATGCAGCACTCCGCCTTCATCATTATTTTGGATGCATTAGAAAAGGCTGACACTGGATTAATTACAGAGGCGAACGACAAACTGGCAGAGGCCAGAAAAGGCATTCGTAGTTATCAAAAGGATTTGGAGAAATTGGCAGAAGAGAATAATGTTGAGTTTGAGGAAGAATAATTTTTTGTGGGGACAGTCCCTCTTTAGTTGGATAAAGAGAGACAGTCCCCTTTTAAAGTTTTTTAGTAACAGTTTCCAAAAATGGATTAAATAGTTTACTATATAGTAAGATTAGGCGTTGCTCATAGTGAGTAAGCGCCTATTGCTGATTGATTTTGTAACCTTAAGGAGAAACAATCATGGTATCCATACTAATTGTAGAAGACGATGAGATGCTTTGTTATGGTCTTCAATATGCATTTGAAAAAGAACAATGGCAAACTTATATTGCTAATTCCATTCATGAAGCTGATGTACTTCTGAAGAAAATTAACCCAAGTTTAATTTTACTAGATAATAACCTACCTGATGGACTAGGATTCAATTTTTGTAAAAAGATGAGAGCGTCTTCGCATACACCTATCATTTTCTTAACTGCTGCCGATGAGGAGATTGATATCGTGAGAGGATTAGATATGGGGGCTGATGATTATCTAACAAAGCCGTTTCGTGTTATGGAGCTAATATCTCGGATTAAGTCGGTGCTTAGAAGGTCACAAGGAGTATTTCAAATGACTGAAAAAGAACTGTCATCAGGAGCGATTACTTTGTCTTTGAATAAACAAACCGCACAAAAAGCGGGTCAAGATATGAAACTAACCACAACAGAATTTAAGCTTCTACATATCTTTATGCAAAATCCAGGGCAGTTACTTACTAGGGAACAACTTTTACAGAAGTTATGGGATCTTGAAGGTAATTTTATTGATGATAACACGTTGTCCGTTCATATTAGAAGATTACGTGGGAAGGTAGAAGAAGATCCGTCCAAACCAATCCATATTAAAACCATTAGAGGTACGGGGTATATATGGGATGAAGGATGTGTACGGTCTTGATCCATTCTTTAGTTCGGAATAGAGAAATTAGGCTTCTTAGTGTTTCAATTGTTACGATAACAGTATTTTTTGCCTTCATAGTATCCATCTACACTTCATCTGTTATTCGTGGTGTTCATTCAGAATGGGAAGCAAGAAATGTTGCTATACTTGGTGTCGTGTTTGAACAACATCCAGAACTAGAGGAAACACTCATGCCTCTTTACACTAAAAATATCTCTGTGGAGGAAATGCAAGACGGAAGAGAGAGTGTAAAAAAGTATGGATTAACAGATCCAATCTCTCACATAAACAAGCCTTTTTTAGAAGAAGCTATGTTAAAAATCAATATTGGTCTTGCCATATTGATATGCTTCTTCCTTACAATCATCCTATCTGTCAGCATTGGAATTTTCCATCGTGTCTATAGTCAGATTAGAGCACTTTCCTATAAAGTAGAAAAAATCATGCGAGGCGATTATAATATCTCCAATATGATCAAAGAGGAAGAAGGGGATTTTCCTTTACTACATTTTCAATTTCATCAAATGAGTCAGCGATTAAAGAATACAATAGATTTGCTTGGACAGGAAAAGATTTTATTAAAAAATTTAATACAAGACATATCTCATCAGCTTAAAACACCATTAAGCTCATCTATGATGTTTCATGACCTAATAATCAACGAATTATCATCCTTAGAAGAAACTGATTTTTTAATAAAAAGCAGAACTCAATTAGAAAGAATTCATTGGTTGATACAAGAGTTACTAAAGTTTTCAAAACTGGAATCAGGTCTCGTGCAATTGGAGAAAAGGGTTCTGAATATAAACCGGACTATACTTGAGGTAATTAGTTCTCTAGATTACAAGATTCAGGCTAAAGGTATGAAGATTCATTACGAATCAAGAGCAGAAGAAGTATGGATTAATCACGATGAAAGATGGTTAGGTGAGGCTATTAAAAACATAGTTAATAATGCCATTGATTATAGTCCCTCCCATTCAGATATCTATATAAATTTAGTATGTACCTCATATTATTTATCCATTTCAATCAAGGATCAAGGTATGGGCATTACGAAAGAAGAATTACCCAATATATTCGATCGCTTTTATCAAGCCAGAAATAATAAAGCAAGGGGCGATGGGACTGGGATTGGATTATCTCTATCAAAACTTATTGTGAGTATGCATGGTGGTCGGATGGAAGTAGAGAGTGTAGGGCTTAATAAAGGATCAACTTTTACCATTACATTATTTCATGATAGATGACAAGAATGTAAGATTGCTTTCACTTAAATGTAAGGTTTAAAGATTATCCTATTTATAGAGAAATAGGAGGGAACAAAATGGAAATCTTAAGAACGGTTAATCTTACAAAAACATATGGCAAAGGTATAACGGAAGTTGAAGCCTTAAAGGAAACGAATATCTCTATACAAAAAGGAATGTTTGTTGCGATTGTAGGAGCAAGTGGGTCTGGCAAAAGCACGTTATTACATCTATTAGGGGGACTTGAAAATCCATCAAGTGGTGAAGTCATCATTGAAGGACAATCCTTATCTCAATTATCTGAACATCATTTATCGATATATCGAAGGAGGAAATTCGGATTTATCTTCCAACAATTTAATCTAATTCCTGTTCTAACAGCTGAAGAAAATATCGTACTTCCGATTTTATTAGATAATAAGGTAGTTGATAAAGAATACATAAATGAGTTAATTCAATTTTTAGGCTTGTCCGATCGTAGACATCACTTACCTAATGCATTGTCAGGGGGACAACAACAAAGAGTGGCAATAGCAAGAGCTCTAGCTAATAAGCCTTCTATCATTTTCGCTGACGAACCAACAGGGAATTTGGATAGCAAAGTATCCTTAGAGGTTTTAGATTTATTAAGGCAATCGATAAAGAAATTTAATCAAACGCTAATTATGATTACACATGATGTAGAGGTTTCAAAATTTGCTGACCGTATAATTACCATTCAAGACGGTTTGGCGCTACAGGTAGGAGAAGTGCAACAATGAAGCATTATACTTCTCTTAACCATAAGTACATGATGAAGCAATGGAAACGCACAATTTTATCCATTATAGGAATCGCCTTATCCGTTTGTTTAATGTCGTTTACGTTAATTTTTACAACAAATTTAAAAGAAACGATATATAATTCTACAAAATATAGTTCTGGCTTTTATCACTTTTCCATCAAAAACCCTAGTCATGAGCAAGAAACCATTTTGAAACTTCATGAGAAGATCGAACGGGTAGGTGTAACGAAAGTGAAACGGGTTGGGCTGCAGGATGCCCAAGCAGCCATTCAATTAATGAGTATAGATCATACGGGCATGGAAATATTTAAGGAAACGACCTTGTTAAGAGGGGGATTTCCTAAAAATGAAGATGAGATTGTATTGGAGGATTGGCTAGCACAAAAGTGGATGTTAAAAATGGGAGACTCCATAAGAATAGAGAATCTCACCTTTAAACTTGTTGGAGTTAGTAAAGATCAGCTTAACTCAAAAGCAAATGAAGTATCAATTGGTTATTTAATAGAGAAGCATCAGATATTAAAACAAGCAGATAAACATCTTTACGTGCAATTTTATGAAGAATACATAAATCAATCTTCTGATTTGAACATTTTAATCGATGAAGTAGCATCCTCTGCAATATTAAAAAAGTCCGAGATTAAAGTAAATGCAATCGTAGATAAGGCTTTAATGGATTATAAAAGTAGAGACTACTCAGCACTATTTATTTTTATCTTCAATCTTATTGTAATGGGAGTGTTCATCTATAATACCTTTCAGATTACCGTAATGGAACGTATTCATCAGTATGGGATTATTCGGTCGTTAGGAGCAACACCTAAACAAATCCTTCATATTGTACTAAATGAAGCAATTCTGATTAGCTTCATTTCTATCCCTCTAGGATTAGGTATGGGTGTTTTACTTCAACGATTACTTCAATATATTTCTTTCTTTAGCGAGACCATTAATCCTACTCTTCCAGTGTCGTCATTAGTAGGAGCGTGTTTATTTAGCCTGATAGTCATTATTTTCTCTGTTTACAGACCTGCAAAGGCTGCAAGTAAGGTTTCACCGATTAGTGCAGTGAAAATGAATGATACTAGTACATCTTTTAAAGGAACTAATGCGAGAGTACGTAGCTACTTTTTAGATAAATTAGGTGTAAGTCCACACTTAGCTTGGCAAAATATCACTCGTAATCGCGCAAGATTTATTAGTGCCACTTTATCCATGTCGATTGGTATTGTTCTTATCATTCTGAACTTCTCATTCTTTTCTTCACAAGACCCTGCAGCATTATTGAGGAAAAATTATTTATGGGATGCTAATTACTATATTAGCAAAAAGACTGGTTATACAGACCAAGATATAAGAGATTTGGAAAAGCTCCTCCCAATTAACCATGTGTTTCCTTCAAAATATACTAATGTTGAATTAGTAAAGGAAAACAATATAGCACCTAAAAATATACAAGTTTACGGTTATCATCCTGAGATGATAAGGAAAGCAGAAGCATATGTAGTGGATGGGAAAATAAATTTAGAGAAGATTGAATCCGGTAAAGAAATCATTATCATGGTACCTGACAAAGAGAATGTTATCGCTAAACCAGGCCAATCCATAATCATTAAGAATTCAGAAGGGCAAGCTTATACATTAAAAGTCGGAGCAATTGTTGAGAATTATCCAGTTGGAGGGGACCGTGAGAGGACAGCTATTATTATCGATTCAACTTATTTTGAAACGATCCACTCGGAAGGTGTCTACCATCGCTTAGACTTAGCAATTGAAGAAAATGAAAAGAATCATGCGGAGATCTATAATAGTCTAAAAGATTTTGCTGAAGGAGGAAGAATCAAGTCACTCTTTGAAAATATGAAGAGTATAGAAAGGGATTTTGAGACAATACAGGTTTTAATGGTAGGGTTTATTTGCATTATTAGTATCATTGGGATTTTTAGCATATATAATACACTATCAACCTCTTATTTATTAAGAAAAAATGAATTTGGAGTGCTCCGTGCTATTGGAATGACTAAGTCCCAACTTAGAAACATGGTTGTTTGGGAGGGACTTTTTTATGGCCTATTTAGCTGTAGCTTTGGATGTATTCTTGGGCTTATTCTTCATTATTTACAATATAGAATCATTAACCTGTTTATTACTGGATTTTTCCCTCAGTGGAATTTTCCAATGTTAGTTTTAATACTAGTTAGCGTAACGTTTCTTATTCTATGTGTAATCACTTCACTACTATCCTCGAAGCCATTAAAAAGTGACAGTATTATGGAGTCTATAAAGTTAGTGAACTAACAATATTAATTGAACAGTGAGGACAATAAGATATATAATTGTTAGATATTGTAAGATTTAGATAGTTACATAAAAGGATGGTAAAAATGTCTAAGTTAAAAATAGAAAAAATCTCAAGTTCTAACTGGGAAGAGGCCATTAAAATTTCGGTTAACGAAAGCCAAAAGGACTTTGTTCCGACAGTTATCGAATCCATTGCGTATGCTTATTTGAAGCCTTGGGACGAGGCTTTGGATCCGTATGTTCTAATAAATGAAGATAATATAGCAATTGGATCATTTTATCTTACCTATACTCCTGATAGTGAAAAAAATTATTGGATAGGTGGATTTCAAATCGATAGGAATTACCAAGGACAGGGGTACGGGAAGAAATCACTTCATACAATAATAGAGTTTATAAAGGAAAAGCATCCAAAATGCAAGATTATTTCACTAACGGTAGAACCAGAAAATATCCATGCCACTCGTTTATATGAAAGTGTCGGATTTGTTAGCCAGAACAGTAGTAATCAATACAATGAGTCTATTTATAGGTTGTTATTAAGCTAACCTATTACGAGGAAAAGTCTAAACGAATGAGGTGTAATTTTGTTAGTAGTGAGTTCATGTTTAGCCGGTCTAAAGGTAAGGTATAATGGCTCTCATTCTTTACACAGTGTGATTGAAAGACTCGTTATCGAGGGTAAAGCAATAACCATTTGTCCCGAACTGTTAAGTGGCTTTTCCACACCTAGGGAACCCGCTGAAATTATTGGTGGGAATGGCCAAGATGTTCTTAATGGGAAAGCAAGAGTAGTTGAAAAGTCAGGTAGGGATGTAACAGATATGTACTTGGACGGTGCTGAAAAGACTTTAGAGTTAGTTAAACAATATAAGGCAACAGCTGTGATTTTAAAGGAATATAGTCCATCTTGCGGAAGTACTAAAATTTATAACGGAGATTTTGACGGATCGTTAATTAGCGGAGACGGGGTAACTTCTGCTCTACTTCGAAAACATGGGATTGAAGTTTATTCTGAAAGGAATATGAATCAATTACTAGAGTCGATGACACCTTAAAAATATGAATTACCGAGAACATGGAGAAACAGGAGTCTATTATACCCACTTCTGTTTCTCACAATCTTTTTTTAAGTCTTTAATTGTTTTTTGGTAGATATTTTAAAGGATCATAGTCACGATAACCTCGCGTAAACCTCGAACCAAACCTAGCATCGGCAACAGCAGTAGGATTTATTTAGAATGTTTAATCAAATTATTTTACACCAAAATCTTCAACAGAGTCAGTCCTGAAATCCTCTTTCAAAACCCCTTCCCATAAAATAGGGCTAAAATTTTGTTGTCAGAATTATAATTTATCAATAAGGTATTAGTTTGAATCAAATTGCAGATAGTGGAGGGATAGACTTGTTAACACTTAACGGAGAAACAATCAGAAAAATTTACTCAATGGAAGAGTGTATTCAAGATGTGGAAAGAGCCTTTCAATATGCTGAGGAAGGGAAGGTAGTTGCTCCAATTAGAATATCCGTCCTCATGAAAAGTTAGGAGCAGAAACTCTTTATATGCCAGGATATATTGAACCTGAGAATTATACGGCTATAAAAATTGTGAGTATCTTCCCTACAAACGCTAAGGAAGGTCGAAAGGTTTTACAAGGAATTATGTTACTAACCGATGCTTTAACAGGTGAGCATGTGGCTATGATGGATGCTTCTTATTTAACGGTGCTAAGAACAGGTGCCTCTAGTGGAGTGGCTACCAAATATCTTGCAAGGGAAAATGCGAAGGTATGTGCCGTTCTAGGTTGTGGTGCTCAATCAATCGGGCAAATAAAAGCGATGATGGCTGTAAGGGATCTCGATGAAATCATTTTATACAATCGAACGATTGAAAGAGCAGAAACCTTAAAACTAGAGCTTCAACATTTGTATCCAAATTGGAATGGGAAAATTACTGTACAATCTAATCCAAACCTTGCTGTGAATAATGCCGATATCGTGGTGTGTAGTTCAAAATCAAATACACCTCTATTTGATGGTTCCCAGCTGCAACCAGGTACACACATCAATGCAATTGGTTCCTATCAACCACATATGCAAGAAATTGATGTTCAAACATTAAAGAAAAGCAGTAAAATAGTTGTTGATACACTTGAAGGTGCCCTACATGAAGCAGGGGATTTCCTTGTACCAATGAAAAATAATGATTGGAAAGAAGATTCTATACATGGTGAGATTGGCGAGATTATATGTGGGAAAAAAGAAGGTAGAAGTGAGCCAGATGAAATTACACTTTATAAGTCCGTGGGTACTGCTTATTTAGATACGATGGTAGCAGTAAGCGTTTATAAAAAAGCTATACAGGAAGGTGTAGGGGTGAAAGTTGAAATTTAATAATTAGGATGGCCATCTATAACCACTATAGTTGGTCTTTCTTTTTAGTATCCCAATCAAGAAAGACATTCGTAAAAAAATAAGAGGTTAGAGCAGCAAGGGAAGAAATGATTAAATTTTTCATGGAATCTAAACCATATAGTTGAATACTAGTCAAAATAGAATAGGAGGAACACAAGTTTATGTTGTCCAAGACAATTGCAATTTTGTGAAAAGTAGGAAAAAACACTCCAAATAACATGAGGAAATATAAATATTTTTTCATTGCAAGTCTCCTTTTAAAATAAATATATGATGTTTGTACAAGCGTTATGCCACATGCAGAGCATTCTATAGGGCATACTTAAATACAGTAATTAGTAGATTGCTGAGAACGAATTAATAAAGCAAAAAAACCGCTCTAATAATGAAGCGGTTTTTCCAATTATCCACCAATATGGCTCATTTCAATTTTCTTACGATGTTTGCTCGCTACACTACGTTCCTCAGAATAACGGTCTTTTCGTCCGCTCCAAACGTTTTGAAGAAGAGTCGTTAGTTCGTCATCTGATAAATCGGAGCGAAGTGGTTCTCTAATATCATGGCCTTTCGATGAGAAAAGACAAGTATAAAGCATCCCGCTCGCTGATAAACGAGCACGGTTACAAGAGGAACAAAAAGCATCTGATACAGAAGAAATGACGCCTATTTCATCATTTGAACCTACATATCGATATCGACTCGCAACTTCACCTGTATAATTCGGATCAATCGGTTCAAGTGGCATGACAGCATTGATGTCTTCAATGATTTGTTTTTTCGGATACACTTCATCCAGCTTCCACTGATTTGTATTGCCAACATCCATATATTCAATAAAACGAAGAATATGACCTTTTTCCCTAAAAAACTTGGCCATGGGAATAATTTCGTTTTCATTCATTCCCCGTTTCACAACCATATTTATTTTAACTTTTATGCCAGCACGTGCGGCAGCGTCAATCCCATCAAGGACGGTTTGAACCGTGACTCCACGTCCATTTATTTTACCAAAAATTTCGTCACTCAATGAATCTAAGCTAATCGAAACGCGCTTTAATCCGGCTTCTTTAAGCTCTTCAGCATATTTCGGTAAAAGAGATCCGTTCGTGGTCATCGCAATATCATCTAGACCATCAATTTCGTTTATCATCCTAATAAGGTCTTGAAGATTTCTTCGCATAAGCGGTTCTCCGCCTGTAATCCGGATCTTTTGAACTCCTAAAGAATGAACGAAAATCTCTGTTAGTCGTACAATTTCTTCAAAAGAGAGAAGCTCTTCTCTTTTCAAAAAAGGATAATCGGGACCAAAAATTTCTGCGGGCATACAGTAACTGCAACGAAAATTACATTTATCTGTCACCGAAATTCGTAAATCACGAAGGGGGCGATTAAAATGATCGAATATGGTTTGTTCCTTCTGTTTCATAAAACCCCTCCTTCTCATTAATTTTATCGAGATTGTATGTTTTCATACAAAGTAAAGATTGACACCATTAACCTATAATTCGTTCAGGACATGAATAAACATTAAAAGAATTTCCACGTATAAAGCCGACAGCCGTAATGTTTAAATCGTTTGCGAGCTTTATGGCGAGGTCTGTTGGAGCCGACTTTGATAAGACAATTCCTACCCCAATTTTAGCAGCTTTTAATAACACTTCAGAGGAAATTCTGCCACTAAAGACAATAATTTTGTCTCGAACAGGCACTTTATTTATTTTACTATATCCAAGTAATTTATCTAAAGCATTATGTCTTCCAATGTCTGTTCGAACAGCCACCATTTCTCCGGAAGTACATAGAGCGGCATTGTGAACACCCCCTGTTTCTTGGAAAACGAGCGAGCTGTTTTGCATTTCGTTCATAAGCTTAATGCATTGAGAAGCTGAAATAGTTGTTGTAGAGGTCGAAGTTTTTGCTGTTCTAGCATCGTTATGAAAATAGAATTGTCTACTTTTTCCGCAGCAAGAGCCAATAAAACGCTTTGAATAATATTCTTGGCTTGTCGTCATTTCGACTTTTAACTTCACGTAAGCATAACCACGATCCTCATTGATCTGAATGGAATCAATATCGCTATAGGAACGGATAACACCTTCAGATGCTAAAAATCCGACCACCATTTCTTCAAAATGAGTAGGGGTACATACCATCGTCGCAAATTCTAAATCATTAACAAAAATGGTTAACGGAAATTCATTAACAATTACATCCTCAACAACTGTAAATTCTCCATCTGAGTACTTGGTGATGGGGTATTTGACACTCATATTTTCTAACATTGTGATCACCTGATTTTATAAGAATAGGCTCTATTCATGGATGTTGTTACTATTTGAGTAGGATAGAGCTGTGATTATGAAACACAACTTTTTCAATATAACAACCATCTATTCTTTAGAATATAAAAATCTAAACACATTCTAGTTTTTTTCTCAAGAAAAATATTTTGAAAAGATTTCTAGTGCTAAACAAAGTTGTAAAAAGGTATTGCACAGATGAGTCTGAGGTGATAATATCATTTTATTCACAAACCTGTCACATTTTGATTCGAGATAGCGATCCTGTCGTCGGTTAAAATGTTACTTGAATTGAAAGCGATTCACTGTTGGTCCGATAGTAGCGAAACCTGCTTGATACTAACTGTCAATCTTTCTATTACATGCCTGGAGTCTATCTGCATGTAGAGAGGTTGGCGGTTTTTTGTTGTTACGGCTTTTTTTTGGAAATAAAAAGAGCTTTGAAAGGTTCTCGTCACTTTTTTGTGAAGAGTTCATATGAATGAGGGGGAAGACTGGATGAAGAAAACAAAAAATAGGTGGCTCATTGCTGCATCTGCAGTTGGAATACATATTTCCATTGGGTCTGTCTATGCATGGAGTAATTTTACAAACCCACTGATTGAAGAATTTGGATGGACATCAAAGCAAGTGCAATTTACTTTTAGTTTAGCGATTTTGTTCCTTGGATTATCTGCAGCATTCCTTGGACATTTTGTAGAAAAACATGGTCCTAGAAAAGCTGGACTATTAGCTGCTGGATTTTTCGGAGCAGGAATCTTAGGATCTGGTCTTGCTGTAAACCTTGGTTCATTGCCATTATTGTATATAACTTATGGGGTTTTAGGTGGGATTGGACTAGGGGTAGGTTATATTGCTCCTGTATCCACATTAGTTAAATGGTTCCCGGACCGTCGAGGATTAGCAACTGGTCTTGCTATTATGGGATTCGGATTTGCGGCTGCAATTAGCAGTCCGATTATGGATACATTAATTAAATCAGTTGGAACAGCCAACACATTCTATATTTTAGGTGCTGCTTACTTTATTATTATGACATTATCGTCATTATACTTAGAAAGACCGCCTGTAGATTGGGCACCGGAAGGATTTAAGGAGAAAGTTCAGTCTGGTAAAGCGCGTGTTCAACAGGACTTAGCCCAATTAACGGCAAATGAAGCGATTAAAACGTCACGTTTCTATTATTTATGGTTGATGTTATTTATTAACGTAACTTGTGGGATTGCGATTTTATCAGCAGCAAAACCACTAGCTGAGGAAAGTATTGGTTTAACAACAGCAGAAGCAGCTGCACTCGTTGGGATTTTAGGATTATTCAATGGATTTGGTCGTATTGCATGGGCATCTATTTCGGATTACATTGGCCGTCCAAACACATATACAATATTCTTTGCATCACAAATTGTACTATTTATGTTATTACCATTAACAAAAGAAGCGATTCTATTCCAAATCATGCTAGCTATCGTTTATACTATGTATGGTGGCGGATTTGCAGCCATTCCAGCGTTTATCGGTGACATGTTCGGAACGAAACAACTTGGTGCAATTCACGGCTATATTCTAACCGCATGGGCAGCCGCAGGTCTTGCAGGTCCAATGTTTGCAGCGTGGATGAAAGATACAACGGGAAGTTACTCAACAAGTTTAACGTTCTTTGCAGGGCTATTTGTTTTAGCATTAATTGTATCGATTTTAATTCGCCGTGATATTCAAAAATTACGCGTACAAAATGAAGCTAAGCAAAAAGTGGCTAGCTAAATTTTATCAGAATATTATTTCTTAATAATTAATTAACTATAGAAACAAATGCTAAGAGATTACGCTTTGTATTTAATGTTTCGTATGATAAAATACCTAACATGTTAGAACCTCTGAAGATGGTGGGAGGATTTGATGAATAAATACGAAGCAGAATTCAGTAACCTGGTTCGTTCCTTTCGTAAAAAGCATATGGGTAAAGGTCCAAGCAAAATCACAACAACCTTTTGTAAAAATTGGGCCATCTGCGAGATGGAGGGAAATCTTTCTCCGGTAGAAAAATTCATGGCATCGGCAACAGAAGGGAAGCAAGCCTTACGATCGGCTCGAACTGAAATGGTAAAAGATATGTACCGCAAATTTCCACCAGTAGAAATGGAAGAATTTCTTGGATGTAAGTTTGTTGAACTTTTTGTAGACATCAATATCGAACGTGACTTTGGAATGTCCATCTTTGTGTTTGATGAAGATATACAGGCGAAGTTTAGGGATTGAAATCACAAAAGTATGTAGCAGCTTTCTTTCGCTAGAGTGTAAAGTGATTGATTAGATAAAGTTTACTGCCAATTTTTTAACTATCATACTAACTTAATAATGAATCAATTTGTTGGCACTTGGTAGCGAACCTGCTAAAGACTAACCACCGTTTGAACATGAAAGCTTTTTGCTTTTTGTTTTCGGTGGTTATTTTTATTTAAAAAAGATTTTTTACATGATAAGAATAAAAACGTAAGCTTAGTAATAATTACTTTTGACCACTAAGAAAAATTAGATTGTTCTAATTTTTCTATCATATAATAGAATTAATAGATTTTTGTTAGGAGTGTTTTACATGGGAAAAACAATGCATCCAGGACCACAGAAGAAATCGGCGATTCCTGCACCGAAGCATTGGGTAAGTCCGATTCCGTTTGGACTGGGGAAAGTGAAGCCAAAACATATAAGAGATACGTTTAAAACTCTTTGGGATAACCGTGATAACTTCGGGTACGCAACGAATATTTTAACAAAAGGGGTTTGTGACGGATGTGCACTAGGCGTGTCTGGATTGTACGACCAAACCTTAACAGGTCCACATATTTGTACAACTAGGTTAAATGTTCTGCGTTTGAACACAGCTGGTTCAATTAAACCAGAGATCCTTCATGCAGATATTGATGAGCTTCGAAAATACGATAGCACGGAACTCCGTAAATTAGGTCGTATTCCTTATCCAATGATTCGTAGAAAAGGAGAGCGTAAATTTTCTCGTATTACTTGGGAAGACGCTATGGATTTAATTGCATCTAAAATGAAAAAACTAGATCCAAAACAATATGCGTTTTACTTAACAAGTCGTGGGATTACGAATGAATCTTACTATGTGGCGGGTAAAGTAGCTCGATTCTTAGGAGCAAACAATATCGACAATGCGAGTCGTATTTGTCACTCTCCTTCTAAGACAGCGCTAAAGCGTTCGATTGGAGTAGGGGCTTCAACATCAAACTATTTAGACTGGATTGGAACAGACGTCCTGTTATTCTGGGGTAGCGTAGCATCAAACAGTTCTCCGGTTTCTAGTAAATACATGTTAGAAGCAAAGAAAAAAGGAACAAAAATTATTGTTGTTAACCCTTATAAAGAACCAGCAATGGATGAATACTGGATTCCTTCAAATCCAGAGTCTGCTTTATTCGGTACAAAAATCGCTGATGATTTCTACCAAGTCAACATCGGTGGGGATATAGCGTTTATGCACGGAATTATGAAGCATTGGTTCGAAATGGAAGAGAAAAAACATGGTTCTGCTATCAATCATGATTTTGTAGAGAAGCATGTGAATGGATATGAAGAACTAAAGGCAACGGTTCAAAAGCAGTCTTGGGAGGACATCATTAACTCTTCTGGTATTACAAAAGAACGTATTATCGAATTAGCAGAAATTTTAGCAAAAAGTAAAAATGCTGTGTACACTTGGGCACTTGGTTTAACGATGCATTCATTCGCAACGGATAATATCTCACAAGTAGCGAACCTTGCTTTATTACGCGGTCATTTAGGTAGAAAGCACGCTGGATTAATGCCGTTCCGCGGTCACTCTTCGGTTCAAGGAAGCGGTGAAATGGGAGCAGATCCATTTGTTTTACCTGGTGGAGATTTCTATGGTGAAAACATTGAGCGTATTGAAAAACTATGGGGCTTTGAATTACCAAAATGGCAAGGAGATATCGTTGGGGTAACTCTAGAAAATATCCTTTTACCAGAGGAGCATGAACGAAAAATTAAGTTATATTACTTGTCTGGTGGGAACTTCCTAGAAACGATGCCAGATCCTGATTTCGTTGAAAAAGCGTTATCTGAACTAGACATTCGTGTTCACCAAGACATTATCTTAAATACTTCTACTCTAGTAGATGCAAAAGAAGCGGTAATCTTGCTTCCTGCAAAAACTCGTTATGAGCAAGAGGGTGGCGGAACATCGACTTCAACCGAGCGTATGGTTTACTTCAGCCCTGAAATTGAGGGTAATAAAAATCGAATTGAAGAAGCTCGTGCGGAGTGGAAGATCTATGTGGACCTGGCGAAACGAGTGAAGCCAGAAACCGCTCATCTAGTAGATTTTAAAGATGCTGGAGAAATCCGAAATGAAATTGCTAAAGCCAACCCAAACTATGAGGGTATTCAACACCTGAAAAAAGCGGGAGATGTGTTCCAATGGGGCGGAGCTTGGTTATGTGAAGACGGCAATTGCCCAACTCCAGACGGAAAAGGAAACTTAATTAGTGTCGACATTCCTGACCTTGGTAAAAAAGAAGGTCAATTCATTGTTACTTCTCGTCGTGGTAAGCAATTTAATTCCATGGTGTACAGCACGGTCGATCCGTTAAACGGTGCAGATCGTTATGATGTACTAATGAACGCTGAGGACGCTCATGACCTAAGTATTGCAGAGGGCGAAGGAATTGTTATATATAACGGATTCGGTGTATTCCAAGGGAGAGCAAAATTCGTAGATATTTCACGTGGAAATGTTCAAGTTCACTTCCCTGAAGGAAACTTCCTTTTACCAAGAGGTCGCTACGAAAAGTTTGCTGGTATACCAGATTACAATATTACGGTTACTCTTGAAAAAGCAGACCGATTCAACTCACGTAAAGATGTGCAGCATTTTGAAAGAAGAATTGAAGACGACGAAATTGATGCACCAGCATAAGGTGGAAAAAGATGGCGATTGCCATCTTTTTTTTGGTAAAAGTAGACCGTACAAATTATTGGTTGAACGTACATTTATAAAGTAGCTTTAACCTAGTTCTAAACAAAGAAAAATTTGGTGTAAAAGGATTAACGTATATCATATTATCGTGTAGCTATATAGCTAACTATTGGAAGGTATGATAAGATTGAGAACAAGAAATGGAGGTGGATGATGTGGAAGTATTGTTAAAGAAAATATTAAGTGAGATCAAAGAGCTAAAAGAAAGTCAGCACGAAATGAAAGCTAGTCAGCAAGAAACCCAAAAAGAGATGCAAGAATTCAAGGTAAGCTTACAAGAAACCCAAAAAGAGATGCAAGAGTTCAAGGTAAGTCTACAAGAAACCCAAGTAGAAATGAAAGAAATGAAAGTTAGTCAGCAAGAAACCCAAAAAGAGATGCAAGAATTCAAGGTAAGCCTACAAGAAACCCAAAAAGAGATGCAAGAGTTCAAGGTAAGCCTACAAGAAACCCAAGTAGAAATGAAAGAAATGAGAGCTAGTCAGCAAGCAACAAAAATTGAAATGCAGGAATTCAAGGTCAGTCAGCTAGCAAGTCAAAGAGAAATGAAGGAGTTTAAAGCAATTCAACAAGAAATCTTAACTAGTATAAGACTAAATACTGAAAGCGTTGATAAGTTATCTGTTGAAATGAGAAGTGGATTTAAGCACGTTGAGAATAGGTTAGATCAGCATACTGAAATGTTTAAGATAGTTTCTAACGAATATTTGAACTAATGTTGAGTAGTTTACCCACCACTAGTTATTGCCTCATTGTATATTCCACATGTATATCTACATTTAAAACTCACTATTATAATACATTTTATTTTAAAAAGCCGACTCCCCGTGAAGTTGGCTTTTTCCATCTCTTTAAAAAAGTCCTTAAGAAAGAGTAGGGAACTTATGGGAGTCGACTCCGAATTACTTTTTTAATACTGCATAAGTGGATACGCAGTACCTTACACTTTGAATTGGTCTAAAAATTATCCTTGTGTTGTTTTAATAGAGTTGATACTTTTCTGAATCTCAACGCGAGAATTTTTAGCCCACAAAACAATAAGCACTATCACTATGAATCGAAAGGTAATGCCAATAATTCCTCCTTCTGGACCATATAAACCTCCCGAAAGCCATGTATGGTCCAACAGATTTAACTTGAAAATTCCATCTACTTCAAAACCACTTACTGGAAAACCTAAAATGGGTGCTTGTATATAATTCCATGCAAAATGTAGTGCCCAAGGGAACCAAATTTTCCGAGTGTAGACAAATGCAAGTCCATACATTACCCCACCAAGACCATTGCTAAATGCCGATAATATTGTTGCGTGGTCATTGTCAAAATGGACATATCCAAAATAGATAGATGTAATCAGGATTGCAATCCATGGTTTTTGAAACAGTTTTATTAAAATAGTCAATAAGATGCATCTGAACACTAACTCTTCGTACCCAGCAGATAAAAGGGTAATTCCAGTATAATAAGCAAAGCTTTTTAGTTTAAAATCCACACCAGTAATTTCAATTAATCCAAAGAAAAGACTAACTACCCATATTCCAATCATCGCAAGCGATGTAATAGTTAACCCAGCTAAGATGTCTTTTTTAAAATAATGATCTAGGGTAAATGGAATAGCTAGGGCTTTCCAAATCTGTACTGCTTTCATAAGAATCTCCTAACGAACTTAAAATTTATAAAAGCAACATCTAGATACAGATGTTTTCTTAGCTTCTTTCAATTTACATCATTCTGACCATTTCATTAACGATGAAAGCCGATTGGGAAGCGGCCAGTTTTTCAAAGTTTTCATAGGAAATAGAGGCTTCCTCATCTGCGTTATCAGATATACATCTTAAAATGACAAACGGCACTTGATTAATAAAAGATACGTGCCCAACCGAAGAACCTTCCATTTCTACACATGCAGGTGAATAATTTTGGATTAGATTCTCCTTTAAATGGCTTTCACTTACAAAACATTCCCCACTAATAATTCTTCCACAATGGTAGGTAAGCTTTAAGTCAGAAGATTCACATGCCTTTTTAGCCAATTCAATTAGGTTTTGATTGGCCAAAAACGACTCTTGAAAAGGAAAGAGATTTTTCATTTGAGCTTTCCTTACATCATGGTGTGTGACATCTGATGAAATGACCATATCGCAAACACTAATATCTTTACCTAAACTACCTGCAATCCCAGTGTTGATTATACAATCTACTTGAAACCGGTCAACCATGATTTGGGTACAAGCAGCTGAATTCACTTTTCCGACTCCGCAACGTGTAAGAACAATACTTTTCCCATGCAATGTACCAGTGTAGAAAGGGAATCCCGCAAAAAGAAATTCCTCAAAAACGTCCATTTGGTCAAGAATCAAATCTATTTCAATCTGCATAGCACCAATAATACCTATCTTGCTCATCTCTTAATCTCCCTCTCAATTTTTTATCGTATAGGAAATAATAAAATACTTCGCATTGTGGATAACTCTTTAACATTGAGTGTCCCCGTCCAGCTCCAGCGCCTAGCCCCTCGAGGTCAAATAACCTTCAACCCTAAAAGTCGAAAACCTGACTTTTAGGGTTGAAGAACATTTGCTTGTCGGGGCTGACCGAGGCGCTTGCGCTTTTGTTCTTATTAACATCATTCGACAATTAAATGGTAATTTCCTCTAAAGGATGGTTTAAATGGGAGCTTTTCATATGCTTATATATAGAAAAAACACCTAATTATGTTACAATGAGAAAAACTATTTTTGAGAAGGAGGAGAGTTTTAGTGAAACAGGTTCGACAGATTATATTAGCTATTGCAATGCTACTGTTAATAGTAGGATGTCAACAAGAGGCTCAGCGAGAACCAGAAGTACAAAAACCGAAAGCTGACCAGTCGGAAAAAGAGAAGACGGAAGAGATAGAAAAAGAAAACGTAGAAGAAGAAAAAGTAGAAGACGTAGCAGAAATAGAAGAAGTGGTTAAAGCAAGGGGAATTGAAAACTACCCTGTATCTCTTTACGATGAAACTACATTTGACCTAGATGGTGATGGGGAAGAAGAGCAGATTGAAATGTATGTAAATGCAGAGCAAGACGAAAAAGGAGAATTTGCTTGGGATGACGGCCATAATTGGTTATTTGTAGTAAAAGACGGAGACCAAACCTATCCGCTCTATGATGGCTGGGTCCAACTAGGTACACTAAAATTTTGGGTGATTGAGACCGATGAAACACCAATGGTCATATTATTAAAAACAGGTACAGCTGAATTTACCCTACAAACGTTTACATATAACAACGTAGAACAAGGATTTATTAAAGAGACTCAGTTTAACCCAGAATTTGTAAACTTTTTCTATCATTCTAAATAACATTTTAGAGCGTTGATCTAGGGAGGATCAGCGCTCAATTTATGTTAATTTATGCCTTTAATTATCTTATTAACAGCCCTCATATCACCCTTCATTTCAAGACTACTACTATTTTTTCTGGCAAAATAGTTAGCAAATAATGCTCCTAACGATAGGTTGAAAATCATGTTAACAATAGGTGCAATGGAAGCAAGGGGTCCTATAAATTCAAATGCAAGGATAGCAGCGAGAGCGGTGTTACATAAACCTACATGAAATAGAATGGCGCGTGCATCTTCTTTGGTCAATGAGAGCTTAAGTGCGATCACGTATGAAAGAATCATAGGAATAAGAACTTGAAAAAAAGTAACGACCGCAAGTAAGGGAATTACCTTAATCTCAGAGGAAATGGCCTCTCTACTATTTCCAACCAACATGTGAATAATGAGTAGTAATGTTAAGGAAGAGCCTAGTCTAGTGACGGATTTTGAGTACGTTACTAGAGTAGGTAGATATCGTTGAAATACTAATCCAATCGATAGAGGAACGAAAACAATGATAAAAAAAGACTTTAATAGACTAAAAAAAGAAATTTGAATTTGTAAGTTCGAGATTCCTAACATGGAAAGGGGAGTAACAATTGGGCTGATAAAAACATCGAGTAATGAAGCAGAGACCACTAAGGAAGTATTGCCACTAGCTAAAAATGTATATAAAGTAGCAGCCGTTGCACTTGGTACAACCCCAGAAAGAATCATACCTGCAGCAATATCTGGTTGATTTGAGAAGAAAAGCATGGCAAGGCCTATGGAAATAAACACCGTTACCGTCCATTTTAAGAAAGAGGCTATAAATAGTTCTTTCTTTTTTTTATGTATATTTTTGATTGAGCTAAGGTCCATAGAAAGTCCTGTGAAAAAAATAACAACCCCTAATAGGACACTCGGAACCCATGTGTATACCTTCCAATGATAGGGTGAAAAATAAGTGCTAATGCCAACGAAGAAAATAAGAAATGGTAATCTTTTAGAAATGAAGTGATTCAGAAAATCCAAAGATATCAGTCCTCTCTCAAGTCTCATTTAATGGAAACCATGTTAACAAAAATTCAATAAATACGCCACTAGATTTTAAACGGGTAATATTTTTGAAAAAAATTTTGAATGGAAATTAGTATTATTAATATAATTTTGGTCTGGTAGAAAATTGTCGGAATTGGGTGAATTAATCATATTAAACACATTCTAATATTGTTAAACCAGTACGAAAAGCTAAGCAAAAATCTATTTTATTCTATGAACCTACTTACCAACCATTGTTGACAAATTATTTTTCAACAAAAGTAAATTTAAAATTTTGATAATTTTAAAAATTAAAAAGATATTGACGATTTCGAAGTCAAAAAACTATAATGAAAAAAATGAAACCTGAGTTTCATTATTTGAAACCGAGAGGAGGGATTTACATCGAGCAAAATATTAAGACCGTTGAAAAGGCGTTCTTCTTGATTGAACAAATTGCCGATCAACCTAGAAGCTTCACAGAATTAATTGACCTCATGAGCAGCAACAAAGCGACTATTCATCGCTTTGTCACTACATTAGAAAACCTCGGATATATTGCTAAAAATCAACAGGAAAAATATCAACTCACACCCAAGTTTCACTCAATCGGTTCCAAGGCGGTTGAACAATTCAACTTAATTGAAATTGCCAAACCTTATTTAACTCAACTGGCTTTTGAAGTGAATGAAAGCGTATTAATTGCTGGTTACTCCAACAACACCGTCTATTACTTAGATAAAATTGAAAGCCCAGCTGCGCTCAGGATTGTTGTGGAGCCAGGAAAAACAGCTCCATTATACAGTGTGGCAAGTGGAAAATTGTACTTAGCTCATTTAAATGAAGAGGAAAGGGAAGAGTATTTTCTTACCCAGCCTCTGACCCCCATCACAGAAAGAACCATTACCAATCCAGAACATATGAAAAAGGAGCTTCAAGAAATTAGAGAAAAGGGATTTGCCGTTGATCATGAAGAATGGGAGGAATATCTTCGAGGAGTAGCCTTTCCTATCTATGATTATACAAATAAATTAGTATCTGCCCTTTGTATTGCTGGTGTATCTTATCGTTTTACGGAAGAGAAAGTGAGTTGCATTGTCTCAAAAGGAGCTAGAATTGCAGGAGAAATTTCAAGTTTACTAGGATACGTGAGAAGAGAAAGGGGACCTG
This sequence comes from Robertmurraya mangrovi, assembly GCF_034427655.1. Lineage (NCBI taxonomy): Bacteria > Bacillati > Bacillota > Bacilli > Caryophanales > Bacillaceae > Robertmurraya > Robertmurraya mangrovi. The sequence goes on from NZ_JAXOFX010000003.1 coordinate 143,444, forward strand.
TTTATGAGAAAAAGTAAAGTTTGGTTCGGTTTAGTTGTAAGCGTTATCATGATGTTGCTTGTTGCCGGATGTAGCAGTACTAGTAGTTCAGGTGGAGGTAGTAGTGATAAAAAAATGAATTTAAAAATGTCCGTAACAGTTGGGAATACCTCAACATGGTTTCTGGCAGCTGAGCAATTTGCTGAAGAAGTAGAGGAAAAAACAGATGGACGAATCACGATTAGTGTATTTCCAAATGAGCAGTTGTCAGGTGGAGACTCTGGTAAAGGGGTCGAACTTCTAGTAAAAGGAACAACCGACTTTAGTTATCATTCTACTATTATCTACTCGATTCTGAATGATAGATTAGGAGTGGTAAGTGCTCCGTTCTTATTTAAAGATTTAAATGATGTGGATGCAAAGATGAACGGTGAAGCTGGAGAAGAAGTGAAAAAGATTTTACGTGAAATTGGAGTCGAACCGTTAGGATTTGGTCAAAATGGATTCCGACAAGTAACAAACAGTAAAGTGGAAATCAAAGGTCCTGGTGACATTAAAGGCTTGAAGGTGAGAATTCCGGGAATCAAAATGTATACAGATTTATGGAAAGAATTTGGTGCAGATCCAACAACGATGACGTTCTCTGAAGTATTTACTTCACTTCAACAAGGGACGATTGACGGTCAGGAAAACCCAATTGATGTTATTCATTCTTCTAAGCTTAATGAGGTACAAGACTATATCACCATGTGGAACTACTCTTATGACCCTCTAATCTTAGGGATGAACAAGAAGAAGTTTGATTCTTTAAGCAAAGAAGATCAAGAAATCATCCAAACAGCTGCAGCGAATGCAAATAAATATCAAATCGAACTGGCACGTGAAAAAGAAGAAGAACAAATTGCTGAGCTAAAAGAAGCTGGTATGCAGTTCTACTATCCAACTGACGCAGAGATTGAGCAATTCAAACAGGTTTCTAAGCCAATCTATGAATCATATAAATCGGTTTGGGGAGAAGATTTGCTGAATGCCTTCCAAAAATAACTAACGAAGGTGATATCCATGTCAAAATTATTATCAATGGTAGAGAATACGTTACTCATTTTCAGTGCTTCAACAATGTGTGTAATTGCTATGGCTAACGTTTTTTCTAGATATTTTTTGGATCATTCTCTCGCTTTTACGGAAGAGATTACGATTAATTTGTTTGTACTGCTTACTTTTGTTGGAACGGCGGTCGGGGTGAAAAACAGTTCTCACCTCGGCTTCAGCCTCCTTTTTGATCAAGCAAAGCTACCTATTAAAAAATTACTTATCTTTTTAGTAGGGGCAATTGTTATTACCGTATTTACCATTTTTGCTTATTACGGAGTAAAGATGGTCCAATTCCAAATACTTACCAATCAAACCACTCCATCTCTAGGATGGAAACAATGGGTGTTTTCACTAGGATTTCCAATTGGGTGTATCTTGTGTGTCATCCGAGCGGTTGAATCCACTGTAAAAGAGTATAAAAATCTATTAGCAGAAAGTGAATGATGGAAATGGCAGCTTTAATCCTATTTGGTTTATTCTTTCTACTTTTATTACTAAGAGTGCCAATTGCAATTTCATTAGCCGCTTCCTCCATAATTACCATTGTTTCCACCTATGGTTTCTCATCCATGGAGTTAGTGGCAGACATTATGTATACGAGTGTCGCTAAATTCACCTTACTTTCCATTCCATTTTTTATAATAGCTGGCGTAATTATGGAATATGCAGGCATATCAAAGCGCTTAATCCATTTCGCTGATGTGTGCGTGGGCCATAAGAAGAGTGGAATCATTCTAGTAACCGTGTTAACAGCTATCTTTTTTGCTGCTATTTCTGGTTCTGGTCCTGCAACCGTTGCAGCGATAGGAGGCATTTTGATTCCTGCACTAGTGAAAAACGGATTTAAACAAGAATCAGCAGCAGCACTCCTATCAAGCTCAGGATCAATTGGAATTATTATTCCACCAAGTATTGCCTTAATCGTCTTTGGGGTTGTAGCTGGAGATGTTATTAACGTTTCGATTGGACGATTATTTATCGCTGGTATAGTCCCCGGCTTATTATTAGGAGTAGCTTTTATTTTAGCTGCCATGTATGTAAGAAAGAAGGATATTAAAGAAAGAAAAGATACTTTATCTAACATGCCCAATGCTGCTATTGAATTATCAGCTACACGGGAAAAAGCGAGTCCTAAAGAAATGTGGAAAGCCTTTTATGATGCCATTTGGGGATTATTAATTCCTTTTATCATTTTGGGCGGGATTTACGGTGGTGTCTTTACTCCAACAGAAGCAGCTGTTGTCGCTGTATTTTACGGGTTAATTATTGGGGTTTTTGTCTATAAGGAACTAAAAATCAAAGATATTAAGAAAATTATCATTGATTCTTCCGCACAAACAGCGGTTGTTATGTTCATAGTCAGTTCGGCTTCCGTGTTTGCCTACTTAATTACGACAGAGCAAATTGCTCAACAAATTTCCGATGGTTTACTCGGCTTTACATCAAATAAGTATGTCATATTACTACTAGTTAATATCATTCTATTAATTGCTGGTGCCTTTATGGATGCCATATCTGCTTACTACATCTTTATTCCGATCCTTTTACCAATCATGTTAGTCCTTGGAGTCGACCCAACGGTATTCGGATTATTTATGACGGTCAATCTAGCAATCGGGTTATTTACACCGCCAGTGGGAGTCAATTTGTATGTAGCATGTGGATTGGCGAATGTCTCTATTAATAAAATTTCACGTGCAATTATTCCATTCGTCGTTGCATCCATTGTCGTTTTATTATTAATTACTTACGTTCCGAGTATTTCAACATTTTTACCGAATCTACTAGGCGTTAAATAGGAGGAAATTATGAGACTAAAAGATCAAGTGGCTATTATCACAGGAGCATCAAGGGGAATTGGAGCAGGTTGCGCAAAAACTTTAGCTAGGGAAGGAGCTAATGTGGTGCTGGTTGACTTGCTATCAAGTGACGAAACAATAAAAGAGATTTTTGCCATTAATCCTGAAGTGAAAACGTTATCCTTTGAAGTAGATATTAGAGATGCAAAAGCGATTAAAAAACTAGTGGATGAAACATATGAAGAGTTTGGTCGAATAGATATTCTAGTCAACAATGCTGGAACCTGTTCAAGATTGGATTTGGAAGAAATGACTGAGGAAATGTGGGACCGTGATATGGACACGAACTTAAAAGCCACATTCTTTTTAACACAAGCATGTATTTATCCATATATGAAAGATCAACAATACGGAAGAATCGTTAATATTAGCTCGGTATCAGGTTTAGTAGGAGGGCTCGTGTCTGGATTCGAACCAGGTAGTATGAAAGGGCGTTCAGGCCCGGGGTACGCAGCATCAAAAGGCGGAGTGATTGCCTTTTCAAAATGGGTAGCGAAAGAAGTGGGCCCACTAGGAATTACTTGTAACAGTGTAGCTCCTGGAGCAGTCTTATCGGCTATTACTCAAGATGTGGCTTATAATCTCGATGGGCAAGCCGTTAAAAGAATGGGAACAGCCGAGGATATCGGAGAAGCGGTGTTATATCTCGCTTCAAAAGAAGCAAGCTATACAACAGGTCAGGTTCTTAAAGTTTGTGGAGGAGCAGCAATCGGATAACTACTATAAAGGTGGGAGAACAATGAGTCGAACTTCACAATCGGTTTTTGATAAGGAAAAAGGAATTCTAATGGGCTATTTAGGTCCAGGGGAAGACTTAATTAAGGGATTAAAAAAAGAACTTAAAAAAAATAACATTACGGCTGGAACGGTTTCATGTATAGGTTCCCTAGCTAAATTATCTATTGTTCAATTAGATTATGAAGATAACAAAATGGCTTACTCCAAACCGATTATTTGGGATGCCCCAGTCGAGCTTTTATCTGGAAATGGAATTGTTGGAGTGGATTCACAAGGTGAACTAGACATCCATTTCCACGGTGTATTTGTAGATCACAAGAAAAATATTTCCGGGGGCCATTTTTTAGAGGGTGATAATATTGTAGCCATTACACTTGAGTTCACTGTTATTGCTACAGATGCTATCCAACCAAGAAGAGAACTATATAAACCACTAGGCTTTCCGTTATTCAACTTTTACGAAAGTGAGGTTAACTAATGCAAACCATTGCTCACTTAGCAAATAAAGTGTTTAAGAGATATCCGACTAAAGTAGCTGTCATTGATGGAAATCGTCAATTTACGTATAGTGAGTTACAAGCAAGAGTGTATCGATTATATGCGGCTTTAAAAGCGGAGGGGCTTAAAAAAGGAGACCGAGTGGCTATTTTAATGTCAAACCGGATGGAACATATTGAGCTAGACCTTGCCGTAGCTATCGGTGGATTTATAAAAGTACCGGTTAACTATCGACTTCATCCAAAAGAAATTGAATATATTTTAGGGAACGCGGAAGCGAAAATCCTGATTGGTGATGAAGAGTTAATTGAAAACGTAGAAACAAATTGTAATCGAATATTTGTTGGGAAGGATTACGAGGAGTGGCTTTTAAGGCAGAATGCAGACGTTCCTGAGCTCTCAGTGGGGGAAGATGATCTATTTGCGATTATGTATACATCTGGGACGACTGGAAAACCAAAAGGTGTTATGCTTTCCCATCGTAACATGATTTCAAGTGCGTTATCACTAGCATTGGTTTGTGAAATTACTCCGGAAGATATTGTTGGGCATGTCGCACCACTCACACATGGTAGTAACTTTTTATCACATATTACATGGATGTTCGGGCTCACACAGGTGGTTTATAACAAATTTAGCCCAACGGAGTTTTTAGATGATATTGAACGAGATCAAGTTTCTGTTATTTTCATGGTACCAACGATGGTGAATTTAATGGTTCAAGACCAGAACTTCGATGCGAATAAACTGAGACATATTAAATCTATTAATATGGCAGGCTCGCCAATCGCAGCTAGTAAATTAAAGCAAGCAATTGAAAAAGCAGGTCCTAAGTTTATTGAAACATACGGACTAGTTGAAGCACCAATGACCATTACGATGATGCCTCGTAATGAGCTTGCTGGAAGACTAGAATCATGCGGAGCAACCGGACCGTTTGTAGAAATGAAGCTTGTAAACGATGCAGGGTTGGAAGTAAAGCAAGGGGAAGTGGGCGAAGTTATATGTAAAGGTCCTCTTGTCATGCAAGGATATTGGCGTAACCAAGAGGCAACGGAAGAAACTTTACGCAACGGTTGGCTCTATACAGGTGATTTAGGTTGGCTGGATGAGCATGGATACCTACATTTAGTAGACCGGAAGAAAGATGTCATTATTAGTGGTGGAATGAACATTTACCCTCGTGAGATTGAAGAAGTTCTGAATCTTCATGATGGAATTAAGGAAACCTCTGTAGTGGGTATGCCTCATGACAAATGGGGAGAAATGGTGATTGCATATTGTGTATTAAATGAAGGTTGTACCGTGGATGAGGAAGAGCTACTTGAGCTTTGTAAAAATCATCTAGCAAGCTTTAAAAAACCGAAAGAGATTCATATAGTAGAAGAATTACCGAAAAGCAGCTATGGAAAAATTCTAAAGAGAGAGCTGAAACAAGGGAGAGTGGCTCAATGACAAAGGTTAGTATTTCAGGTCTAGGAATGACCGCTTTCGGTAAGCATGAGGACCGTTCACTGAAAGCTTTGCTTATGGACGCATGTGTGGAGGCACTAAAGGAGGCTAACTTTCCAAAGATTGATGCTGTATATATTGGGAATTTTATGTCTGGATCACTGGGAAATCAAGAAATCCTCGGAGCCATTGTTGCGAATGATTTAGGGTTAGGACCTATTCCTACGGTAAAAGTAGAGGGAGCCTGTGCATCAGGTGGAATTGCTTTTCGTCAAGCTTATTTAAATGTACTAAATGGTGTGTATGAACATGTGCTTGTTGCAGGTGTAGAAAAGATGAAGCATGCGTCAACCGAAGAAACTACCCGGGCAATTAATGCGGCAATGGATAATGATTCAAATGAAAAAAATGCCGGACTAACATTTCCAGGATTTTTTGGGAACCTAGCGAATCGCTATTTTTACGAAACGGGGGCTTCTAAAAAGCACTTAGCGATGGTTGCATTGAAAAATAGAGAGTACGCATTAGGGAATCCTTTGGCACAATTTAAAAAGCCAACATCTATCGAGGAAATCATGTCCGCTCGTATGATCACAGAGCCTTTGGGGCTGTTTGACTGCTCACCAACAACGGACGGAGCAGCAGCAATCGTTTTATCCAAAGGGGAAAACGGCGTGGTTGTACGTTCCTCCGCTCAAGCATCCGGAACGACTCAAATGCAGGAATCAGTAGAGTTACTTAGCATCCCAGCCATTCGTGAATCAGCCAATAAAGCCTATGAACTAGCAGGATTAGGTCCGAATGACATTGATGTTGTAGAACTTCATGACTGCTTTTCTATGACAGAAGTGTTAGCGATTGAAGAATTAGGATTCTTTGATAAAGGTAGGGGTTGGGAAGCTGTTGAGCAAGGGTTAACAAAGCATGGGGGTAAAGTTCCAGTAAATACGAGTGGTGGCTTACTATCTAAGGGACATCCAATCGGAGCGACTGGCTTGGCTCAAATCTACCAAGTAGTCTCTCAATTAAGAGGCACTAGCTGTAACCAAGTTGACAATGCTCGAATTGGATTAGCACAAAACCTTGGCGGAACGGGAGCCTACTCAACCGTTCACATTTTCGAAAAGGTGGGGTCATAATGGCACATATTCCCGTTCATGAATGCGCACAATGTCAGAAAAAATACGTTCAACGAAAATGGGTTTGCTCCAATTGTAAAAGTACGGAGTTTCATTTAACAGAAGTTCCAGGAGAAGGGACCGTTTTCACACATACAACCATACATGTGTCCTCAAGTGAATTTGCCCATCTTGCTCCATATACTGTAGCGTTGGTGGAGCTTGCAGATGGGTTAAGAGTGACAGGAAGAGTGACTGGTAAAGTAGAAATCAATGATCAAGTTACGTGCGTGAGCAATGAGGAAAATTTATATGTGTTTGATAGAGTTGAAAAAGCTGCCGGATAGGGACTCCGGCAGTTTTTGTTTTAATTGTATTTGGTTGTGTGTCGCCCGCTTATTTGTGAAAATTAAAGCATTTATTGTGAAAAGAATAGGTTTATCCATGATAAATTTGTAGAGAAAGAGTCTTATTTATACGAAATAGGGTATCGGCGAAATAAATTCCTGGTACCTTAGCTATATTTATCCGCGGGAATTTTCATATATCCGCGAAAGTAGCTTTTCTTAGGAATAACGCAAAATAGCCTTGGCTTACTTCTATCCTGGATCCTCAAACCGTATTAATCTTCACCAACCCCATAATCAATCCAAAGGTCCCGATAATTCATCCACCCAAGCTGATTTAGCGTTACACCCTTTAGGGAGTCATGATGATAGACACTTTGCCTGCTATGAAAGAGTGGCAGTAAGACACGTTCCGCTAATAATACCGCTTCTAATTCTAGTAAAGTGTTTAATCTATCTTCACTATCACTCATTGAAAGAGTCTTCTCAATAAAGCTTTGTTTTATATCTTTTAATCTAGAATCCAAACATCCCCCGACAAACGAATTTCCACGTTGGAACATGTCAATGAGTCCTAAATCAACCGGAAGATCAAATACTTCGCCAGCTGTAATTAGGTCAGCTTGCAGCATGACCTCCATTTTTCCTAAATCAGGAGCGGAGTGTACGACCACTTCTATATTAATTCCGATTTCTGATGCCCGTTTCCTAATCCACTTGGCATTATCTTCGTTGATTTTCATTTCATAAGTAAATAATAGAAGTTTTTCTCCTTTATATCCTGAGCGAACTAAATATTCTTGGGCTAACTTTAATTGATGATCGCAAGCCATGGTTGCAATCCCCTGACCTGGTATAAATGAAAAAGCCGGGGTTTCTCGCAAACCTCCTAATTCGGCAATCATTTGTCTACGGTTTAACACATATTGAAGAGCCGTTCGAAAATCTTTACTATGCTGTGGTCCACTTTTATTCATATTAAAAACGATATAGTTGGCGCCAATTTCCACATTTTTAATCTCACTAAAAGAGGAATTCTCTTCTAATCCGCTCGTTGATAGAGGCATTAGTTGTTCAAACGACATGGTTTCAATCCCGTTATAGTTCGGTATAACCCAAATTTCAATCACATCTAAGGTCGCTCTCTCCTTAAAATAACTCTCATTCGCTGCAAGAACGAGACGAGAGGAGTCATTTTGTTTTACAAAAAAGGGGCCGCTCCCAAGAGGCATCTCGGGTGAAAAATTGGGTATGTGCTTCGGTACGATTGAAAAAGTCGTTCTACTCAAATAATGGTCAAAAATGGAGTTAGGTTTCACTAAATTAATTTGAATTATACGTTCATGTGGAGTTGTGACCTTACATATATCTTCCGTCATCCATCGGTGAGGGGAGTTCGTCCTCGGATTCTGAATTCTCTCAATCGTATATTTTACATCCAAAGAGGTTAACGGCTTACCGTCGTGAAAAAATAACCCTTTCCTTAGATGAAACGTCCACACGGTTTGCTCCTCGTTAGTGAACCAATGATGGCATAAATGTGATTCTATTGAGTGTGTTTTCGAGTTGTAACAGACTAGAGTATCAAAGATTTGCGTGACAATATGGGACTCAGTTCTTCTTGTAGAAAAGGCTGGGTCGAGATTTAAAATCGGCCTATAAAAAGGGAACCGGAGTCGTTCAATGGAATGGAGTTTGTAGTCTTCCACCTGAAAGCCCATTTGCGCATGGAGCCAAGACGAAAAGGATGATAGAACAGAGTTTTCACAAGTAATTGAATCTAAAAACTCATGGGCTCCTTTTAAATTATTCTGTAATACTTTTCTCTTAGCAATTTCTAGAATTAGAGATTCTGGAGCTTGAAGAAAAACCAGTTGTGAAGAATGACCTCGTCCTTTACCAGGAGTCCATTCAATCCATTGCTTTTCGACCATTCGAGAAAGGAGAAAATTTGCGTTTCTTCTAGTGCAGGCAAGTGCATCACTAATTTCATCTAATTTAACGTTAAAGGTTTCTCCAATCATTTGATTCATATAATAATTTTTTAGATTTAAATAATGTTCCTCTATTAACATATATGTCTCCTGAAAAAAGGTGAAATTCGATATTTTCACTTTACACTTTTTTTCATGGTTTAAAAAGATAAAAATATATGTTAAGGGAATTAAAAAAAGGGGAGAAACTTATGTCAGTAGTAAATAAAGAAATATTGGCTACACATAGCCAACCATCTATTTGGAATAATAAAAACTTTTTAATATTATTGTTTTCAGGAACGATTATCGCTGTGGGAAGTAAGGTATATGAACTTGCACTCCCGTTGTTTTTATATGAACTCACCCAATCGTCTGTTACGATGTCGACGATGAGAGGTATTGAGTTTCTTCCTAATCTATTATTTGCTCTAATTATTGGAGTGATTGTGGACCGGGTCAACAAAAAACGTTGGTCCCTTTGGATGACGGCGTTACAGGCTCTTATTTTGGCCATTCTTTACAGTTTAATTGAACTAGGAATTCAGCCCATCTTTCTATTTTATTTATCAGGGTTTCTATTAATGACTTGCAGCTACGGTTACTTTAATGCGAGATTCAGTATGGTAAAGCAAGTGTTACCGAATGAATTACTAACACCAGCCAATGCTTCTTTTTCATTTGTTACAACATTTGTTGGGATTATGGGACCCGCTTTAACCGGTATGATTCTTATGATGTCAGACATTCATCAAGGATTCATATTTACATCAGCCGCTTTTTTAATTTCATTTGTCTCTATGATGTTTCTGGATCACCACGAAGAAATTGATAGAAAGGACACGAATCTTTGGGAAGATTTAAAAGAAGGCTGGAGAGAGTTGAGAAAAAACCGCCCTTTATGGTTCATGACCATTTTAGTCATATTTATAAATTCCACAACGGGTATGGTAGATGCAGTGGTAATTTTCTTTGCGAAGGATGACCTACAATTATCCAATTCGGAAGTCGGGCTTGTGCTCTCATGTGCAGGGTTAGGGGGCTTAGTGGGAAGTGGTTTAGTCACTAGACTCCGGAAAAATTGGTCCATAGGTTATTTACTAGGATGGAGTATTCCTTTTACATCACTAGCCTTTTTATTAATGTTCCTTTCAAACAATCTTTATGTACTAGGATTTGCCCTCTTTTTAGAGGGGGTGTTTTTAACGATTTTTTCTGTATGCATTTGGACATTCAGACAAGAAACCACTCCCGTACATTTGATGGGTCGTATAAGTGGAATAACAGGGTCTATGTTTAAGCTTGGAATGCCATTTGCTATCTTTTCAGCAGGTTGGGTGGCCGATTGGCTGGAGCCGAGTTGGCTATTTTTAGCTGCTTCGATCTTTAATATCCTCATCTTTGCTTTTTTTGTAAAATCGCCTTTGTGGCACTATAAATAAGGCAGTATGAATAAAACTTATAATAAATAGAGACCTTATTCTAACCAGGAATAAGGTCTTTATAGTTTAAATAGTTATAAAGTCTCGTCATTAGAAGAACTGTTCTCTTGTGGTAGGTCAAAACTCCTCTTTAGTAACAGAAATATATCCATAAAATGACACATATGATAAGATATTGTAATATATTTCTATATTAAAATTTAAAATAAATCTTTTTACTACATAATATATATGATTATTGCAAAATCATATGTTTACATATTTCGTCCATTAGGAGTCTTGTATGCTCAATATCAAACAAATCAAAATGAATGAATTGTTTCTTTTAGCCATCCTAATTGGGTTGGTGCTTTTTTGCTCTGCTTATAACTTAACGTTTGTTTATGGAATTACATTTACTTTTACCAGTGTATTTTTATTCTTGATTCTAAGATTGTACGGACTTCCATTAGCCATTCTGTCTGGACTATCTGTATTTTTAGTCATTTCCTATAATTATACTAATATAGCCTATAGTTTAATTTTTCTAACAGAGTTAATCTTTGTAGGTGCTTTTTTCACGAACAGAAAAAAAGCAAAAATGTTTTTTGTCGATGCCCTTTATTGGTTAACCTTTGGATTGTTTGCTTTAATTACTTTCCATTGGAATACATTACAAGGGGCGCCTCTTTATTTCGAGGTTTCTAAGGTGATCATTAACGGACTGTTTAATGTGTTGATGGCCGATATGCTGTTAGCGTACTTTCCTTTTTATCATTTCATTAAAAAAATTAATAAAAATAGTGTGTCTATTCATCAATTTTTGTCCCACTTAACGTTTATCTCTATTCTAGTACCGTTCTTTCTAAGCGTAGCGGCTGGTACATGGAATGCACACGAGTTTAATGAAGAGGAAAGTATTAGAAAAGCAAAAAGTACGGTAAATCATCTGAATAAAGAGTTAGAAAGATGGAACAAAGATGATTTAAAGCATCTTCATGAGCATGTTGACGAGTTAAATGACTTAGTTCTACGTCATAGGATAGAAGAACTGGATATTATAATTATTGACGAGAATCAACGGATGATGGCTTCCACTAATGAAGACATGCAAATACAGCAACCTTTTATTTTAGATGAAATATATGAATTAAAATCTGTTTCCTTGGACTTTTTAATTGCTGTTCCAAAGGACCTTGAGGATGAAATATTCATTAATCAATGGAGTGAAGGGTTCTATTTATATAAGAGCACGAATGAAAATCTAGCAATTTCAATGATTATATCGTTTCCGATTAGTCAATATCAAATGCCGATTTTCAATTACTTCCTAGATCAGCTTCAATTATCTCTTCTGTTTGCTGTATGTTTATTAATTCTTGTACAGGCAGTAAGTCGTATTTTTATGAGGCATCTAGAACAATTAACCACCTCAACGACTGGATTACCACAGAAACTATCAAAATTAGAAACTATCACATGGCCACAAGCTCATGTTTCTGAATTAAGGTTGCTGACGCAAAACTTAATGAAGATGGCTGATAAATTAAAAGAGTTATTTCGAGAAAGTAATGAAATGAATGAGAAGCTTCAAAAACAAACGAATAAGTTAAGGGAGTCTGAAGATCAACTCCATCATTTAGCTTATTATGATATCTTAACTAATTTACCGAACCGTCTTCACTTTCAAGAGTACGTGAAAAACTTAATTGAGACAGAGAAAAACGGTAAGCTTGCGATTATTTTTATTGATTTAAACCAATTTAAACAAATTAACGATACACTTGGCCATGATGCAGGCGATGAACTGTTACAAATGGCTGCGAATCGTTTAAGTCTGTTACATGACGATAAAACGGAAATTTTCCGCCTTGGTGGAGACGAATTTGTTATTGTAAACCATGTGGAAAATCGAACCGAAGTGGAAGGGACGATAAATAAAATACTTGAAGAATTCCAGACTCCTTTTCCCATTCATGGACAATCTTTGTATATTACCTCAAGTGTAGGGGTTAGTATGTATCCAAATGATGGGAAGGACTTGAATACTCTTGTAAAAAGTGCCGATATCGCGATGTATATCTCGAAAGAAAACGGTGGAAATGTTGCGCAGTTCTTTGATGACTCTATGAGAAATCGCTTCAAAGAGAGGTTAGTAATTGAAAATGCTCTGCGGGCAGTCGTGGACAGGGGCGGTTTTGCCTTATACTATCAGCCTAAAACGCAAAGTGGGATAGTGACTAGCATGGAGGCGCTACTTCGTTGGCATGATCCCGAATTAGGAAGCATTTCACCAGCTACCTTCATCCCGATAGCGGAGGAAATTGGACTCATTTTACCAATCGATGAATGGGCTCTTGTTGAAGCGTGTAAACAAAATAAAAAGTGGCAAGAAGAAGGGCTGCTGCGAGTTCCTGTATCGGTGAACCTATCCGCAAAGCATTTTCAACAAGACTACTTGTCTTGTTTGATTGAAAAAGCGCTAAACATTTCAGGATTAGATCCCAAATATTTAAAACTAGAAATTACGGAAAGTGTATTTATTAAAAACCCAGCTCATGTTGCACAAGTGATTGAAAAAATAAAACGTTTAGGAGTACTTATTTCTATTGATGACTTTGGAAAGGGTTATTCCTCTCTCTATCAGCTTCTGCAATTGCCGATTGACGAAATTAAAATTGACCGCCAATTTATTAGCAACATTGATCAAAATGAAAGGAAAGCCCTATTAGTGAAATCAATTTTGGAAATAGCGAAAGGACTTTCTTTAAATGTTGTAGCAGAGGGTATTGAAACAGAAGAGGAAAAAATGTTAGTTGAACAAATTGGTGCCCATGAACTTCAAGGCTACTTCTTCAGCCCGCCTGTTTCACACAAAGAAATGATGAATTTATTAAATATAGAAATTAGAAGCTTGTAGATGAGTAAATGTCTATAAGCTTTTTTTATGTACAATTATTGGTTCTAAATTCTCCCATCCATCCATATTTTAATAGAAAGAAAGCTTGTACCACATACTAAACATATAGGTTAGGTGAGAGAAATGTTTGTTGTATATTATTATGAAAACAGAAATCAATTATTAAATCAGCTACGTAAGCAGGTTCCATCCGTTGGAGAAGACATTCGAATTAAAGGCCGTAAAGGAAAAATAACGAATGTTGAACAAATCGAGGAAAACAAATTTAATGTACAAGTAGCTTTAGAAACCATTAATAAAAATAAGCTGGCAGCAGTTGATAACTCTAAGAAAAAGAAAAGGTAGGATTAAAGCGCACATGTTAGATTCGTCTAATATGTGCGTTTTTTTTGTTAAAAACGGACGTTTCTACATAAATGTGTCTTATTTGTCGAATGGTAAACTTTATAAATATAGTGAAAATAATGAAAATCTATAGTAATCTATTCCTATTCTGTTGTATGATATAGGAACTGATTCCTATATAATAAAGAAAAATAGTCCTAGATTATCTTCTTTTTTTGCAACTAAAGAAAACATCACTTAGGAGGTTCTATGAAAAGCATTAAAGGTAAGATTTTAACAGGATTTGCAATTGTATTATTAATTTTAGTAGCGATGGCCAGTTATAGCTTCATAACAATTAATTCAATAACAGATGATGTAGAGAATATCACCTCGAATGACATGGCCTTTTTAGAGTCAGCTAATTCAATGACCTTTAGCGTGGCCAATCGTGCAAAGATTGCTCGAGATTATATTCTCTTTAACCGGAGTGATTCTAAAACACAATTTTTAGCGGAAACAGAAAAAGCGATTGAAACAGAAAAAATCTTAGAAGAGGCCGTTACAAGTGGTAGAATTTCAGATCAAATAAAAGCTAGCCTACAAGATGCAGATGAAAAGACCACTAAGTGGAGAAAGTTAGTAACCGAAGAAATTATTCCTTTATACGATAGTGGTAGAAAAGAAGAAGCCATTCGTTTGATGGAGGAAAAATGCCTTGCGTATAGTCAGGGAGCTATTGATGCGTGGATCAAGGTAGTAGAACTTCAAAATAACATTACTAAAAAACAAGCGACTGAGGTACAGACAGAGGCAAAGCAGTCAGAAACGTTTATCATTATTTCATCCGTTTTAGCCATCATTTTAGCAATAGTGGTCGCGGTGTATAACGCGGGAAATATCTCAAGAGGAATTGCGATTGTCGTGAAAGGATTAGAAGCAATTGCAAAAGGGGACCTTCAAGGGAAAATGATAGAAGTAAAATCAAAAGATGAAATCGGGCGATTAATTTTAGCATTAAATACAATGGTAGCGAATCTAAAGTCGCTACTAGAAAGAGTATCTGAAACATCCAATCAAGTAGCCGCATCTTCAGAGCAATTTATGGTATCAGCGGAACAGTCTGCTTCTTCAGCTGAGCAAGTGACGACATCTATTCAAAATATTGCATTTGGTGCGGAGACCTCCTCCCAAAGTGCAAATGAAAGCGCGCAAGAAATGAGAGAAATGTCGATCGGTATGGAACGAATTGCCGATTTTTCAAAAGTAGCTGCTAAAGAATCACATACAACAACTAAGCAAGCAGAAGAAGGGAATACCCTTGTGCAGAAAGCTGTTTTCCAGATGCAATCCATCCAGACTTCTGTTGGGGCTACATCTACTTTAGTTTCCGAACTGGGAGAGCGTTCAAAAGAAATTGGACAAATTTTGGGTGTCATAACAGGTATTGCTGAACAGACCAATTTGTTAGCATTAAACGCAGCCATTGAAGCTGCACGTGCAGGGGAACACGGTCGCGGATTTGCTGTTGTGGCAGATGAAGTTCGCAAACTAGCTGAGGAATCAAGACGATCGGCCGATCAGATTGCCGTCTTAATCAACCATATACGAAAAGAGACCGAATCCGCAGTACAATCCATGGATCAAGGGACTAAAGAAGTAGAAGTGGGGACTAGCGTCATTACGGAAGCCGGACAAGCCTTTGGTCGAATTTTACAATCGATTCAACTCGTATCAGAAAAAATGAATGAAGTATCCACATTCTCTGTACAAGCATCTACTTCAGCTCAACAAGTTAATAAAACCGTTAAATCATTAGCTGAAATCGCGCAAAATACATCTGTTAACTCACAAAGTGTGGCCGGCGCATCAGAAGAACAATTAGCCTCTATGCAAGAGGTCACTTCTTCTGCATCCACTTTAAGAGAATTAGCTGGAGAATTACAAAATGAACTTAATAAGTTTCGATTCTAATCGATAAGAAAAACAGCAGGGGTAAATGTCCTTCTGCTGTTTTTCTTTATTCAACCATTTTTATATTTACATAACCTACTAAGATTACATAGCCAATCACCATTATAGGAAAGAGGATTTGAGTATCTGGATGGTCAATAAACGCACCACCTAACATAACCATACCAATGACAAAACTATAGGAACCAATAAGCTTTGCTAACTTTTCTTTGTCCTTAACTCGACTTTGATTATAGCCGGATAGTAGCCAGGTTTGTCTCCTGACACCGACGAAAAATGCTAAAACAAATAAAACAAGGGCAGTGAAAATAAAAATAGGATTTATGATGTTTCCTCTCCTTAGATAGTTTATAAATTAAAAAATGGAAACGGGCTAGTAGATATAATAAGTATACGATATTATCTGGAAAAAAATACAAATATTATATTTGCATTGTAACTTTTATGAGCTAAATATTGAAAATACTAGTAAAATGAAAAGAGCCTATACCTTGTAAGACTTAAGGTATAGGCTTCTAATACTTTATAAATTATAGTTTAAATTTACTAATCGTCATCTGTAGTTCTTCAGCCATTCTGCTTAATGATTCAGCAGATGAAGCAATCTCTTCCATGGAAGCCGTTTGTTCTTCGACAGCAGCAGATACATTTTGAGTATTAGCGGCAGCTTGTTCGGAGATAGAGGATACTGCTTCCATTGATTGTACCATGCCTTGTGAGCTCGCATTAACTTCTTCAACAACAGCTGCAACTTCTTGGCTTTGTTTCGATATTTCCTCAATATAATTAACAATTTCCTTAAATGATTCACCTGTTTCCTTTACGGATTGTAATCCTAGTTGAACCGATTGTGTTCCATCGTTCATAGAAGAAACGGCTTTATCAGCTTCATGTTGAATTTCTTGAATAAGACCACTAATTTGGCCGGCTGCTTGCCCCGATTGTTCGGCTAGCTTACGAACTTCATCAGCTACAACCGCGAAGCCTTTACCTTGCTCTCCTGCACGGGCTGCTTCAATGGCAGCATTAAGAGCTAGAAGATTGGTTTGATTGGCTATTTCTGTAATTAAGCTTACAATATTACCAATCTCTTGAGATTTTTTGCCTAAAGAGTTAACAACAGAAGCAGTTGTGTCAACTGTTTCATGAACTTCTTTGATTTGTTGGATTGTTTGAGTAACCACTTCTGAACCTAGCATGGCCTTCTCAGTAGCGCTTACAGTAGTGTCTGCAACAGATTGGATAGAAGTTGCTACTTGGTTCATACCATTTGAAATTTCAACTACAATACTGTTTGCTTGTAAAGCACTTTCCACTTGTTTGTCAGAACCAGCCGCCACTTCTTGAATTGAATTCGAAATTTGTTCTGTTGCTCTTGTTGTTTCAATAGAACTAGCGCTTAATTCCTCTGAAGTAGAAGCTACATGCTCTGCGTTTGTTCTAACTTGGTTAACAATTTCTCTTAAATTATTGGACATAACATTAAATGAATGAGCTAAATGACCAATTTCATCCTTGTTTTTTATAACTAGATTGTTACTAGTGAGGTCACCAGCTGCAATTTTATCAGCAGATTTTGATATTTGAACTATCGGTCGACTAATGTTTCGGCTGATAAAGAAGGCAATTATGGAACCTGTTAATAATGCCAAAACACTTAACAGCAATAATTGAGTTTTAGTATTTTCAACATCTCCATTAACTTGTTCACTACCTTTATCGACTAAATCTTGTTGAATGGTCAACATTTCAAGAAGGATTTCGTCCATACGCTGTACAACAGGTCCAATGTTCTTAGTAGCAGTGGCGACTTCCTCGTTTTTATTTTGCTTTTTTAATTCAACTACTTGTAAAAAAGTACCAGAGTATTGCTCATGATTCAGAGTAAGTTCTTCAATTAGAAGATTCATTTTATCAACATTAATAATAGCATGTAAATCTTGAGCAGCTTTTGAAAAATGATCCATCGACCCTTTATATGTATCCAGATTTTGATCTAAGCCCGTTAATAAATATCCACGAGCATGATATTGTTGGTCTTTTAAAGTCAGTTGTAATTCTTTAATAAGATTAATTTTACTTACTCGGTCCTCAAGTAAATCGGTGTAAACATTATCCACGTTCGACACCTGATAGAAACCAAGTCCTGCAATCCCCGCCATTAATATTAGAACGGAGTAAAAGCCCATATACATTTTCTTCATGACAGTAAGTTTCATAGATTTTGCTTCCTTTCATATTGAAATTCACGTTCCATACTTATGTCTGTCTCTGATGGGATGGTATATAAAATAAATATAATGACAAAGCGTGACAATTATCACTGCAAAATTGTACAATATGTGACAAAGTGCCCAATACATTTTTACCATAATATGAATAGAAGGTGCAATATAAAGTTTTTGAATGATTGGATAAATCCATGAAAAACAATGAGAAAGACGAATTCCTTACCACAATTTTTAATGGTAAGGAATTCGTCCACGGTAAATGACTTTAATTAAATTCATTTCCGTATTTATTACTAAGCTTCTGAACAGCCCCTTTCCGCCATGCTTTTACGGCCGAGACTGACACACCCTCAACTTCTGCAATCTCCATTTGTGATAAGTTTCCAACAGCAGTGTAAAGAACCCATTTAAGCTGATTCCTTGTTAGATTTAAGCCAGTACAGTAAGACATTATTTTATTGACTTCATTATGTTCTCGCTCATCTTCAATCAACTCCCAGAATTCTTCAGTAGGGTATACATTTCTATCCTCAAGGTTTTTTTGTCTACTCAACTCATTCAGAAGCCGACCTTTTATAAACGAATAGGCATAAGTAGAAAATTTACTCTTTCCTTCAATATAACGTTCCTTAGCTTCCCATAATGCGATAAGGCCAATTTGATAAAACTCGTCCTCATTTTTATAGATATGCAAGTTTTGTATAAGTTTATAAATCATCGCCTGATTCTCTCTTACTAACTGGTCAAAACGCTCCATGACTCTTCCTTCTAGAAAGCGCGCTTGCTATTGTATTCCCGGGTAAGACAAACATACCGAGTTCACACGATTTAGACGAATGGAAGAAAATGAACTTTTTAAACGTAAAAGGGGAGAGTTTTCTTAAAATTCCTTAGGAGAAAAGAAAAAATTAAAGGGTAGTTTAGACGTTTTTTTTTTAAAAGTGTGCCATTTTCGCACTATTTGCAAAAAAATAAGACCTTTACCAAAAAAAACAGGGATAACAGAATGCTAACCACCTTCCAAAGGAAAGTCATAGGCATGTTTTGAATGTAACAGTCTGTTTTTTAAAGATACAGAATATAATGGTCGAGTAACGTAATCTCAGGTTGGAAAGGGGAATAGCATGAAAAGAAAGTTATCATTTTCGCTGATTGCCATGCTTTTTGGTCTACTTTCAGTTTTGGGAGGAGTCTCAGCACAAACCACTACATATGACCCCTCATTAGTTCATAAAAATGGTGCCATGGCTTATGAGCATATGAATTATTTGGCTTATGAGATTGGGAAAAGAGTAGCCGGTTCTGAGAATGAGAGAAAAGCAGAAACGTATATTAAGAGTCAGTTTGAACGTATGGGGTTTAAAACGGAGGTTCAAGAATTTAGTTATACTAGAAGAGGTACAGCCTACAATTCTTCAAACATAGTTGCATATAAACCTGGTAAATCCACTAAACAAATTATCGTAGGTGCCCATTATGATTCAGTAGACAAGGGACTTGGAGTTGATGACAACGCATCAGGTGTCGGTGTCATGCTTGAAGTAGCTGAAGTACTGAAAAATGTGAAAACACCTTATTCAATTGTCTTTATTGCGTTTGGAGCAGAGGAAGTGGGACTGCAAGGATCCAATTTTTATGCGAACCAAATGAGTAAAACAGAAATCGACAATACGGTAGGAATGATTAACTTAGACAGCCTTGCTGTTGGGGATAATATGTATGTGTATGGAAGTGAAGGTGAAGACGGTTTTATCCGTGATCAAGCTCTTGAAATTGCTAAAAAGAAAAAGTTGAATGTCGGAACGAATCCCGGCCTGAATCCACACTATCCGGTAGGTACTACGGGTGACTGGAGCGACCATGCACCTTTTAAAGATAAAGGTATTCCGATTGGCTATTTCGAGGCAACAAACTGGGAAATTGGAGACAAAGATGGATACACTCAAACAGAGAAGCATGGTAGTATTTGGCATACGTCAAATGACACGATTGATTTTATTGAAGAAAAATTCCCTGGCCGAATTGAAGAGCACCTTTCCACTTTTAGTATTCTATTAACAGATCTTCTGAAATTTATGAATAAGACTAGTACAGCAAAATAAACAAAGAGGAGTGCGCCTTCTATAAAAGTGAAGGACACTCCTCTTTGCGTCTATTAAAATCCACTATTTTCGTTGGAAAGATTATTGGTTTAGAACTTTCTTCTGATAGAGAACGATCAACACATCAAGTTCCTGACTTTTTTGAATGGTGAATGGGTGTAACAGACCATATTGAAGACCAAGTTGAATTAAACCTTCCCTCTCACGCTGGATTTGTTGCTGTAAATCGGTCAGTGTTATATCTAAAGCGACTTCCATTATTCCCCACCTGCCATTCTTTTCTCCTATTATAAATGGGAATAAATAAAAAAAGTGTGTCTCTTTAGGCAAATTTGTGACAATCTAGTAAACCTATCAACTCGGACCCTGAGTTTAACCTTACTTGAAATATGTTGATTTACCTTATTTATAAGTAATATTTGGAATATTGAAAACTTTATGAATTTATGTAAAAAGCTTAAAAAGTCATAATAAAGGGTTGAATGAATGTATAATATTGCATTTATTCTTATGAAAATAAGTAAAACAACATACGGAAATATATAATTATAACTACAATTTTTTACTTGTCAATAAGTCTATTAGATAGGGATTTCAGGATAGATATATACCTATCAATTTTTTTGAAATTATAATTTACTAAATATAAGGTTTATTGCATAATAATGTAAAAGGAGTGAGATATTTGTCAAAATATCAGGTCTACAGAATCATCCTCTCATCCTAAACCATCTAGGTACGCAACCCTCCTGTTGTTTCGCTTACATTCTGCAACTTGTAACGACCTCATGCTAAATCATTCAACCATCCATCACAGATCAATTTTAATTACGAATATCATGTTATTAAAGAGGTGACCCGTTCTATGTGAATAAGACAAGCATGAGTGCAATTATTAGAAATACTCGGTTCAAATAAAAACTCTTATTGGGAAAGAAAGGTTTCGACAAAATATTTAATTATTAAGGGGGACTAAATATGAATACATTCGGTGGGGTACTTACTAAGAATACGATGGCGGTTTCATCTCGTTATGATCAATGTGGGAATCTAACTTCTTTAGTGTTTGATAAAAAGGGCAAGCATAAAGTAGATAAATCTTCTAAAAAATTGATCGAAGATACGTTATTGTTTTTTGCTGAATCTTTTGAAGGAGCGGTTAAAGGAGCAAAATCTGTTATAGGAAGACACCATATGCCGCCAATAGTTATTTGTGCTGCTTTAAACATGTACTGGTTCCCCACGCACTCCCCAGACAACGATGAATGCACTTGGTTCTCACTGGCACATATCGCTAGAGTAATACCACTGGATGCACAGCACTGTAAAGTTATTTTTAAGAACGGTGAATCTATATTAGTCAATATGAAGTCCACTAGACTTGAGGCGAAACGAAATCTAGCGGCAAAGCTGAAAACCATTGTCGACGACAGATGTCACATTAAAAGAACTTTTTTATTTTTACCAGACTCAGGAATGATGTGTGTAAGTGATAATAATGATCCCTATATGACTTCTGAGGAGGAAAATCATCATAAAGGGTAATATAAAAGTTCACAAAATCTACTATTTTAGTAACACCCAATATTATCTAAGTCTGTTATAATGAGGTTTATTTGTTCGGATTTTCTTAAATGAACAGGCTTGGTGATGTTGTGGATTTACTGTTGGATATGAAGACGATTTTTATTACTCTTGTTGTAGGACATTTTTTTACAGTTATCCTGATTAGTTCCTACTGGAGAAACCATAAAAAAGATTCGGTTTTTAATACCTTTTTTATTGCAAAGTGTTTTCAGGGGATTGCTTGGTTATTGATCACAATACGTGGGGGGATACCTGATATCCTTACCATTTCATTGGCAAATACTCTCCTTTTTCTTGGATCTTCTCTTGAAGCTATTTCCATTATGAAATACCTAAAGAAGTATGACTATAAAATGAAAAGACTGTATGTATTCTTTACGATTAATAATGTTGTTGGCTTTCACCTAATAATAGTGATGAATAATAATGAAAGCTTAAGGGTTGCCTTTGCTTCTTTTGGTTCATCGATTGTACTCGTGATTCCGGCTTATTACTTATTTGCTAGAAAGAACTCTACTTTACTATTAAAGATCATGGGTTGTCTCTACTCATTAGTGATTATTTTCTTGACGGCTAGAGGAATAGCTGCACTCCTATCCAATCAAACAATGGGCATTTTCACACCGG
This sequence comes from Robertmurraya mangrovi, assembly GCF_034427655.1. Classification (NCBI taxonomy): domain Bacteria; kingdom Bacillati; phylum Bacillota; class Bacilli; order Caryophanales; family Bacillaceae; genus Robertmurraya; species Robertmurraya mangrovi. The sequence continues at coordinate 165,689 of NZ_JAXOFX010000003.1, forward strand.
GAATCATTCAAACTTTTTCCTTCTTGTCTCTCTATCTTGTCATGATCTTAGGGAATACAGGGTTTATTTTATTATTAAAGGAAGAAGCGGATGAGGAATTATACCGTTTAGCAAGCTATGATGATCTAACTAGCATATTAAACCGTCGAACCTTTATATTACATACGAAAGATCTTCTAATAACATGCGCAAAAAATAATAAACCAATATCCTTACTCCTTTTTGATATTGATTATTTTAAAAAGATTAATGATCAATATGGTCATGAGGTAGGGGACCGAGTTTTACAGGACCTTTGTCATCGAATAACCCCATTAGTTGGCACTGAAAACTTATTCGGCCGATATGGTGGAGATGAATTTGCCATCATTCTTCCTGAAATGAATGAGAAAAAAACACTGGAGTTCGCCGAAAGAGTAAGGACATGTACAAGAATGGATAATGCAGAATTACCTGTCACTTATACACTTAGTATTGGAGTTTTGACGATTGTTCCAACTGAATATACACAGTTAGAGACTTTATACATTGAATGTGACAAAGCGCTCTATTCTGCCAAACAAAACGGTAGAAATCGTGTCTATCAGGGTCAGTATGAACAAGCCATCTAAGGCGTTATCCTTATTAGGGTATTATAAAAAAAAGAAGGCGCTAACCCTCAGTAGGTTAGCGCCTTTAAACGTAGATTTATTCTTCATCTTTATCCGATTCTTCTTCATTTTTATTAAACCAAAGCGGATCCATATTATCTTCTTCACCATTATAGTTGATGAAAACCTCTTCGCCCGCTTTAATATCCTTATAAGCGTAGTAATCAAAAGTATGGTTATCGAAGTTAATTTCATAAGTGGCATTCGGATCATAAGAATGGTTAAACAGCATCCCATATCCAAGTAAAAATGCTGTGTGGTTAATACCGTATTCAAAAGCATAGTCAGCTAGCAATGTCTTTTCAATATGCTCATGCTGCTCGTTCGGGTATGGAATTACAGGTGCTTCGTGAATCAATTCACCTTTTTTAATATCACGCGTCGCAAATACTCCTCTATTATGTTCACCATCGCTGACAGTAGATGTCTTTATCTCAAGCATGTTTTTTCTCCTATTCATTCACAGTATGTTTGTTTTTATATTATCCATGTAATAGTACTATTACAATAGGAACTCACCTTTTACTATTGAAAAAATAACATTACATAATTTCCCTTGACCTGTCTATCATATCATATATTTTTACACTCGTCCTAAAAATGATTTATTGCATTTGCTTTTTGTAGATTTGTCTGTTATGATTAAGAAGTTATTTTTGTTCGGTCTGTAAGGAATGAATGAGTATTTAAACTTTTCGCCTTTGATACCTAATTGAGCATTAATAGTAATAAAATGTGGAACAATTCCACGCAGGAGGATACAAACATGCAACAAGGTACAGTAAAATGGTTTAACGCAGAAAAAGGTTTCGGATTCATCGAGATGGAAGGCGGCGGCGATGTATTCGTTCACTTCTCAGCTATCCAAGGCGAAGGATTTAAATCATTAGACGAAGGTCAAAAAGTAACTTTCGAAACAGAACAAGGTCAACGTGGACTTCAAGCTGTTAACGTAAACAAAGCATAATTGCTTTTGGGACTCTATTTTATAGGGTCCTTTTTTTGTGTTTAAAGAATGGTCATTTTATTCGGTAAAAATGACAAACTAAAACAGAAGGGGTTGATATCTTGCCATGAAATATTTCAAGTCTCAAATGAAACAGCTTGTAAAAGACCATCCGGATTTGCAGAGTCGATTAAAAGAAATGATTCAAGAGCATGGATTAGAAAAGAATTTCGCACTAAAAGCGTTGTACCATTCAGTAGTAGCTGATGGAGGGAAGTATCAAACAGCCTATCAGGCACTTGATTCAAAATAGAAATAGGTTTGTCCTAGTATAGTGAGAAATTTAATAAACGAGGTTATAAGATGAGTGTAAACTTTGAGGATTATAAACTAAGCGAAGAAATTACAAGGGCCCTTGGTATTTTAAAATATGAAACGCCAACCGAAGTTCAAAGGGAAGTAATTCCTAAAGCATTGGAAAATCAAGATCTTGTTGTAAAGTCTCAAACGGGTAGTGGGAAAACGGCTGCTTTTGCGATTCCTGTTTGTGAAAACATCAATTGGGAAGAAAAAAAGCCACAAGTCATTATCCTTACACCAACACGTGAGCTTGCCGTTCAGGTTCGAGAAGATATAACGAATATCGGCCGTTTTAAGCGTATAAAAGCACTGGCTGTATACGGGAAGGAACCTTTTTCAAAGCAAAAAGAAGAACTCAAGCAAAAAACTCATGTGGTTGTAGGAACACCTGGTAGAATGATGGACCATATTGATAGAGGTACATTAGATTTAGATGAAATTAAGTACCTAATTATAGATGAAGCAGACGAAATGTTAAATATGGGGTTTATAGATGAAGTGGAAGCGATTATAGAAGAACTCCCAACAAACCGTGTAACCATGGTGTTCTCTGCTACTCTCCCGCAAGATGTCGAGAACCTCTGCCATGAATATATGAACAACCCTACTCATGTTGAGATTGAAACAAGTGGTGTAACAACGAATACAATTGATCATCACCTAATTGAAGTAAAAGAGGAAGATAAAATTGCACTCCTTAAAGATGTAACAGTTGTTGAAAACCCTGATAGTTGCATCATTTTCTGTAGAACAAAGGAAAATGTGGACACGGTGTTTGCTGAATTAGACGAGGCAAATTATTCTTGTGAAAAACTTCATGGTGGACTAGAGCAAGAAGATCGCTTTGCTGTTATGGATGGATTTAAAATGGGGAATTTCCGCTATCTTGTAGCAACAGATGTGGCAGCAAGAGGAATTGACGTGGATAATGTAACCTTAATTGTCAATTATGATGTACCAATGGAAAAAGAAAGCTATGTTCACCGTACGGGAAGGACCGGCCGAGCAGGGAACAAAGGGACCGCTATTACCTTTGCTACTCCATTCGAAGACAAATTTGTGAGAGCCATCGAAAGATATATTGGCTTTGAAATTCCGAAGCTGGAGGTTCCAACGCAAGAGGAAGTCGAAAAGGGAAGAGAAGCATTTGAAGAAAAAATCAGTGGCCGCAGAGTTGTAAGAAATAACAAAACCGCTCGAATCAATAAAGAAATCATGAAACTTCATTTTAATGGTGGAAAAAATAAAAAGCTTCGGGCAGTAGATTTTGTTGGGACCATTGCAAAAATTCCAGGAGTGACGGCAGACGATATAGGGATTATCACCATAAAAGATAACTTAACTTACGTTGATATACTAAATGGAAAAGGTTCAGTTGTTATTCAAGCCTTAGAAAATACCCCTATAAAAGGGAAAAAGCTAAAAGTTAGCCCGGCAAAAAAATAAATCGTAGGGGATGATTACAACCAGTAGTCATCCTTTTAAAAGGGAGGTATCAACATGCTTGGAACAAAAAGAGAAAATATTAAAATAGGTTCAAAAGTAAGAGTCGTTCAAAAACAGGACCAGCGTACAGGGAAATTAACAGAGGGGATGGTTGCTAGAATCCTGACAAACTCCCCTAATCACCCTCATGGGATCAAAGTGATGCTTGAAGACGGTATCGTAGGGAGAGTAAAAGAGATATTATAAACATTTAGTAACTTTTTCTTCTATTAAATAGTCTATATTATAAAAGGAGAGGGACTATGAAGAAAAAAGGTACATATATATTAATCATTTTATTATTGCCCCTAATATTTTTCACCGTAGACTTTAGTCTTGCTAAAAATAATAAGCCTCCCATTTTCGCCATAAAAACCGCTATGTACAAAGATGGTGGCACAAAAGCATATCAAGGCCTAGGATATAAAGTCGTTGATTATAATCAAATGGACGGAAGGAAAGACGTTGTTTTTATTTCACCCTTTATAAATTGGGGTGAACCAGAATAATCTTAAAATTTTTTTACTGAGCATTACTGAAAACAGTAATGTTTTTTATTATACAATCTTTATTAGGAGTCAACCTACTTTTATTCTTGAATATATGGGTAAAATTGGGTTATAATTATAGGAACACAAGTTCGCTTTTTGTTTAGGGGTGTTTCCATGCAGATTGTTATAGCTCAGTCGAATCTTACGAGACAAGTAGAGTCCTTTTTTAAAGATAATATGGATATTTCGAACAGTGGGATATACTCCCAAGAGTTTCTCTGTCCTCTAGGAATACGCGCATCCGTTAGAAGAAAACAAATGATGGTTGCAATGAAAGACAACGCAATCATCGGTGCTGTTCGATTTTACGAGAAAAAGACAACTAAGAACATCTCTCTTTATCAGTTTGCTATACAAAAAAGTTACCGTGGTACAGGCTTATTAAAAGAAATGCTCAAACAAATTAACCAAATGCCGATCCATGCAAAATGTCCGGTAGAATCAGACTTCAACCAATTTTATCGTAAGAATGGATGGGTTCTTTTAGAAGAGGGAGAAGTTTTGAACGAGTGGGTATTGTGTAACTCATAGAATAGTAATCTGGAATTTTTTAAAAAGTGAGGATGATAGCTGTGTACAAAGTTAATCCGAAAAAGATTCATATTATCGGTTCTGTTGGTAGTGGTAAAACCAAAAAATTATTTTACAAAAACTAGGATTAGAAAAGTCAAACTACAAGCCAACGTTTAAAATATTTCTAACAATGTTCAAATGGAATAGATATTTTGAAAATGTTGGGAAACCAAACTTCTTCAATAAGTTTGGTAAATATAAAGGTAAAATCGTGGTTGCAAGAAAAAAGAAAGATATATATTTATACTTTGAGCAAAGTAAATACTTTTGCTCTTTTGTTTGGTTGTTCGGCGAAAAATGTCGAAAAAACGATATTTCGAAAAATTCGATGATATATGTAGAAGATTCGATGATATATATAATAAAGTGATGATATCACCCTTCAAATCGATGATATCCTAAAAAAGACTATACTTAAATAGAAGTAAACATACATCTATAGCCTCGTATATACATGATTTCCTCATGATTACTCCAACATTTGGTTATAATAGCTAATACATTTAAGGATTCTTTTCGTTAGGAGAGTAATTATGCCAAGAAAGCCTGCAACTGCGAATATGGATGAGCCGGAAATAGAAACATTTGAACAAGAAACTACTAAAAAACCAGCTTCCACTGTTCACAATGAAGATGAAATAGAAAAATTAAATCGGTTATTAGGAGTAGTCATGGAATACCTTTCTGATGATGAGGTTGAAGAAATTGACATCGAATATCTTTTGAAGAATACAGAAGGGTTAAGAGAATGGTGGGACCAATATCGAGAAAGAAATCGAAAGCAAATTGAGGAAGAAATAAAAAAATCACTAGGTGAACTATCATTAGAAGAGCTCGAAAGTATTCGAGAGAAAATAAAAGAAAAACAGTAAAGATATTTGTCGATTTTTTTGGAAAAAATACTGTTAATGTGATTTACATCACAACAAGGAAAACAGTTACATAATATAATACCTATGAGAATAGTGAGAAACACAACAGAGGAGGACTATTAAATGGAAAATTTATATGAAAAATTTGGTGGAGAAGGTACAATTTCTAAAGTGGTAGACTACTTTTATGAGCTAGTTTTAGCAGATGAGTCTGTTAATCACTTTTTTAAAGATACGGATATGGAAAAGCAAAGAAAGCACCAAACGAAATTTATTAGCTTTGCATTAGGTGGCCCAAATCAGTACGGTGGAGCATCCATGGCAAAGGCACATGAAGGAATGAATATTCAACCAGAACACTTCAACTCAATTGCGAAACATCTTCATGATGCATTAGCACATTTTGGAGTAAGTGAGGCAGATATTGACCAAGTATTAACAAAGATTTCAACATTAAAAGATGACATCATCTATAAATAATTACATAGCGTTTAAAAAAATGACTCCTTTACATAATGAAAGGAGTCATTTCTATTTATTTAAATCAACGAGTTTTTCACCAGTTAATAACTCGTAAAGGATTGAAGATTGTTTTTCAGTTAATTGTGAATATTGATTTGACAGATGGGTACTGATTTCTAGCCGATTCTTTTCAGGACTTATCCAAATATAGAAATATACTTTTTTGGCTTCAACATTAGGATTATTAGAATGAAAGCTCACTTGGAAATTGTGGGGGCGAGACATACTCACTTTAGCATCTTCCCATTTTGTATCTTTGTAAAGAATTTGTCTAACTTGTTCAACTTTTTTCTTTTCCGTTATCCTTCTAAACTCCTCATACTTCTCCTCCGTACCTACTTGTTTTTCCACCTTTACGAATTGATCTAAAGGGTCATATACATTTGAGCATCCAGAAATGAACATGAATGCGATAAAGCATACAAGAAATCCCCTCAAACTAGACACCTCCTTTTCGTATTTGACGGAAAAAAATTCTAAAAGTTTCAACTAAAAAATATTCCCTTGAATCTATGTGGTAAAATAGTCCAAAAAGGGCTCTAACTAGAACTAGTAAATAAGTGAGAAAATACCTTTTAAGGAAATAGTAAAACATATAAGAGGAGGTTATCACTAATGCATAAAAATTTATCAACATTCCAAATCTATCTATCTGCATTTCTAGCTATCATTATGTTTCTACAATCCTACAACTGGTGGACGGAAGAGAAGTTAGTTTTAGCTATTTTCTTTTTAAGTTTGGGTATTATCAATATAGTTATAATCTCAATTTGGTTATTTGGTAGGAATAGGAGTTATAAAAAAAGCTGAAACCTTTCTATACACTTAAATGTATGAAATGTAAACGTATACCGTTTAGAGGTGATGAATATGAATAAAAAAACAAGAGCATTAATTGGTATGATTGGGAGTTTACTTCTCTGTTTGGTGGGAATCTATCGTTTAATAGAGCTGCCACCTGCTGCTTATATATCATTTATTACAGTTGTTTTCGTAGTGTCTGGAGCGATTGGTGCCATAGCGAATTTTATGGTGTTAAGAAAGCTGAATTAACTAGTTGTCTTTTTAATCGAACTTAACAGCAAGTTTATCTTAATATTTGGCTGCCCTCCATCTAATCTAGGGCAGTTTTTTTGTATTCTTAAAATTTTTTTCTGCTAAATAATAAAAAAACTGTAAGATTAATGAAGATACTTCGTCTTATTGTTGGAAGGGGGAGAGGAATATGGATGCCGGCCGGCAAATAGAGCAATGGTTTTATGAATATGAAATAGATATCTTAAACTATCTTATTTATTATACAGGGATGAGAGATGTGGAGGATCTTGTTCAGGATACATTTTTACGTGCATTTAATGCGTTTCATTCATATAGAAGTGATGCGAATCCTAGAACTTGGTTAATTTCAATTGCAAGGAATACAGCAATTGATCATTTTAGGAAAAAGAGTCTATGGGAAAAAGTAAAAAGAACGCTGATAGCTGATCAAAATGAAAATGAATCAACACTTACCGATCAGTTATTACTTATGGAAGAAGAGTATGCATATCTATATCAGTCTATTTCTAGTTTGAAACAAAGCTATAAAGAAGTGGTGCTTCTTAAGGGAATCGCCGAACTTTCATCGGAAGAAACGGCTAATGTACTAGGGTGGAGTGTAAATAAAGTGAATGTAACCTTTCACAGAGCGGTCAAGAAACTCAATCTGATTATGAAGGAGGAGGGTTCAAATGGAACACTTGACGAGCAAAGATCTTCTTAAAAAAATGAAGGAGTTACCACAATTTGAAATGGAAGCGAATAAAAAACACGAGACGATAATGAAAATAAGAGAAGCTCGAACGACGAAAACCAAACGGAAGTTTTCTTTTCAAAAAGCTGGTGTATGGGCTGCTATAGCAGCGGTGTTTATACTATTTCCAGTGGTATATTTGACTCAAGTTTTTCCCGATCAGCAAAAACAAGGCTCATTGGTGCCAAATCAAGAGAGTCAGGAAGCGGATTATTTTGCTCTTCTCGATGAAAATATGAATCCGGTTGGTTCGGATTACAACTACGGAATCCCTGAGAAGGCTAGTATAATGGGACCTAAAGAATGGGTCGCAAATGACGAGCGTGGAAGCTCCAAAGTGTTTATTTTTCTATGGGGAGAACAAGATAAACTTTCAGGTAAAAAACTAACATTAACGGCTAAACACAAGAAAACGGGGGATGAACTGTTACTATCAGATCGGCCTTTAGCTGGAAAACTCTATAACGCAGATGCCCACCTTGTCTCCAGCTTACCAGTTTTCCCTAGTGATGGAGAATGGGAACTGACTTATTTAATTGATGAGGAAATTTTTGCTCAATATCCTGTATATGTAAAGGAATCTTATTTGAATTTTGAAGATTCAACCTTACTAATCTCAAAAATGGACATTTTTGCAGGGGAATATGAAAAACTACAGTTAGAAGTAGAAGGGGCTGATTTGCCTTTAGAAGTAACCTTGAAACTTTATCATCCTGAAGAAAAAAACAGCCAAGAGTTTACCTTTACTAAAGAAGATGAATTCATTCGAGCAAAAGATAACAAGGTAGTAACCATGTATACTGGAAACATTACATTTTTAAAAAGCGGTCATTATGAGGTTGAAGTATTGAACAACTCTGGAAAGCTAGAAGTAAGAAGACCAATAAATCAATAATCCTGGTACCTGGAGATCATTCCAGGTGCTTTATTTATTATAGGATGATATGAAAAAGGTAAGCAGCAAAATAGTTTGAACATTAATAATGAAGTAACACGTCAGTTGATATTGTTATAAATTGTAAAATCAATCAATAAACTAAAATCAAGAATCAAGCTTGATTTTAGGAGGACAGCATGAATAAATGGGGTAAAATCAGGAAAATGGGGAAAAAGCGATTTGTTTTAGAATACGGATTCATTGTGTCCATCCCTTTAGTAATGGATTATTATATCGTAAAGTTTTTTCTCTTTTCGTTTCAAATTGACGTTCATTTCATGGAATTAATAATCGTGTGGGCAATCTCAATTTTGGTAGGTGTAATTTTTTTTACATTAGGTTGGAATACATTAGAGAAAGACTGGATAAAAAATTACATTGAATAAAAGGGCAATTCTTAAAAGAATTGCCACATATGATTAGTTGAACCAACTTTGGTAGAGAACGTCGACCCCTTTATTTATTTGATCCACGGTCATACCACCAAAGCCAAGTAAGAAAGTAGGATTTGTATGTGTGTACAAATCTTTTCTATACCATGTATTCCTGTAAGCTGTAAAGTTCACTCCGGCATTCTTAGCCCTTCTAATAAGTTCATCTTCATTAATCTCAGTTATAACCTCAACAGTAACATGAAGACCTGTTTCTCCTTTTAAAATTATTGCTTTCTGTTTAAAGTAAGTTTCAATAGCATTTACCATAGCGATGTATTTTTTTCGATAAAGTTCTTTCATTTTAAATCGATGCTCTTCATAGTGTCCTAGTTTCATAAATAATTCAAGTGTTTTTTGTTCGATTCTAGAGGTCGTTTGCTGGAAATGAAAGTGATTCTTATAATATGCATCTAATAGATTCGAAGGTAAGATGATATATCCTATACTGATTGACGGTAAAAGTGTACGGTGAAAAGTCCCCATGTAAATCACTCGATTTTCCTGGTCCAAGCTTTGAAGGGAAGGAATGAGGTCCCCACTATATCTTAGTTCGGATAAATAATCATCTTCAATTATAAAGGCATTTCTTTCAGTAGCCCATTTTAACAACTCTATTCGCTTTTGGATGGTCATCATTGAACCTAGTGGGAACTGGAAGGAAGGTGAAACAAAGACGATGTTTGCGTGAACTGAATCTAAATTTTCCTGTTTGAAACCATCCTTATCCATTTGCACAGAAGCAATTTGACACCCCATTTTTTCAAAAGTATTAGTTGTAAGGGAATATCCTGGTTCTCCAACGGCAACTGTTTTTCCATGCAAACAAAGAATTTGCCCAATCAGATGTAATAAAATTTGTGAGTGGGACCCAACCACGACTTGATTGGGAACGCAATTCACTCCCCTCGTTTGGCTTACGTAGTGAGCAATTTCTTCGCGTAGACCAAGTTCCCCTTGTGGGTCACCTAGGCGATACAATATATCTTCCTCATAACTTAAAACATGATGAGTGATTTTTCTCCAAGTAGATAAAGGGAAGTTAAGAGTATCAATTTCATCTAAGTGAAAGTCATACGGATAGAAGGGTTCTTGTGTTTTTAATGGAGCTTTCTGTGTATGTTCTTTTGAAGTAAAAAAATCAACGTCTACTTCCAATACAAAATATCCACTTCTAGGTCTACTTTCTATTAATCCTTCTGTTACTAATTCGCCGTAAGCGGACTCTAAAGTAGCTTTATTTACATGAAGTTGTTCTGACAATTTTCTAATCGAAGGAAGACTTTGTTTAGCTTTGATAGAACCGTCCATAATTTTCAATCTAATTTGCTTATATATTTGTATATACAATGGAATATCAGAATTTCGATTAACTTCTAGTAGTAATTCTTTCATCCTTGTGCTCCCAAGAAATTTAGTTCTTTTGTTTTTAAACTTGTTAATGCTATTAAATCAGCTAAAAAATTAAAGAAGAAAAATACTTTTAGAAATCGGCTTGAAGATTTTCCTGGTTAGTACGATTGTTACGTGAATAGCTTACTAAATAGAATAAAGTAAACGTACATACGACAAAAATTAGTATAGTTGTGACTATAAAACTAATCTGAATACCTAGTTGTTCAATGAATAAAGCTACCAAAAACATTGACCCAGCTTCGCCTAAAAAGGCAACAGTTGACAAGACGCTAAACACTTTTCCAATTTTATCGTCAGGAGTTGATGTCTGAATCATTAGGATCATTGGTAGATCAATAAAGGCTTCAGCAACCCCTGTTAAAAATGCAAAGACTCCAGCAATATATATATTTGGAGATAGTCCAACTCCCATTAAGCCTAATCCCCATACGATACAACCTATCAAAATATAAATAGAATATGATGATTTCATGCTCCATTTGCCAAGCCATACAGCTCCCAGGGCACTGCCAACTCCAAATAAAGTTAAAATCACAGAAAATCCTTTAGCCCCAAGTTCCAATTCTTGGTCGGAAATAATAGGTAAGCCTAACCTCTCCATACCTGTAAAAAATATAAGTACTATTCCAAAACTTGTAATAGATAACAATAGTGGTTTTTTCGTCTTCAAAAAGTTAAAAGTACCCTGTAATTCTTGTAACACTTTTATAGGTTCTTTCCTTGTTTCTTGCTTAATCTTGATTGGTAATATAAACATTAGAGGAAGAATGGTTAAAAGTAAAAAAATACCGAACATCCATGGTGGAGCAACATGAGTGATGAGGAAACTTGATGCAATGGGTGCAAGGGATCTTGAAAGCTGTAGACTTAATTGAAAGATTGAATTTCCTATTGGCCATAAAGGCTCAGGTAATGTCACAGAAATCATGCTTCGAATGGCTGGGCTATAAAAACATCGAAATGTTACGATGAAAAAAGAAGCTCCAGCAAGTAAATAAATCGACTCCCACTTTAATAAAAACATTATTAAAATCATTAATATCATGATGGCCGTCCCTAATTGATTAAAGATGAAAATCTTTTTTCGGTTTAAGCAATCAGCATAAACTCCTCCGACAAGACCAAACAACAAGTAAGGTAATGCGGTACTCTGTACAACAATAGCTGCCTCAAACGTATTGGAAGACATTTTATATGCTAACCACAATAACACCACTTGAAATAATACAAAACCGAAGCTAGATAAAGTACTAGAAAGTAACACGAAAATAAAATCTTTATGTTTTCTTAACTCACTATATTGGATGTGATTTGACATCTTTTATCCCTCCTAATTGAAGGATAAAAAACAGGAGCTATATTGTCACGGTACAGATCATTTCTAATTTTCCGGGTCAAAATGGATTAGCTTTATTATAACCTTACATAAAAGATTGGTAAATCAGTGGAAACAACAGTGGTGATTTATGTTAATGTGTAAATAAACACTGTTAGTTGGGGAAAGTTTAATAGAGTAAGGATTAGAGGGAGAAGCTATGAATAAATTAAAACCAGAAGAGGTAGCACAGGGTTTTATTAACAAGTATTTTCCAAACTGCCATGGAGCATTACTTGCAGGCAGTGTCGTTCGAGGAGAAGCGACTGAAACATCTGACTTAGATATTGTTGTATTTGATAAAAATATTCCGACCTCTTATCGAGAATCTTTCATCGTTTTTGATTGGCCGCTAGAGCTGTTCGTCCATAATCTGACATCATATAAAGCTTTTTTTGAAAGTGACTGTGAAAGGGCAAGACCCTCATTGCCAAGAATGGTTTCAGAGGGCTTGATATTGAAAGATTCTGGGATTTTGGAATCTATAAAAAAAGAATCGACAGCTTTGCTAGAGAATGGTCCAGCGGAGTGGTCTAAAGAAACAATTGATACAAAGCGATATTTCATCACTGATGCATTGTACGATTTTATAGGGGGGAAGGACCGAGCTGAAGAAATCTTTATTGCGAATACACTTGCTGAACTTACATCGGAATTTGTATTACGGACTAACCGCCAGTGGATTGGTGCATCGAAGTGGATAATTCGCTCATTAAAACAGTTCAATCATGAATTTGCAGAGCATTTTGTGGAGGCCTTTGATACTTTTTATAAAACCGGTGATAAAAATAAAATCACTGAACTAGTTGACCAAGTGTTAGAACCATATGGAGGACGATTATTCGAAGGGTATGCATTAGGGAAGAAGTAAGCACTATGTACTTGCTGTTGCCAAGGTTCAATAAGGGAGAGCTGATTTAAGCCCTCCTCTTTCTATCTCTTTACCGGACGTTCTAAAGTTAAAATTTCATCCTCAATCGCAGTAAACTGTAGCTCAACAACCTGTTTCACATCTGAGACAGCCGCATTGTAAAAGTGAGGAGCTAGAGATTCCTTCACAAAGTCCAGTACTCTTTCCGCAGCAAATTCCGTAATTTCCTCATCTCTTTCTTGTAAAAAGAAAGTCTGTATATCAGATATCATCAGTTGTTGCTGTTCTTTCGTAAGTTTCATAAACATGAGTGACACTCCTTAAAAGGTAATATATGTACTATACCCATCAAATTTTTATATTGCTAGGCTATATTTTTTTGAAAATGTGTGTCTCTAAATAAAAAATATACACAAAATAAACATGATACTAATATGTAAGGAGACCAACCACATGAGTCAGTTTATGACACCACCAGCACTATTAATATTGGATGTCCAAAAAGGGTTTGATGATCCGTATTGGGGAAAACGTAATAATCCCCAGGCGGAGGAAAATATGGCTAGACTTTTGTCGGAATGGCGGAACCGAAAATGGGAAGTCATTTACTCCCAGCATTTATCTTTACTGCCTAATTCACCTTTAAATCATAAAAACAAAGAAGCAACTGAGATGAAGGACATCATCAAACCTAACCCAAATGAAAAGGTGTTCCCGAAAAATGTGAACAGTGGATTTATTGGAACCCCACTAGAATCCTACTTGCGTGAGCAGAAAATTAAAACTGTAATCATCACAGGGTTGTCCACACAACATTGTGTTTCCACAACCACTCGAATGAGCAGCAACTTAGGATTTGATACATATTTAGTTTCAGATGCCATTGCCGCATTCGAGATTACCGATCACAACAATAAAACTCATTCAGCAGATACAGTTCAAGAACTAGAGCTCGCTGCATTGCATAAAGAGTTTGCAACCATTTTAACAACAGATCAAATTTTAAATCAAATAAAGCAATCATAGTAAGCGCATGATTTTTCATGCGCTATTTTCATTCCTTTTTCTTAAATAAATGGTGGAATTGGTGAAAAGGGCACTTCGAAAGGGAAGTATCATCATCTCGTAAAAAGTATTGTCTCCATTCAAAATTATCCTCTTCTCCATAGCTGTTTAAATGTGGATGAATCGGGGCGTTATCGTAATTTTCTAATCTTTTTCGTACTTGTTTTTTTATCCGACTAGCGTAAGATTTAGATTTATTAAACTCCTGCAGCACCCAGCGAGGAGTGATGGCAAGCATCATATGGTCAAAATGTCTACTTTGACGATTAACATGGGCAGGGGTGGCACAGTACATAAAATATTTCTCACCTCGAAAACAAAATTCCCAAATTGGATTGTGAGGGTCGGTAGGAATGTCCTTTGGCCATTCTAAATCATCAATTTTACTCAATCCGCTTAGCTGTTTCCAAAAAAGCTGTTCAAATTCTTCTACGCTATTTAGCCTTCTTAAATCCTCAGGGGTTTCATAAAAAATAACTAGAGATGTGTACTTACCAAATTGTCTTGAAGCTTCAGTGTACTCGGTTAACAGTTCACCAAGCAGTTCTATCGAAGAAAATTCCCTTGGGTCGCCTATAAATCCATAACGCAAATGGTTCGTGGAAAATCCAATTGTAGCGGGTATACAAGGGAATGGCTTCTCTTTGTTTGTCATTTTTAGTTCGAATTTCTCCAAGGCTGCTCGTTCCCATTGCATTAGGCTTTGCCTATTGGAGATATCATCTAAATATAGTCCTTTAATAATAATCCCCCCTTAATCGCTCCTACAATATATTCAATTTAGGACTAAGTAGGTGAATGTCCATATAGTAAATGGGCTGTGTGTAGAAGTGAATATAACCTCGTCAAAACTGTGAAGAAGTACTAGAAAGAACGCTGAAATGATTTCGATAAGAAGTCCAATCTCCTTGGGAATTATATCTCCCGTAAAACAAGAGGAAAAATAATAAAATATTTAATGGACAAATTTTAATGGGAATAAACGCTACAAAAGAGGGAGTAACCTATAAGGGGGGGATGCAAATGAGCACAATCATGAGAATGGTTCACTCATGTAAGAATCATCATGAACTCACAAACCAAGCCTATTCCAAAACAACCAAGCTTGTATTAGGCAGCCTATTAGGTGCGCTCGCAGCCATTCTACAATCAGCAGGATTATTTGCTGGTGTTGGATATATTTTTAGTACAATAACTACAGGACCCATAATCCTAGCTACGATTATTTCTATTCGTATTGGCATTCTTACTTATGTTCTAACGACTCTTCTACTGGTTATTATCCAGCCAACTGAAGTACTTGTGTTTCTCTTCACCACAGGGCTGCTAGGGGTAGGTTTAGGCATAGCGTTCAAACTATTAAAGAAAGGAATATTGGTCACCTTAATGGGTGGAATCACTTTAAGCCTAGGAATTTTTGCACTTCTATACATATTTCAATTTCCGATTCTGGGGCCTTCTGTTACCTCTAAAGTGAGCGGAACCGTTATCCTTGGCACATTGGTATTGTCTATTCTATATAGCTGGATTTGGATGAGATTATGCATGATTGGAATGAGACATCTCAATAGATTCATTTTTAGAAATGCTAGGTTTGAGGAATAGCATTAGGAAGGGTTGTATCTGATATCAGATATAACCCTATTTCTTGTTATTTCGTTTTTTTATAATGTCCCACTAGACCAACTTTTACTAAATTACTAGAAAAATATATTTACCATTTAAAAAACTTTATTATAATGGGAATAACTAACATATACAGGGGTGGCAGGAATGGAAATTAAAGACATTTACGAAAATCTACCAACATTAGAAACAGAAAGGCTAATTTTAAGAAAAATTACACTAGAAGATGTAGAGGACATGTTCTCTTACGGTTCAAACGAAGAAGTTTCTAAATATGTAACTTGGAATACTCATCAAACTCTTGCGGATTCAAAGGGATTTATTGAATTTATTTTGAATCAGTATGAGCAAGGGAAAGTAGCTCCATGGGGAATCGAGTACAAAGAAAACGGGCAATTCATCGGTACGATTGATTTCGTATGGTGGCAACCTCAACAAAAAACGGCCGAAATCGGTTATGTTATTCACCAGGATTATTGGGGGAAAGGGATTACAACAGAAGCGGCAAAAGCATTAATACAATTAGGCTTCGAAAAAATGGATCTAGCTCGCATTCAAGCTAGATGTTTTGTAGAAAATATCGGGTCCGAACGAGTAATGGAGAAAGCGGGCATGTCTTACGAGGGTACACTCAGAAAAGGCATGTTTATCAAAGGGAAACATCAAGACTTAAAAATGTACGCCATCATCGATGAAGAGTATTCAGCACAAAAACAGTCTAAACAAGAGATATTCAACCAATAAAAATTGAGCAACAACGTTTAGAATAGAACTTTAAAAAGTTGCTAAATAGCAACTTTTTTTGGTAGTGGTATAGAAAGTAGGAAAAACATGAACATTCCGAAAATCATTAAACATTTATCCAAGCAAAATTTAATACAATCCAGTCAGCTAACATTTAAAACTCTAAAAGGGGGAACATCTAGTGAAATCATTATCCTGTATCAACAGGATACACCCCAATATGTCATTAAAGTTAATGAAGCGAACGTTTTAAAGGAAGAGGCGATGTTTCTAAGCTATTATGAAGAAATGGAAATGTTACCAAACTTACTTTATGTTGTACCTTCCTATCAATATATTGTTTATCAATTCAAAAGTGGTTCCACGAATGTTAATAATATAAGTAAAGAGGAACTGCTAGCTGATTTGGCGGAAAATTATCTTAATCATTATAAACAGCTACCTACCACTTCAGGATTTGGCTGGACAGATGATCAATCAACTACTTGGAGAGAATTTTTGTTATCAGAGGTAAAGAGAGCAAAAGAAATTATTAACCATCACCTATCAGAAGAGGATTTTCAACTTATTTTAAGGTTGATCGATAATCCGAAGAGAAATCTTCCAAAACCCTATCTCTTGCATGGGGACTGTGGTATACATAATTTCCTATTTGAAGATGATAAACTGTGCGGAGTGATTGACCCGACTCCACTTATAGGTCCACCTCAATACGATTTCATTTACGCCTATTGCTCGTCGTCACCCGATGATCTAACGTTGGATACCATCCAAAAAGCGGCCCATTATTTAAACAATTGGGAAAAGAATGATGAATTTTTATTTGAAGAGGTTCTAATAGGTTTATATATCCGAATAGCTAGGAGTATTTTGCATCACCCAAACGATTTGGAAGACTATCTAACTGTATGGGATTACTGGAAGAACATCTTGAAGAATGTGAGTTAGAATGATAAAAGGGGGATACCAAGGTGGTGCCTCTTTTTTATGTTTCTAACCGATAATTCATAAGTATAGGGAAGTAATTATTTGAAATGTTTTGAAAAAATAGGGAGTTTTTGTCGAAATCATAGGGAATTCCCTAATTCTATATCCCCCTGGCAGGAATCATAATGAAGTGGAACAAAGGAAAAGGGGGAGGACCATGCAATTATTTCATAACCTAAAGATCAGGTCCAAATTAATGATATTAGTAGTTATTCTCTTAATATCATCTTTAGGAATATGGTTTATTGGTACATATAATTTAGAGAGGTCTAACGAAGCACTCGATACGATGTATGAGGAGAATTTGAAGCCCATACGAACGTTATCATCATTGAGTACAAATATCCGAGCAATTGAAAGTGATTTATTTAGAATAATTTTAGAAACTTCTGATAGTGAAAATCAGCAAATTATTGCTCACATTGATACTACAGTCGCTGAGAATAACGCATTGATAGAAAGTTTCGAGAAATTTGAACTAACGGACAACCAAAAGTCACTGTTCGAAGATTTAAAGAGCAACATAACTGTCTATCGTACGGAAAGAGAAAAAGTTTTAGTATTGGCTCTCCAAAATAAACAAGCAGAGGCTTATGAACAAAGTAAAAAAATCTTTCCGGTGATACTAGAAATTAATGAAATCACTAAAGAATTAAACGATTTAACTCAGAAGCTAGCAGACGATAGCAACTTAGAAGCCAAAGAAAGGGCAGAATCTGCTCATAATTTAATGTTAGTAACCCTAGCGGTAGCCATCATACTAGCGATTGGACTAAGTATATTCATCATTCGTTCTATTACGAAACCGCTTGACAAATTAACGAAGGTAACTGCGAATGTAGCCAAAGGGGACTTAACGGAAGAACTTCATATAGAAACAAAAGATGAGGTTGGGGTTTTAGCACATTCGATTACAGAAATGATTCAAAACTTAAAAATTCTAATCACTAATATTTCGTCAACTTCACAAGAATTAACTGCATCCGCAGAGGAATTATCTGCAAGTGCAGAACAAACAGCCGACTCTACTAATCAAATTACAATGTCCATTCAAGAGATTGCTAGTGGAACGGAAAAACAACTTGAAAACTCAATGGAATCTGCTCGAGCGATGGAGGAAAATGCCCAAGGTGTTGGAAGAGTGGCCGAGTCAGCCTATACGGTAGCGGAAGCAGCCAATGGTACTTTACAACAAGCAATCGAGGGGAATAAAATCATTGAAAGTGCGGTTGAACAAATGACCACTATTGATCATTCTGTTCAGCACTCTATAGGTATTATTCGAGCTCTGGAAGAAAGTTCAAAAGAAATTAGCAATATTTTAACATTAATTATGAATATTGCGGATCAAACCAACCTACTCGCGTTAAATGCTTCAATAGAAGCAGCAAGAGCAGGCGAACATGGAAAAGGATTCTCTGTTGTTGCCGAAGAAATAAGAAAATTAGCGGAACAAACGGCTCAATCCACATCGAAAGTAACGAATCTAGTTCAAGAGATTCAAAAATATTCATCAACATCGGTGGAGTCTATGAATCAAGTAAATACAGAAGTACATAAGGGGATATCTGCCGTTCAAAATTCTGGAGAAGCATTTAGAGGAATTGTTGAAGTAACTAGTGCTGCTGTAGAAAAAATTGAAGAAGTCTCAGCCGTAGCTCAACAAATGTCAGCAAGTTCAGAACAAATTACTGCTTCTGTTGTTAACATTGCGGACATTTCAAAACACAATAATGACAACACTCAAAGCATAGCAGCAGCCTCAGAAGAACAAGCAGCTACAATGGAAGAAATCACAGCATCTGCTGAGTCACTTAGTAAAATGGCAGAGCAGCTGCAAAAATTAATAACTGCTTTTAAAGTATAATGAATAAGAAGTAAGGCTGCGAAATGCACCTTACTTCTCCTCTAAAAAAGGTTTATTTACATAATAATACATCCAACCCATCAGAAAACTCCCACCAATAATATTACCAATCGTAACCGGTACTAGATTATGTATGACACCACCAAAGGTAATCGTATTCGGATGCTCCAATACTAAAGCAATCGCAAACGTACACATATTAGCAATACTATGCTCATATCCCGAGATAAAAAAGCAAAATACAAACAAAATCATTACAAAAAGTTTTGCTCCTTCTTCTCTTAAGGCCATCGGGATAAAAAAGGCTAAACAAACAAGCCAGTTACAAAGTATTCCTCTAAAGAACAATTGAAAAGTAGAAATATGGATTTTCTTTTCAGCAACGGAAAGCAAAAATCCATTCACAGAAGGATCATCAAATAAACCGGTCGTATAAATTAAAAACGCAAACGCCATAGCCCCAAGAATGTTTCCAATATAGCTATAGGTCCATAGTTTAAATACGGTACTCCACAACATTTTTTTTCTAAGAGCAGTATAGGTAAAATAAAAAGTATTACCCGTAAAAAGGTCCCCACCGCCATAGGCGATTAAGATAATCGCTGCACCAAAAGCAAGGGCAGCCATCGGGTAAGCAGCAGGTGACTGAGTCACATAAAAAAATCCACCTGTTTTAAAAGCAACAATTACCCCAAACCCAATAAACATACTAGCCAAAGCTGCCCGAAGGATATAGTGAACCGGATTTGTGTCATACACCTTCTGTTTCTTCAAAGCCAGCTTTTCAACCTCAAGCAACGTCTTAATCTCCATAATACTCACACCAATCTATAAAAGAAACTATACTTATATTTAGCTTAATTTCCTTTTTTATGTAGGTTATCTATTAAATTTAAGTAGCTAGTTTAATGCTTGTAAAGTACCGCTGAATCTGTAGTTCAACGGTTTTTTAGCGTTCGCGGATAAAATGAAAAGACCGCGGATATATTCGTTTTATCGCGGATATATGAAGAATAGCGCGGATATATGAAAATTTTCGCGGATATATTGAAATAAACGCGGATATTCACCAAATTGACTTTTCAATGTACTAGGGACTAGTCTAAAAACAGCTGCCACGTCATAAACTAGCTAATAAATCTAAATATAATAGTAGATTCAAATAAAAAAATCCGATTCTTCATAAAATTCCCTATATAATAACAATTTCATTTCCCATTTATCGCGAGGCAATTCCATTGACTTCCTTATTTGTCAGTGTTAGATTATTCCTTATAGGAAAAGTCGGAATTAACCGATTTTCATAGAAGGCTATTTTTCGTATATAAAAACTACATACATACAACAGCGGAAACAGCCGAGAATCAAAGGGGGAAACAGAATGAAAAAGAGATTACTAGTATTACCGATGCTACTTTTAGCCATGGTGCTTGCTCTTGCAGCTTGTTCTGGTGAGAAGGAGCCAGCAAAAACAACCACAGATACGGGTACTGAAAGCAAAGGAACGGCAAAAGAAGGCGGTAAATTAACCATTGCGGTTACAGACAATCCGCAAGTGATGAACCCGCTATATGCAAATGACCGTATTACATTAACGATTCAACAGGCACTATATGCACCACTATATTTCATGGGAGATGGTGGACAGAAGAAGTTTGTTCTTGCTGAAAGCTTCGAACCATCTGAAGATCAATTAACTTGGACTTTGAAATTAAAAGAAAACCTAAAATGGCATGATGGAGAAAGTATCAATGCTGATGATATCGTCTTCACATTTAACTCAATCTTAGATGAAAAACAAAACAGTTCAATCCGTGGAAGCCTAATTTTTGGAGGTAAGCCAGTAAAAGCTGAAAAAGTGGATGACTTAACAGTGAAACTGACGTTACCGCAAGTAAGTGCTTCCTTTGAAGGGGCTTTAACAGACTTTTTTCCAATTCCAGAGCACGTATTCAAAGACGAGGCTGACTTAATGAAGAGCACGAAGAACCAATCACCAATCGGTTCTGGTCCTTTCAAATTTAAAGAGTTCAAAACGGATGAATACGTAATCCTTGAGCGTTTTGACGATTACTTTAACGGAAAAGCAAAGTTAGACCAAATCGTTTACCGAATTGTTAAAGATCCAAATACTGCAAACATTTCTCTTCAAAATGGTGAAGTGAACATGAGATTAATTGACCCTCAAGATCACAAGAAGTTAAGTGACACAGGGAAATTAAACATGCACACGTTCCCAGAAGGAAGACTTTTCTACATGGCATTTAACTTAAATAGTGAAGCTGTTCAAAGTAAAGAGCTTCGCCAAGCAGTTGCTCATGCCCTAGATAAGAATGAACTAATTCAAGCAGCATTCGTTTCTTCTGAATTTGCTGTTCCGGCTAAATCTGTTTTAACACCAGATACAATGTATCATACAGAAGATTTAACCACTTACGATTACAATCAAGACACAGCAAAAGAATTACTGAAAAATGGTGGAATTAAAGAAGGTCATACAGTACGAATCATCTATGCAAACAACAACAAAATCATGGAAAGCCTTGCATTATATTCTCAACAAAAGCTTCAAGAAATTGGTTTGAAAGTAGAATTAACTCCAATGGACCCAAGTGCGTATGGACAAAAGACTTTAGACATGGCTACAACAGATTATGATATCAGCTTTGGTGGTTACATCATGGGATCTGAGCCAGATGTGTATAAAACATTATTCCAAAGCGATGCACCATACAACTTCGCTCGCTATAAAAACGCTGAGTTTGACCAACTTTGGGAAAAAGCTTCTGTAGAGACCGACAAAGCGAAACGCGAAGAGCTTTACAGACAAATTCAAGAAACAGTTGCTCAAGATGTTCCATACCTACCACTTGCTTATCCAAAAGCGATTCTTGCAGTAGATAAGAAGTTTGGTGGGATTGAAGAAGCAACTCCAATCCCAATTTCAATGGTAGAAGATCTATCAAAAATTTATGAACTAGAATAATAGCTTAGGCAAAAAAGCTGATATGCTATCAGCTTTTTTGCCTTTTTTCGAAATTATTGTTTTCCTACTAAAAGTTGTTTCATGCCAAATACATATTTTGGAAAAAATGAGGAGGGGACACGATTTGATTAAAGTCATCTTAAAAAGACTATTAAATGCCATACCGCTTTTATTCATGATTTCCATCATAGCCTTTTTACTTATTAAACTAGCACCAGGTGATCCGATACAGAGTTTTGTTACGCCAGACATGCATCCGGATGACGTCGAGCGAATTCGCAAAAGCTTAGGGCTAGATCAGCCCATCCATATTCAGTACATGATGTGGCTACAAAATACTTTAAGCGGAAACCTAGGTTATTCAATTATTAGTAAACGTCCAGTTCTAGACATGATTGTTGAACGCTTACCAGCAACGATTGGATTAATGGGTGCGTCACTCCTTGTATCTTTAGTCATTGCTATCCCATTAGGAATGCTTACAGCTGTTAAAAAGAATACCTTTTTTGACCGCATTGCAAACTTTATTTCATACATTGGTATTTCCATTCCGAGTTTCTGGTTTGCCCTTCTATTAATCTATCTGTTTTCTCTAAAATGGGGGCTACTTCCAAGCATGGGGATGAGAACTGTTGGCGAAGACTCCATTTTGGATATCCTCAAGCATGGAATTTTACCTTGTACCGTACTGGCGTTTCAAAATATCTCCGTTTATATGAGATATATAAGATCGAGCACCATTCATCAGCTTGAGGAAGATTATGTTCAAATACAATATGCATATGGTTCTAGTAAAGCAAGAGTCTTGTACAATCACGTCCTCCGTAACGTCTTGTTACCGATAATAACGATTATTGGTCTATCCATTCCGTCACTCGTTGGTGGAGCATTTATAACAGAGACTGTTTTTTCATGGCCAGGCCTTGGTTTACTTGGAGTAACATCGATTTTTAGCTTTGATTATCCAGTGATTATGGCGATTACGCTGTTTTCTTCCATCATGCTTGTGCTAGGTAACTTAGTAGCAGATATACTTTACAGCGTCGTAGATCCACGCATTCGATTGAGGGGGTGAGGAAATGAACAAGAGAAGATGGAATAATGTAAAAAAAGAACTGTTCAAAAACAAGTATGCTCTCATGGCCTTAATTACTCTAGTGATTTTTAGTATTGCTTCCTTGCTTGCTTTTCTGTCACCTTTTGACCCGAATAAAATGTCAATTGTAGATAAACTACAAGCTCCTAGTAGCGGTCATTGGTTTGGAACTGATGATTATGGGCGTGATTACTTTACCCGGGTTTTGTACGGAGGGAGAGTATCACTTGCTGTTGGTTTTTTAGCGATGGCTGTTGCAATAACGGTTGGTACAGCAGTTGGAACTATTTCAGGCTATTTCGGTGGCTGGATTGATAACATCCTCATGAGATTTGTCGAGTTACTCATGTCGATTCCTTCCTTCTTTTTAATGCTTTTATTAAACGCTTATATGAAGCCGGGAATTACAACTTTAGTACTCATTATAGGACTGATGACTTGGATGGAAATAGCAAGGATTGTTCGTTCGGAAACCTTGTCAGTCAAAGAGCGAGAGTATGTTATGTATGCAAAAGCATCAGGACAATCTTCTTTCTTTATTATTGTAAAACATATCATTCCTAATATTGCTTCAACCATCATTATTGCTGGTACGTTAAATATTGCAACCGCGATCCTAATGGAATCATCTCTAAGCTTCCTTGGTCTTGGAGTCCAACAACCGAATTCATCATGGGGAAGCATGCTAAACAATGCCCAAGGGTATATAGGTGAGGCATGGCATTTGACACTTTTCCCTGGATTCCTAATCTTGTTCACGGTTCTTAGCTTTAACGTCCTTGGTAATGTACTACGGGTTGCTTTTGAACCAAAAGGAGCAAACGGACAGAAATAAACTTGATATAGAGAGGAGTGAATCAAGTGACCAAATTATTAGAAATTGAGAATCTGAAAACATCTTTTTTTACAGAGGCAGGTGAAGTCCAGGCAGTAAGGGGTGTCGGCTTCCATCTGAATAAAGGGGAAGTGTGTGGGATCGTTGGGGAGTCAGGAAGTGGCAAAAGTGTTATGGCAAAATCCATCATGTCTCTTATCCATTCTCCTGGAAAAATTAAAGAAGGAAGAATCCTTTTACATGGTGAGAATCTCATTGGCAAATCCGATAAAGAGCTCCGTTCCATTCGTGGAAATGAAATTGCCCTTATTTCACAAGACCCCATGTCAGCTTTGAACCCTGTTGTCCGAATCGGAAAGCAGTTAACAGAAGTGATTATACGTCACAGAAAAGTGAAGAAAAAGGAAGCTGACAAAATTGCTGTGGATTTGCTTAGACAGGTGGGCATATCTTCACCTGAAGAACGTTTAAGACAGTATCCCCATGAACTCAGCGGGGGAATGAAGCAGCGCATCATGATCGCAATGGCAATTAGCTGTAGTCCTGAATTATTGATAGCGGATGAACCAACAACAGCACTAGATGTCACCATTCAAGCACAAATTCTTGATTTGATGAATGAATTAAAGGAAAAAACAGACATGGCCTTACTGCTGATTACACATGACCTTGGGGTGGTTGCTCAAAACTGTGAACGCGTGATGGTCATGTACGGCGGAATGATTATGGAAGAAGGGCCTGTTAAAGACCTTTTTCAAAACCCAAAGCATCCTTACACTGAAGGCTTATTAGGTTCACTTCCGAAACAATCAGAAGGGGTAAAAGAAAGACTCATTCCGATACAAGGTTCACCTCCTGATCTATTAAATCCTCCAAAAGGATGTCCGTTCGCAGGAAGATGTCCGTACACCATGTCTATTTGCGAAAAACAAATGCCACCATACTTCGAAGTGGGCATCGGACGACGGACCATGTGCTGGCTGCAGGATGAAAGCAAGAAAGATGGTGCAAATCATGAGTGAAACCCTATTAGAAGTAAAAGACTTGAAAAAATATTATCCTATGAAAACAGGATTTCTTAATAGAGGACAGCAACATTTGAAAGCTGTAGATGGGGTCAATTTTACCATTAATAAAGGAGAAACATTTGGTCTCGTCGGTGAATCTGGATGTGGGAAATCAACTGTTGGGAGAAGTATTATCCGCCTACATGATGTGACTAGCGGAAATATTTTCTTTGATGGTACAGATATTGCAACATTAAAGGAAAGAGACTTGAAAAAGTATCGACGCCGCATGCAAGCTGTTTTCCAGGATCCTTATGCTTCACTAAATCCAACGATGAATGTATTTGAACTGATTAGTGAGCCGTTAAAGATTCATGGTTCTCCGTCTATTAAGGAGCAAAAGGAAATAATACTAGATTTACTCAATCAAGTCGGTTTAAAGGAAGACCACCTGTATCGATATCCTCATGAATTTAGTGGAGGTCAGCGTCAAAGGGTGAGTATTGCACGTGCACTATCTGTAAAGCCAGATTTTATTCTATGCGATGAGCCAATTTCAGCACTAGACGTTTCTGTACAAGCTCAAGTTATTAATATGCTTGAAGATATTCAAGCAGAAACAGGTGTTACATACTTGTTTATTGCTCACGACCTTTCCATGGTACGCCACATTTCTACTAAAATAGGAGTGATGTATTTAGGAAATATCGTTGAAATTGCAAGTAGCGATGAACTGTATACGAATCCGTTACACCCTTATACACAGGCTTTATTGTCAGCGATACCAGAACCGGACACTTTAAAGGAAAAGCGAGAGAGAATTATTTTAAAAGGGGAAGTACCTAGTCCTCTTGACTCGCCATCGGGGTGTAAGTTTCGAACTCGTTGTCCACATGCCATGAGTATCTGTGCTGAAGTTGTACCATCCATGATCGAAGTAGAAAGTGGGCATCAAGTAGCTTGTCACTTATTTGATAACTAGGAGTGAGTTTGATGGAAAAAGCAAAGTTAGCTTTAAACCATGCAATTATGATCGAAATCATCCGTAAACACGGACTATCTAATGAAGGTATTCTTGGTCTATTAGAAGAAGGAAAGATAGAGAATTTTTATCAATTTGGAGAGGGAATTCCAGATTGGCAAACCTTCATACAATTTTATGAAAACCAAAAAGACCGTTTAGTACGAGCGATTACACATGGCTACCAAATTACTTTCCTTACAAAAGGGGCGTTGAAGTCACTCCTAGGAATTAAATTTGGAGTGGAGAACTTCGAGGATTGCGGGACTTATTTAGATGGAATTATTTTGTCAAAAACACAATTATTTGAACTACAGGGACTCATCTCAATCAATTGGAAGATTATTGAGAAAGAAGTAGTAGATGAGGAACATCATATAAAAATTGAATTGACTAAACCTGTATAGTGATAGAATCTGAAAACGCTGTTATAAACAGCGTTTTTGTCGTTTCGCGGATATAATGAAACGAACGCGGATATATTTAATTTTTCGCGGATATAGGTAAAATAGCGCGGATATATGAAGATTTTCGCGGATGTATTGCAATAAACGCGGATATAAGGGATCCCGGTCAATTCAGACGCTAGCAAATCTTCGAAATCAACAAATTTCCATTGTATCCACTCATCTACCAAACTATAATAAAACAAGTATGCCTAGAAATCGGCTTATTTTACCAATGAAAGGAGTCCATTATGATCATAAAACAACAAAAATTCAATATAAACGGCCTTGATTATACTATCCGATCAGCCATCCATGTAGATGCCGAACAATTATCCAAAGTTAGAGTAAAAATCGACGGGGAAACGGAAAACATGGACCGGGAAGCGGGAGAAGGCTTTATAGACGTACACGGCTTTGAACAAATTATTCAAACTGACTCGGAAAGTCCTACAAATTTATTTTTAGTGGCTGAAGTGGATGGTCGTATTGTCGGTTTTTCAAGATGTGCGGGGAGCAATTTAAAAAGACTAGCACATAAAGTTGAATTCGGAATTTGCGTCTTAAAAGATTATTGGGGATATGGCATAGGCAAAAATCTACTAAAAGAAACAATTATCTGGGCAGACTCGAACAGTATTAAGAAAATCTCCCTAGCTGTACTTGAAACCAACGAAAAAGCTATTCAATTATACGAAAAACTAGGCTTTGAAATTGAAGGCGTACTAAAGAGAGACAAACTTCTATCAGACGGTAACTATTATAGCACTATCATGATGGGAAGATATCATGATTAAATCCCCACATACATAAAAAAAGCGGGAAAGACTGCTTTCCCGCGATTTCACCAATTATAAACTTACCTTTCGACCTTCTTTAGCAGATAAACGAACAGCATCCAACACTAATTGAACTTGATGACCATTTTCAAATGTCGCAACATGTGGAGCCACTTTTTGTTCTGTCAACGTCGCATAAACTCCATCTAACATTGGATAAAAAGCTTGATAATAACCTAGTGCTCTAGGTGAAAGGTCAGCAGGCTCTTCTAAACGAGGAGAGAGTTCCACAGCTGTTAACTCATCATCACCAATTGCTAATTCTACATGCTGATCATCCGTCATCACGAGTGTACCATTTGTTCCGAACACTTCTAATCTCCACTGATTTGCTTTATGAAGACTAGCCGATGTTAACTCAACAGAGAAAGATGTTCCTGATCCTAGTTTACCAACCGTCTGGAATGAATCCTCAGCTGTACGAACCTCAGACTGATCCTTTGGGGAAGGAACGTGAATCGGTAACTGCCCATAAACTTCCTTCACTGCATCATTCGTCCACCACATGAGTGAATCAAACATATGAGAACCAATCGCTCCAAGCATCCCACCACCAAATTGCTCTTGGCCAAGCCAGCCGCGTTTATGATTTGCCAATGAAAGATAGCCAGTGTAATTACATTTATAATGTACATGTAAAAGCTCACCAAGTTTTCCACTTGATAAAATCCCTTTCACTTTCTGTCTAGCAGGTAAAAATCTAAATTCAAAGTTAATGAAGCCAAAACGTTCAGATTCATTTTTTAAGTCTAGCATTTCTTGAGACTCTTTAGCGTCAAACGCCATTGGCTTTTCACAGTAAACATGAAGGTTACGTTTAAAGCCCTCCATGACCATTTCATGATGTAAATAAGGAGCAGATGCAACCGACAATAAATCAATGGATTCTGAATCTAGCATCTTTCTCCAATCGTCATACACTGCATCAATACCGTTTTCTTGCTTAAGCTCCTCAACATTTCCACGATGGACGCTTGAAATAGCCACTACTTCAAAACCAGGATGACTTTGCATAATAGGGGCATGAACCTTTGCACCGAATCCAGTCCCAATAATTCCTACTCTAATCTTCTTGTTTTCCATTTATGTAACACCTCGATTTAATTTTAGAAACTTCGACTCTCTAAATATATTCGATGTGCAGTCTGGATTTCCTCTAAAAATTAGTCAAAGGCTTCAAACTAAAATAATCCAATGCCTGATTCACATCATGAATGTTATAAATCTTTCTTTCTAAACAAAACTGTATCACTAAATCAGTCGTGTCGCTATCCGACAAAGAGAATCCAGCTGAGCCTAACAGTTCATCCGTTTCATCCTTATCCAATTCAAGTGCTAAAGCTAGGGCGATAATGGTATTTTTACCAGGACGATAGTCAGTATTCGAACGTATTTTAGAAAAATGCTTTCGATCAACCCCAGCTTTCTTATAAATGTCCGAATCCTTTGCACCTTTTTCATCAATAAACTGAAACAAAACATGTTTCAAAGTGGGCTTGCGATGATGATTAATAAAATCCTCTAATTCAATCGATTGAATACTCTCGGACAAAGAGTAATTTATTTCTTCCGCTGACTTATAAACGACAAGATCATCTATATATTGGTGACGCTCTATGTAATTCTTTAATTCTTCCAATATCTTTTTTTCGAGCAAGTTGATGACCTCCAAAAATGTCGCTTTCCAGGCGACCAAATGATGGCTAATATTAGCTAATATTATAGCATAACGAAGAGAGAGGTTTATTAACATGAATAAGCAGTTAACGGAAATCATTTTTTTACTAGACAGAAGCGGTTCGATGGCAGGGCTAGAGGACGACACAATTGGTGGCTTTAATGCATTTATTGTGAGGCAGTGCAAGCTAGAGGGAGAAACAATCCTTACCACTGTCCTATTTGATGATGAATATGAGGTACTATGGAATGGTGTTAGTGCAAACAATGTTACTCTATCGGATCAAGAGTATTATGTTCGAGGCTGCACCGCTTTACTTGACGCAGTGGGAAAAACCATTCTAGACGTTGGTCACAGATTGTCAAAAACAAAGGAAGAGGAGAGACCTGGGAAAGTGATCTTTGTCATCACAACAGACGGAATGGAAAATGCAAGTCAAGAATTCACCTACACAAAAATAAAAGAACTCATCCAACACCAAAAAGAAAAATACAGCTGGGAATTTATCTTTATGGGGGCAAATATAGACGCCGCAAAAGAAGCGAACCAAATTGGAATTGAAGTAGAAAATGCATATCACTTTGAAGCATCGAATAAGGGAGTAGAGGAGATGTATAATGTGATTAGTGAAGCGGTGATGGAGAAGCGGAATTTATTATAATGCTAAAGGGTCAGCAAGAGCTGGCCTTATCTGTTTATAATTACAATATGGTGAAACACTGAGATTCCAGACTAGAATAAGCCTACAAGACTCATTTTCTTGTAGGCTTTCCTGTTTATATTTTCACTTTATCAAAAACAAACTCCTTCAATTCGCTACTCTTAATAGGTGGGCTAATATAGTAACCTTGAAGTTTCTCACATTCAAATTGCTTAAGCATATCGGCTTGATATTTCGTTTCCACACCTTCTGCGATAACATCCAAGTTCAGCTGATTGGCAAACTCGATAATTAGCTTTACGATACCTTCTGATTTTGCATTTTGCTCCATTTCGTTAATAAAGGCTCGGTCAATTTTAATATAATCGATTGGTAAAAGCTTTAAGTAACTTAAAGAGGAATACTCAATTCCAAAGTCATCAATTGCTATCGTAATGCCCATATCCCGGATTTTATGTAGAACCTCCGTGATTTCAGCTACATTTTCAACGGTTGCAGATTCGGTTATTTCAAGTGTTAAGTGAGCAGGATTGAAGTGGGTTTCTTTTAATATGTCCCTTATTCTCACAATCAAATTTGGATTTAATAACTGCTTTTTTGATAGGTTAACCGCGATATTATCAAGTATTAATCCATCTTTTTTCCATTGATTAAATTGTATACAAGCGGTTTTCAAAACCCATTCACCGAGCTCGTCAATAATATTGTATTTTTCTGCTAATGAAATAAACTCTAATGGTGAAATAACTCCATACTTAGGATGATTCCATCGAACAAGGGCTTCCACTCCATCAATATGTTTTCCTAACATATGATATTGAGGTTGGTACAGTAAAAATAACTCATTTTTCAAGACTGCTTTTCGCAAATCATTTACAAGTAGTATATTCCGTTCCGTCTCATCACCCATAGAAAACTGGTAGAAGGAGTATCCATTTTTGTTATTTTCCTTTGAGTTATACATGGCAATATCCGCATTTTTTAAGAGGGTATTTAAGTCACTACCATCTTCTGGATACAGGCTAATACCAATACTAGCGGTAAGTAAAAAGCTTTTATCATCAAAAATGAATGGAATCCTTAAGGCATCAATAATTTGTTCAGCTATTCCAATAATGGTACTTCGGTCCTCGAAAGAATCAATCATTAACGTGAATTCATCTCCACCCATCCTAGCTAAGAAGGAGGACTCTTTCGGTACCACTTGTTGAATGCGCTTTCCGACCAAAATTAACAGTTCATCTCCCGCATTATGGCCAAGTGTATCATTAATAGTCTTGAAGTTATCTAAATCAATAAAGAAAAGGGCAAAGTTCATCTCCTGATTTAAAAATTGCTCGCTTTTCATTTGGAAGTGATTACGATTGGGTAGCCCCGTTAAATCATCGTAATAAGCAAGATATTCAATCTTCTGTTCACTATCTTTTTTCTCGGTTACATCAACCGCGTAGCCTGCAATCTCCCTTGTCACTTGATCACAGCTAGTAGTCGGCTTGATGACAAGGTCGTAAATACGGTTTTGAAAAGTAATGGTTGTCTCAGTTGGCTTTCCATCAAAGGCTTCGAGAACACTAGGTAAAACAGACTGGTACAATCTCTCGTTAAAAAGATTCTTTAGTTCGACTCCTTTAACCTTAGAAGTGCTAATATTAAGCTGCTCCATTAGCCTACCTTCACTATAGGTCATTGAAATTCGCTGCTGATCATCTCTCTCTAATTTAAAGATCGCTTCAGGTAAAATCTCAATTGTTCTTTTAAACTCTTCCGCAATTTGAAGTCGAACGAAATCTGACTCTAGTACACTCAATGTTTTTCGATTTGTTAAATGTAACAAGATATAAACTGTAAATGAGGTAAAGACAAAAATCGTAACTAAGATGGATAAGAATTTCTTTTCTCTTTCTCTTTCCTCAGAAAGATCTAATACAATTGTAAGAACTTGATTTTTAGTGATTGGTACATAAACTTTTTTAATGGGCTTATCGTTTACTACCGTGGTTACCGTTTGAGATTCGGTTAAAATCGATCTAATAATTGGGTTATCTTCTTTTATTGCATAATGATTGGTACCACCTAAAATGGCTAAATCTTTTTCCGGTTCAATGATGGTTTCTTGCGGGAATAAAAAAGCTTGTTTATTAATAATCGCTATTTCGCTTACATGGTGATGCTCGCTATCTATAATTTTATTAATCAAATTATTTGTATTAGAGTGGGATATAAAACGGTTTAAATCACCAGCATATTTAAGAGGATTAATGATAAAGTCTGTCGTTCCATCATAATAATAGGCATATTTAAAAAATTGGTTATTGATTTCTGAGCGTGAAACGGGTCCTACCCAAAAATGCTTCTTTGCTCGTCCTTTATTGACTGTTACACTCTTTAAGTTATATAGCTGTTGTAACGCAGTATCCCAGTATCCCCAGTCCTTTGTATTTAAACCCAATTCCTTATAGTCAGTAGACTTGGCTACCCTAAAATGATCATTATAAGGAATAAAGAGAGAGAGATCATATAAATCCCATTTGTCTTTTAAATCTCTTAGTTGCTCATCTGTAATCTCTTCAATAGATTTCCCCGCCAGCTCTTGAGCAATCGCAGTAGACACATGATAAAGAGATAAATCTACTAAAGCCTCATTGCGTCTCACCGTTTCTGTATTTGTCTGAATGGAATGTTTAACTATGTCCGCAATTGCATTAGCCTCTTGCCATTGCCTCTCATTCCTATCCTTCCGTTCGGTAAAATAAAAAATCGATATAAGAATAATTCCAACAATACTAAGAACAATCCCCGATTTAATAATAATTTTATTAATGGGAGCTTTTTTATTAAGTTTCATAGTAATCCCCGAATTCCTATATTTTCTATTAATATAGTACTATTCTATCGTCTGTTTTGGAATCTTTCAACGGTGTCTGGGTAATTAATCATAATAATAATAATAATAATAATAATAATGGGTACGGAATGGGAGTAGACTGACTATTTTGTTGAAAACTATAAACTTTACGAAAACAAACGGAACAATAAAGTTGAATGAAAACTAGCAATGAAATAGAATAACAACAACTCATGAATCAGAGAAAGCTACAAACTATAAAACCTTCCACTATCTCAAAGGATTTGTTAGAATTTTTAGAGAAATAAAATATTTCTCGGGAAAGCGCAAGACTTGACATGATATGCGACTTGTGTGTCGTAACTTGTAATTATGTAGTGAAAAGAAGATAAAGATGTCATAAAATGGCCTTGGGGTAGAAGTTCAAAGCTATTTTTCGTATTTTTAAGGAGGAGAATTACTTATATGCCTGTTTATAACAAGCTAGTTCGGGACCGTATCCCGGAAATAATTGAAAAATCCGGAAAAAGGTTTACTACCAGTATTCTAAATGAAAGTGAATTTCTCTATGAACTAAGGAAGAAGAGTCAGGAAGAACTTGAAGAATACTTGAATGCTACCACTGGTGAGGAAGCTTTAGGGGAATTAGCTGACTTGTTGGAGATTTTACATGCTCTTGCTGAAAGTCATGGTTCAAGTATTGATGAAGTAGATGAGTTTAGGAAGAAAAAAGCGGAAAAAAGAGGTGGGTTTAAGGACAGAATTTACCTTTTAGAAGTTGAGGACTGAGAAGTGAGAATATCCAAAAGTAACCATTAGAAAGAGGTGGCTATGTGACGGAATTAGAAAATAGACTCAAAGAATTCCGCTGGAAATTATTAAGAAAAGAAATAATCAATGGTTTACACGCGGGTAATATAATCAGAATTTCAGTCATGGATGAAAATAATCATGTGAGAAAGTTCATTTATAAAGAGTTTTCAACAGGTCGAAAAAATGAAATTGAAATCTACAGTAAACTCCTCCCTATACTAAGTTCCTTTGTCCCGGTTATTAAGCTTTGGAATATGGAACCAGAAGCCATTTTAATGGAGGACCTTGGCACTTCTCTAAAAAAGAACTTTCATCAATCTACAATGGAAGATAAAAAAATTACATTGCTGAACATTCTCTATACGCTATCAGATTTACATTCGACCCATCAAGATCTATCCACTACGACACTACCAAAACATCAAATGACAACAGAATGGTATGATTGGTGCTGCATGCAGTTGGATAAATTAAGTTCCTTACATTTAGATTGGTTTCAATACGAATGGGAAGGAGTAATGAAAAGTGCATCTAAGCTAATTTACTCAAATTATGAAGTCAAATGTCCAGCCGTTCTAACACACGGAGATCCCCATTTAGACAATGTTTTCATTAAAAATGATCAATCCGTTTGTTTAATTGATTGGGAGTGGGCAGCTTTAGGCTCTCCATTAAGGGATATGACTATCTTGTTACAAGATATCTATGATATTCATTTAATAAGATTCGTTAAAGAATATTATTACAAACTACTTACTGAAAAAGGGATACATATAGAAAAAGAAAATTATCTGGATGATTTTAATTACCTATACATGGACCATACTTTCATGATGCTGGCATGGGAAGTGGAAAAACACTTTAAAGGGTTTGTCTCGGAAAAGGAGATAAAACATATCATTGAATTTAAAATAGGTCAGATACAAAATACCGTTCAAGATATCTTTTCCTATTAAGACAAATACATATCTACCGGGAAGGTGTAGAAATTAAAAAAGTCTTGATTCACATAATAGAAGGGTAGTTCCCCATAAAGTTAGATTTTTACTCTAACTTTTATGGGGTGTAGTACCAATCAAGAAATCAAGAAAAACGACTACCTAAAATACTCAAATATTTGATCTAAATCATTCTCTACCGTTTGCTGTATGGCGGACATATCATTAAAAAGTAAGGACCCTTGATTTTCTATATAGGAAACTTTCGTTAAGATATTTTCCGTAAAATTAGGGTCACTTGTTGAGATGACGAGTTGATCCAAACCGATGAAGTTTGCAAAGTCAAATGTTTTAAATCGATAACCAAGAGCAATAAAGGGGATGCCGCGAGCAGCAGAAAGTACATTTGCATGTAATTTAAAGTTGATAGTAAATCTGGCATCTTTAATTAGTTCAAGAATTTGATATTGGTCGAGCACAGTATTAATTAAGTGGACATTTTTTTTATCGGTTATTTTTTCATATAAGCTTTTACACGGAGCGATATCTTTGTTCCAAATAGGGTAAATATAGATTTCATAACCTTTGGTAATTAATTCGTTAACAACATCCACGATGGAATTCTCCAAAGCTTCTTCATCTTTTCCATAAAGATTTTGATTAGCCGTTCCCCAATTGATAACCACTTTTTTTGAATTTAAATTTCCTACACTGTCAGGGATCGTTGTGGTTAACAACCCAGGATCACCGGTAACCTTCACATGATCTAATTGTAAACCAAGTGACTTTAAATATTCATACGTAAAATGACCACGAACTCCAATGAATTTTGCATGTTGTATTACAGTTTGGAGTTTATGTTTGAATTGTTTGTCTTTAAAATGATTAAATTCCCTCTTTAATTTGTTCTGCTCACTGTTAATTGATAAAAACCTGTCGAGTTCCTTTTTTTCTAACCAATCAATTCCGCTACCCCAAATAAATAGATTAATATTTTTATTCACTTTTATTGCATTATATAAAATAGTGATATAACCAGGTACAAGTAATGAACCACCACCTAAAACGATACTGTCAAAATCCTTTAAATAGTATTTGTTATTTCTTAGTCTAACCTGTAATATTCTTGTGGAAGGAATTAACTTGTACTTAGTTATATCTACTTTTTGATTGAATTTCTCGCGGAAAATATCCCACATTAACTCATCTCCAATATTTTTGTAACCAAGCCAACCTAAATACAAAACATTCACTCTTACACGCTCCTTACCATTTGTAATCCTTTATTATTATATGGCTCTAATACTGTTTTTGTTTGGACAAGTATGGAATTCAATTCATATTAGTGAAAAATTTCTTTACTTTAAGTACTATTTTTTATTGGAATAGATACTGTGAATCTTTAAGAAATAAATCTATTTTTTGCAAAACTATAGTAAACAACCAAACAAGTCTTAGCAACTTGAATAGTATAAAAGAGAGGACATGCTCTTGATTTCGATACTTAGAAAGGAGCAAATAAATGACGGAAGAGAAAAATGATCATGGCATTTCCATAGTTGCTTGTACGAATAAAATGAAATACATGGACAATATTTTCGCTAATTACGCAAATCAAACATTACAAGAAAAGGAATTAATTATTGTTCTTAACAATGATTCCCAAGATATTAATGAGTGGAAGAAAAGGGCAAGTGAGTATAAAAATGTCCGGGTGTTCCAACTACCAGAAGAAACAAGCCTCGGAAATTGTTTGAACTTTGGAAGAGAACAAGCGAGACTAAGCTATGTAGCTAAGTGGGACGATGATGATTATTATGGAAGTGCATATCTACAAGAAGCCTTACAAGCGTTTGAACGTACAAATGCTGATATTATAGGGAAGAGAACCGGTTATATGTATTTTCAAAAAACAAAGGAACTAAGATTACGATTCCCAGGTTACGAATCTAAACGGGTTAGAATCGTATTAGGAGGAACCATTATTGCAAAGAAATCAGTAATGGAGGAAGTTCCTTTTCTTGATCGATCATTGGGGGAAGATGTGACATTTCAGGATAATGCAAGGGCAAAGGGCTATCGTATTTTTTCGACTAGTAGATATAATTATACGTATTTTAGATGGGACTCAAGCGATCATACGTGGAAGCCACGCAGCAGCTATTTGAATAGAACATCACGACACATCGGTTTTACTGATGACTTTAAAAAAATCGTCGATAAAGATATTCTTGAATAAGATCTAAAAAAAAGGAGTTTGCACACTGGGTTCATTCCAGCAACAAACTCCTTTTTACATATAATTAAATCTACCCGAGCTTTTACATCGTTTCAGATATATTTAAAAGATACTGGGCATATCTAATGGGTGTTGCATAAGCTTCCTTCCAGACATCATGCATACCAGCTGCCCCGAAGGAATATCTTAAATCTCGTCCATTGCACTCAATAAACATTGGAAACCCTTCATTCGTAATGCCAATATCTAAACCAACATCAGCAAGGTTAGAGTAATGGCTGCTTAAAACTTGCATTGCTTTAACGGATAATCTTTCTATTCTACTTAATATTGTCTTTGCATCAAGATGAGGGTAGTCTTCTAAAATCT
Source organism: Robertmurraya mangrovi (assembly GCF_034427655.1). NCBI lineage: Bacteria > Bacillati > Bacillota > Bacilli > Caryophanales > Bacillaceae > Robertmurraya > Robertmurraya mangrovi. The sequence continues at coordinate 202,532 of NZ_JAXOFX010000003.1, forward strand.
TTGAAAAACTGATGCATTCTCCACCTCTTGCTACATTTGTTACATACCCTCCAGGACTAGCCACTTTTGCTACGATTCCAGTTACTTGCCAAATAGCCAGTCCATTTTTTTGAACGGAAACTCTTAGGTCAAATGGATTCCCCTTATAGGTAGCCAACGGGATTCTCTGTTGAATGATATATCCGCGATTCAATTTTTCAGTAATAATTTTCGGAAGTTTATTGGAAAATACGATTTCCTCAAAAGGTTTACCTCTTTGCTGGTTATAATGAACAATCCAAGTTTGATCTTCCTTTTTGCTAATGCTTATAATTCCACGACCAAGCCCCCCGTTAATGGGCTTAATAATGATTTTCTCATATTTTTCTAGCATTCTAACTAAGTTTTCTTGATTAGCAGAAACCGTTTCAGGAAGATGTGGGAGCAAATCCTGATTTTTCATTAGTAATGAATGTACTTTCCATTTACCAATCTTATTCATTTCATTAAATATACAGTATCCCATTTTTGATAGGTTTATTATCCCATTTGCTAAACGGGTAGAGAATAACGCTCTGTTATGAATAACTTTTGGGATTTTAATTTCTTTTGTTACTAATAACCCTGCCTTGTTTCGTATTAAAACACTTGTTGTACAGGAGTCAAAATTAACATCCTCTAATCGAAAATAACATATGTCTAAATCTATTTCATTGGCGGCTTCTTCGTAAAAAGAAAACTTCTCATAGAAGTCCTTTCCAGTTTTCAACATTCTATACATGTTACTATCAATTAAAATACCAACTTTAGGATCTTTCAAATAATTACCTCCATTTTTGTGGGAAATTGGACATAATAACTACATCAAAGCGAATCTATTACTCTAAAAAGTAGTTAAACCCTTAAATACATGTAGGTATTGAATCGCCGTTCGTTCCCAAGAGAATTCTTTTGCTCGTTCAAAACTATTTTTAGAAAACCTTTCTCTAAGTGAATTTGATTCAAGCAAAGAGAGAATAGAATGATATAAATCTTCTTTAGGATGTTCAAGAGGAATAATAATTCCAGTTTCCCCGTGCTTTACTACCTCTGGTATACCTCCATTATTAGTGGATATAACAGGTTTCATAGAGGCCATTGCTTCCAAATTCACTAAACAAAAAGCTTCATTTAATATGGATGGAGTCACGACAATATCCGCTAATTGATAAATGTAAGGCATATGGTTTGGCTTTACAAAATCTGTGAACACAATATGATTGCTTATAGGCTCTGTCATTGCTCTAATCTTTTTCATATAAGATGTATCAATATTCTGACCATATTTAGGACTTCCTGTAATAAGTAACTTTAGACGAGGGATTTTTTCAATCAGAGCTGGCATAATTTCTAGAAGCAAATGAACTCCTTTTCTCTCTATTATTCTTCCAGCAAACAATAAAGTAGGATCTTCACTCGATAATCCTAATTTTTCTCTCCACCGTCTAATCTCTTCTATCTCTGTGCCTGCTTTTTCATACGGCGTTGTGTCAATTCCCAAATGAATTCCGTGCGATTTTTCTTTAAAATCTGGATATTTGTCCGTAAAATATGTTTCCATTGCTTTACTGTTGGTTATGAGTGCATCAACATTCCGGGATACTTCAATCATATCCTCTTTATGAATATGAGGTGGCAAAGAAAAAGCATCTGAATGCATATTTAATACGATTGGAATTTTAGGACAAGCACGTTTTAATTGCATAACATAAGAGGGGCGGTTTTCGATGATAATTACACTTGGTTTTACTTCTTGGATATGTTTAATCACTTGTTGTAAATAAAGACTCGGGCTATAAAATCGGAAGCGTTTGTAAAGGAGATTTCCTTCTGATGTAGACTCTGGATATTGAGGGCACTTTTTTGTATAGACAATGACATGGTTATTTTTTTTTAGTCGTTCTGCAACATGTTGTATGACATGTTCAACGGATGTTCCTATAACAGGAGGAACAGAATACAACCCCGGACTAATGATAGCAATCTTCAAAAACGATTCCTCCTTTTTGTAAGTATTATTAGACTGCTCCTTATTAACAATATGTTTCATAAAGTAATAAGTACTAGGGGTTGTACCTATTTTATTGAAAAATAGGTTTCAGACTAACTGTACTTAATATTTGACTGGGTATTTGTGTATTACAAAAAGCAATAAAAAAAGAAGAGTCTATTATTTATGAAATTAAAGGTTTAAATCCATTCATCATAGATTCAAGGCTTTATTTCAAAAATAATAGACTACGATGATCTAATTCAACCAATGTTGTGGAGTTTTTAAAGAATTAGGAAGCTTCGTATTCTTGTCCCCATTAGCTGCATTGATTTGTGCTTGAGTTAGAAATATACTTCCTTGTAGATTCGCGCCACTTATATCTGCATCTCGTAAATCCGCACCAAGAAAATCACACATTCTTAAATCCGCATTTTGTAGATTACATGCAATGAGTAATCCACCCCTGAAATTGCTGCCTCTCAAATAGGCACCCTTTAAATTTGCTCCTAAAAGGGCTGTTCCTTTTTTAATCGTTTTTTGATTTTTATCTTTCTTTACCTTGCCTCTTACCAACTCGCTAGTTTTTGAAAGTAAATCACTAACGTTCGCTCGGTGGGTAGGGATATCGAGAGCCAGAATAGATGAAGCGCTTCGTTCAGTTAATTGTTCCGTTTCTTCAAACAGTCTTTGTAAGTCTTTATGAAGAGGGTGTGTGACTTCTAATTGAAGAGCTTCCTGTAAATATACAAGCATTTCATGTAGCTGTTGGACAATGGGAAACACATCAAACATTTCTTTTGAACTCTCTGGATTTTCTCTCCAATCCAATCCTTTATATGTTACTTGAGAAACCTTTTGACCTGCACCGAAACATTCATAAACGGTACAACCTTTAAAACCTTTCTCACGTAGTTTTGTATGAATTCCGCATCGATAATCCGACTGTAAGTTCCTACAAGGTGTACCACCGTCTTTGTCAAAGGCAAAATCCCCAGACTTAGCATAGGGTAAGGCCACACAACATAAACCAAAACAGTTCTCACAATCCGAACGTAAATGACTAGGAATAGAATCAACATGTAATACTTGATTAGTCAAAACGTACACTTCCTTTAAAACATTTTAAATTCTATTAAATATTACCTACAATAAGTAGTAGTTTTTTATATGAATTCTTAATTTTTTAATACAGTTAAAATGTTTGGAATCATTAAGAGTAAAAGGACAACACCCGTTGCACTATTAGTTGGGGTGTCGGTTATAAAGAAGTTATATACTGTTATGAGTAAAGCTAACGCAAGGCATATTCTACTAATCAATGATTTATTCACTTATTTTGTCTCCTTATTTCTGCTGTTTATTTAAATTCTACCTCTATTTCCTTATTTTTCAACAATAATTTCAACATTTCATAAGTAAAACATGTTTTTTCTGGTCTTGGAAATAATATTGAAATAATATTGAAAAAATATCAAATATTCCAGGAGAACACATGGAAAATCTAACTAAAATATTAATTCCAAGACAAATGTTTTTATTGTTAGTTTTATCAACAGGCTTACTAAATCACGTGATTTTAATTCCAAATTTGTTAAAGGCATCAGGAAGAGACAGTTGGATTTGTGTTTTAATTGCCTATCCGATTGCTATCATCTTTATATGGCTCCTTCACTACATCATTAAACATAGCTCCCATGGTGGCTTCTTTCCAATGATCCGTTATCGATTTGGAAGAGTTGTCTCATATCTCTTTACTGCACCTATCATCTTATTTCTCATTACTAGTACCTATATTACGGTAAGGGACTTGGTGATATGGTTGAGTGCGTATTTTTTAGCTGAGACACCTGTAATTGTTATTAATTTATTAATTATTTCAGCTTGTTACTTTATTACTCTCTCTGGAATCAAATATATGGCTATTTCTAGTGGCTTTCTTTTACCATTAGTTGTACTGCTAGGGATCATGATTGCTGTTGTTAATACAAGTGTAAAGGATCCCAATTTACTTTTTCCCGTAATATCAGATGGATATTTACCTGTTGTTAAGGGTGTCATGTACGTATTAGCTGGTTTATTTGAGGTCTATATCGTTCTTCTCCTCCAACCTTTTGCACAAGAACCCATAAAATTTAAACACTTATTTATTTTATTAACTTTCTTAACGATGTTAATTTTCGGACCTTTAACAGCGTCTATTATGGAATTTGGTCCGATAGAATCCAAGCATTTTAGATATCCGGCTTACGAACAGTGGAGAATTCTGAATATTGGTGAGTACATTTCTAATCTAGATTTTTTTGCTCTATATCAGTGGCTTAGCGGGGGGTTAATTCGAATTAGTTTATTTATGTTTTTGTTAGGTGTATTTTTTGCCAAAAACAAACGAGAACGTTTAAATATCAAGCTTGTCACTGTCTTGTTCCTACTTTTATTTAGTTCCTTGTTGATTAAAGTAGAAACCTATTACTTTTACAAATTTATTTATCTATATTTTCTACCTGGAATCATGATGATATTTTTGTCCCAAACAGCCCTTGCAGCATTGATTGTATTCGTACTAAAGAAAAGGGATGAACATAATGCCAAAAATAACAAAATGGAGTCGACAACCTAAACAAAGTACGCAGAAGAAAGTAGAAGAATTAAAAGCTGAGTTTACAAAGAGTCAAGATTTTTTGAGTAAGGAACACCAAACAGGAGGGGAAACCTTTAGGCTACTTTATTTTGAAAGCTTGATAAATGGGCAGTATTTAGACCAATATATTTTGCCAAGGCTTGGGATGCAAAAGGGTGGATCCATTGAAGAAAGACTTAAGCAATACTTTCAAGCAGAGAATGTTACAGATAAAGAGATGAAAGAATTATCAACGCTACTATTTGAAGGTAAGGTTATATTTTTTATTAAGGACTTGCTATTAAGTATTGATGTAGCGGATCTTCCTAAACGAAAGCCGGAAGAATCAGCACTAGAAACATCCATAAGAGGCCCTAAAGATGGATTTGTTGAGGATATTAAAACAAATATTTCTTTAGTTAGAAGAAGACTAAACACCTCCTCGCTATGTGTAGAGAAGTATACAATCGGAAAAAGAAGTAGTACAAAGGTCGTTCTCTTGTATTTACATGATGTTATTGATCAAAGAATTTTAGACGAGATACATCAGAGACTTAATAGCCTTGAGCTAGATATATTAACAAGTATTTATGACCTGGAAACTTATATAGAGGACCGGCCTTATTCTTTATTTCCGACAGTAGACTATACAGGGAGACCAGATTTTGTAGTACAAGCATTAAACCAAGGAAGATTTGCTGTTATGGTCGATGGAAATCCAACTGTGACGATTGCGCCAGTCAGTCTTCTTTTACAAACTAAATCGCCAGAGGATTCTTATATTAGTTTTGCCTTTGTAACTTTAGAAAGGATTATGAGAATGGTCGGCATTACAGTCTCAGGATTCTTACCTGGAACTTGGATTGCGTTTTCTGCTTACAATATTGAACAAATCCCATACTCACTTGTAGCCACCATTTCCACATCCAGATTTGGTTTACCCTTATCCGCTCCAGTTGAGATGTTTGTTATTTTATTATTATTCGAGCTATTTAATGAAGCTGGGATTAGACTTCCGAGGGCAATTGGGCAAACAGTCGCTGTACTTGGAGGGTTAATCGTAGGGGATGCGGCAATTCGAGCGGGTTTGACGTCTCCAACGATGTTAGTTGTAGCTGCTATCACTTATATATCTTCTTTTACGTTAGTCAATCAAGTTCTTAGTGCTGGAATTACAGTCATTCGTTTTGCCATCCTTCTATTAGCGACAATCTTTGGTCTATTTGGAGTCATTATCGGATTCATTTTACTTGTCGTTTATTTTTCTTCTTTAACATCTTTTGGCACACCTTATCTAGGGTCCGTAGCACCCGTTAGCCTGAAAGAAGTGATTAAGTCTTTTACAAAAGGGCCGCGCTCTTTGTATCGAACAAGAACATCATCAACCAGTCCTAAAGACCCGACAAGAGATGGTAGTAAGCCATGAAAAGAATAGGTTATATTATTTCCTTCACTGCTGTGATCTTGCTCTCTGGATGTACAGGTTCAAAAAATATTCAAGATTTAACCTATATTGTAGCGATTGGTATGGACTATGATGATGAAACTAAAGAATTTACTGTGTATTTACAAGCATTGGATTTTGCGAATGTAGCAAAACAGGAGGGCCCCTTACCAACTGAGCCAATTCCTATTTTTATTGCTTCAGCAAAAGGAGAAACCCTTAATCTTGCGGTAAGTAAATTATACAGTAAATCGGAGCCACCGTTATTTTTTGGCCACGTTAAGACTTTGTTGGTGAGCAAAAGTATAATGACACATCGTTCAAAAGAAGTGATGCAGGAAATTGGAAAAAATCGGTCTTTACGTCATACTTTGCGCGTCCTTACAACGGAAGAAAAAATTGAAGATGTACTAAAAATTAAAGCATTGTTTAATTATCCTGCTATCTACACAGTTCTATTTAAAGGAAGTAAAGAAGAATTGACAACAGACGAGATTAAGCCTACGAGCTTAATGACTTTTCTAAGGGATTACTATGAACCAATGGAAGTAGCAAAATTGCCTAATATAAAGATCGATAAAGAAAGCTGGCAATCGGATAAAGCCTATCCAATTATTTACGCAGACGGATATGCTCTATTTCAAAAACAAAAGTATATTGATAAATTGTCTTGGAGTGATGCCTTATATGTCAATTGGTTATTAGAAAAAAACAGTACCTTGACACGAAAGATAACAGATAAGGGTAAGTTAATAGCAGTTGTTGAGTATAGTACACCAAAAAGGAAAATTAAATATGAAGAGGGGACTACATTTCCTCAATTTACAATGGAGGTTTCTGCACAGACGGATTTAGTGGAAAAATTAGATGATGTATCAATAAACAAACTAAAACAATTAATAGCTAAGGATATCAAAAATAATATTACCTTCATCTATGAAACGGGAGTAGACAAGAAAGTTGATATTCTAAATATAGGTGAGAAGTGGTATCGCAAACATCCTCAAGAATATCGCGAACTTCAGAAATCAGGGGAATTTTATTTAAAAAAGGATACTTTGAAAAAGGTAGATGTAAAAATACAGGTATTTCACTTTAACACTTATAAGTATGAAAGGTAGGTCTAAGATTTGTTTTCTTAGACCTATATTATATTACTACCTTCTTCGCTTTAACTTCATTTGTATTCTTAGGCCTTCACCAAAGAAATTAAAGGCTAACATGGTTAAGGCAATAAAACCAGATGTCCAAAATGGGATCCATGGTGCTTGATGAATGTCAATCAAAATTCCTTCTAAAAGAGTGGGCCAGGCTAGGGAAGCGTTTCTCATTTCATATTCAGGTGGACCTCCAATGATCCCACCCGTCATGACGAATTCTTGAGATATAAAAATGGAGAATATCCCTAATTGCCCAAGTAAGAACATGGTTTTTCCTAACTGTAAAATAAACGAAAAACATAGTTGAGGAAATAGTTCAGGTAAATAATATCGTTTAAACAATTTAAATGGACTAGTTCCTACAGAAATCCCGGATAATATCACTTCTGAATGTTTAATATCCAAAATCTGCTGTTGAAATAAATGAGAGATTCTTCCCACTTCTAGTACTAAAATAAGCCCTAACATCCAGTACCAGCGATACTCAGAAAATATAAAGAAAGGATTACTAGCAACCAAAATAATAAAGAATAAAGGAGGTACCTTTGAAAATAGAACATTCCAGCATGTTAATAGAAAATCGATTTTCTTACTTTGTGCGGCCAGAGCCCCAAAGGGAAGAGAAAATAGAAAACATAGGAATGAGATAATAATGACCACCATTAGCGTTTCTTTTGCTCCAAGTACAAGAACGCTCAGGAGGTCTCTACCTTTACGATCAGAGCCAAAACTGAACTCCTCGCCCGGTGAGAAGGGAGGTGGTAATATCTTCTTGTCTTCTGAATACAGGTATCCTGTTTGTGTTAGCTCTTTATCAATAAACGGCAGAAAGGGTCCAACGAAAGTAATGATTAGTAGTATAAGTAATAATAATGATCCAATGATAAAGGGAGGATTTTTTCTAGAGTACACTTATAATCCTCCTTTTCTAGAAGAACCAATTAATAGGTGAGAGATGGACTGTTGAATCCATAATGAAACCAGCACTAATAACATGAAACCTAACGCAAATCCGGAAACTGTTGGAAGATCTACTGGAAAGTGCTGACCTACTAAAAAACTCTTTTTAAGCTGTAATGCATCTATTAGATGTTTTCCAGCTCCTCGGTAAAAAGTTAAATATTCAACAATAATAGAACTAGAGATTAGTATTAACATAATCGTTAAAAATTGGCTAATAATCTGTGGCCAACAATTCCAAAGCATATGTCTATAAAGTATGATGCGTTCAGACAATCCTTTTGATTTTGCTGTTGTAATGTAATCTTTCCCTTCTTGTGCACCAATGGCAGATGAGGTGATCCTTGCAATATAAGAGAGGGGATAGATGGTCAAGAAAAAGACAGGTAGTAAAATATTATACCAATGCTCGTACCCATATAAGTCAATATGAGGAAAGCCGATATCCATTAACGAAAGCAGCCCATATTGAACCGCAATGATGATAAAAAAGTCAGGAAGTGATTGAAATAACCATGTTGTACCGTTTCCTGTCCAATTTTTCCATGTCATACTTTGACGGTAGTCATATATCCCTTTTAGTACACCAAAAATAGAACTTAACAAAAAGGCTGGAATTATAATGGTTAAGGTTCGTTTAAAGTAGTGAAGCATCTCTTTTTCAACAGGAGCATCAATTGAACTCTTACCTAATGATTTTTGTTCAAATACCGTCTTAAAATATGTAATAACATTTTCCTTGTGCTGTTCAAAAGAATATTCATATCCGCCTTGATAATGGTGACTGTTCTTTACTTTTTGATAGGAAGCTTCTCGTGGAATCATAATCATTAAGATTAATAGAAAAGAAATGAATAGCCAAAACAAAAATCCACCGAGAAGTTTAATTCCGAAATGCATTTTAAACCCTCCTTTGAAGAATGAGAGGGACGTCATTCAGCCCTCTTTATACACAGTGATTCTATATGATGATTTATCGTTCTCTTAATAAACTCTGGTGTAACAATCTCAGGTTTCATAATCCCCTGAAGAGTTAGGCCATCAAGTAGAGCATAAAGAACTTGAATTTCAACGTCCCTATTCATATTTTCTCTAGCTATTCCGTGTTGGATGAGTGCATCTATGATAAATGCAATTCCTTGCTTCGTTTCTAAGTAAACTTTATCAACCAATTCTTGAAGAGTTGGATCAGACAGTGCTTTCATATTAAAGATCAACCAAACCTCCATTTCCGCACGTTTCTCTTCATCAATAGGCAAAAATTCAAATAGAAGCAGGCAAGCATCATGAGAAGGATTTCCTGTAAATTTGAGATTTTGAATCCGTTTCTTAACTCGTTCAGAAACAAGGTTCATAGAATAGTAAATCAAGTCCGATTGAGTCGAAAAATAATGTCTCATGGAACCAGGGGAAATCCCTGCTTCTTCGGCAATTTTTCTAACGGTTGCTCCTTCTAATCCTTCTCTTCGAAGAACTCTCCAAGCGGCTTCAGCTACTTTTACTTTTAGTTTTTCATGATTAACAATTTTTGGCATAGATTTATCATATCATGTATTGTCTATTTTTTACAATTATGTTACATTGTTTTTAGTACAGTCGTATTAAAAAGGGGAGTTTACATGATAGGCTGGTTTATTCTTGCATGTGAGATTGGTTTTTGGATATTTGTTTTAGCAGGATTGGTAGCGAGATATATTTTTAAACAAGTGAAATTAAGTACTTTTCTACTTTTGTGTACTCCAGTCATTGATTTGTTTCTGATAATTGCTACAGTGATTGATTTAAAGAACGGAGCAACTGCAACCTTTTTCCATGGAGTTGCTGCCTATTATATTGGGATGACCATTGCATTTGGAAAACGAATGATTCAGTGGGCAGATGTTCGATTTGCTTATAAGTTTGCAAATGGTCCAAAACCGCCAGAGAAAATAAAGCATGGAAGAGAACATGCAAAAAGAGAAAGACAGGGCTGGTATCGACACGCCTTAGGCTGGGTTGTAGGTAATGTCATGCTCTTAAGTATGATCCTAATTGTAGGAGATAAGGAACGAACTGAGGAGCTTTTCAATGTAATGTCACTATGGGCTCTCATTTTGGCAGTTGATTTCATCGTAAGCTTTAGCTACACTCTTTTTCCGAAAAAAGAAACCGTCCGTTTGAAGGGATAAAGGCATGTTGGGAGGAGGGGAGTTAGGTGAACATGAGGAATGGCATAGCTTTTATCCTTATCATAGTTATGACTATTTTATTGGTGGGCTGTAAACATTTAGAACCAAACATCACTTTTACCGCACAAGTGTTAAATCTAAGTGAAGAGGAATATAAGTCTGTTGGTACAAAAGGAATTGAAAATCCTACTATAGATGATTTTAAAAAGATGATAATAAATTTTGAAATGAATGCAGAAGGGATAGAGGAGAGAAAAATTAAAGTACCTGACGAGTATACTTGGAACGAAATGATTAACTCTCTAGGTGATGGACGATTCATGTTTGGTAACTGGACTGAGCAACTCTCGGACGAACGAAGGGACGCTAAATATAGTCGAGAAATCGTGTTATATTCAAAAGGATTAACAGAACAAGAAATCAGGGACGCATTCGGAATGGCCATTTTTGAAATATCCTACTCTTCTAAAGAGGGAGAAGAATTTAACCAGGTATTCATAGTCAGTGAACAAATGGAATTTGAATAGTTTATATGAAACTAATAAATTTGTATGCACTTTAACTTAGAATTGTTAAAGTGCTTTTTTATGCAATCAAACTAGCTTATTATTAGGGATGGAAAAAATCGGATTTAGAAATTTATTATATTTTTTAAAACTATTTACATGTTAATTACGAATACATATTTGAGAGGCTAGCCTAGCAAGAAAGAAGCGTGAAATATGAAGGATGAGCTTAAGTGGATTCAATTAATCAAGAAAAAGGGTAGTCAGGAAGCTGCCAATCAATTGGTGTCCTCCTATTACAAAGAAATCTATGCTTATGTCTATAAACAAACGTTAAATAAAGAGCTTTCCATGGATTTAACGCAAGAAATTTTTATTAGCATGCTACATTCCATTCAGCATTTTGATGAATCTAAGTCCTCGTTTAAAACTTGGATATACAGAATTGCAACAAATAGAGTCATTGATTGGTATCGATCCAAAAATTATAAAAGTGATCGCCTCACTGAATCGATTGAAGATTATGAAGTAGAGAGTGAAGAAGATTTTACTCTTTCCATTGAACGGAAAGAAGAGGTGGAGAAGATAACGGAAGTGGTTAGCAAGTTAGATACTTTCACCCAACAAATATTCCGTCTAAAACTTTTTGCTGAATACACCTTTAACGAAATTTCTAGTATACTGCAGCTGCCAGAAGCAACGATTAAAACGAAATATTACTCGATGCTAAAGAGAGTTAAATCAACCATTGAGGAGGATAACCATGCAAAAAGAAAAGCTTCCAATTGACTTCCCGGATGATTTAACCATCCAAAATCAAATTCAATTGATTGTAGCGAAGGGTGTAAAACCAGTGGAATCCTTCCCTACATATTTAATGAACATGTACAAACAACTAGGCTTTAAATACCTATTTCGTGATGTAACTGAAATCCTATTCTTTTTACTATTGGCTACTGTTGTTCTACTTTTTACTGGCTTACAAGGTTTTGACCAAAGAGAATTGATCGAAGGAAGTGCCTACACTTATATCTTTATCTTTTCACCGATTGTGTACTTTTCAATGGCATTCTTATTCTTTATCAATCTTAGAAACAAAAGCACCTTTGAGGTCGAGATGGTGTGTAAATACAATTTGTATCAACTAGCCGCATTCCGAATGCTTGTATTTAGTGTCGTCTCTGTCTTGATTAATACAGTTGTCCTCAGTTTCATGTTTGCTGTACATCCAGATTTAAATATCATAAATGCATTAATGATCTCAATTACATCGTTAAGTATTTCAGCTACTTTATTCTTATATGTCTTCATGAAGAGCCGTTCACAGGTAAAGAGAATCGCAGTCATGATTGGATGGGTAGGGATTAATATCATGTTAAGTATCTTTAGTGGACCCTTTTATACCATTGTTTTAAGCCACATACCGTTTATTGTTCACCTAATGATTATATTAACTTGTGGTTACTTCTACATGAAAAATTTAAAAAATCTAATTTTCTATCGAGATCCAGAAGGAGTGTTATAAATGTTAGTCGTGAAAAATGTAACGAAAAACTTTGGAAGCTTTTGTGCTCTTAAAGATATTAATTTGGAATTCTCTAATGGAGTCTACGGGTTGCTAGCACCAAACGGAGCTGGTAAGACTACCTTAATAAAAATGCTAAGTACCTTAATTTTTCCGACAAAAGGAGAAATTCTCTATAATGGGTCAAACATTATTGAAATGGATGAGCAGTATCGAGACTTATTAGGATACTTGCCACAAGATTTCGGGTTTTATAACAACTATAGTCCAACTCAATATCTTCTTTATATTGCTGCTTTAAAAGGTATCGACAAAAAGAAAGCAAAAGATCGTGTAGAAGAGCTACTTAAATTGGTAGCATTAGAGGATGTAAAAGGAAAGAAAATGAAAAAGTTCTCTGGTGGAATGATTCAGCGAGTGGGAATTGCTCAGGCGATGTTAAACGATCCGAAAATTTTGATACTTGATGAACCAACAGCGGGACTAGATCCAAAAGAGAGGGTCAGATTTAGAAACTTATTAACAGACTTAGCAAGAGACCGAATTGTTATCCTTTCCACACACATCGTGTCAGACGTTGAGTCCATTGCGAATGAAATCGTCATGATAAAGGATCAACAGCTTTTATATAAAGATACCATTCAAAATATATGCCAAATGATTGAAGGGATGGTTTATGAAACCTATATAGACTACCCTGAAGCAGCAAGTTTTCGTAAACAATATTTCTCATTGTCAGAGAAACAAGAGGGGAATTCTTTAAAACTACGATTTATTTCTAAGACTAGTCCAAATACAGCGTGGAATTCGGTTTCACCTAGCCTAGAAGATGTATTTCTATATATCTATCAAGACATGGTGACGGATGATGTTCTATGAACATAAAAGTTTTTGAACTAAAAAAAGTGTTCTCCGCTCCTATTATTCTTACACTAATGATATTGTTTATCGGGTTTAATTCCTTTTTAATGTATGAACACTCCTTTGTACGAAAGGATCTTGCTATCATCAATAAACTGATTGACCGTTTTGGTTATCAAATAGATGACAAGATGGAAACTGAATTTGTTCAGTTTTATCAGGACCAATTAAGAAAGGTGAATGAATTAACATCAGAGAAATTCAAAACAACCTTCCAAGATGGAACCGAATTAACACAGTATTTTAACGTCAATTATGAAAAAATAAATACTTTTTCGGAGTTGGAACTCAATCTTATTTCTCAGTTGCTCATTACAGAATCTTATTTAGGCATGATTCAAGGAATTGATGAGTCTTACAGGAAGATGGATATGCTTGAGGTGGCTGAGACTCAAATTAAAATGCATCGGATATCGGGGTCAGCCGTAGAGACGGTTCGGAACCAATATAAGAAACTAGATGTTAGGTTCAAGGAAATGATTGAAAATGAAGAACATAAGAATTTATTTTTCCTAGGTACAGCTTACCGAATGCACTCTTTACTATTCAAGGATTTATTTCGATTCATTCTCTTTGAGTTAATGATTTTAGTGGTTTTAATGACTGGATTTATACAAAACTACGAATTTGAAAACCGAACTCATCATGTCACTTACTCGACTAAAAGAGGAAGAAAACTAATTCGAGATAAGTTTACAGTATCCATTTTATCGTCAATGATTGTCACAACGATTATTGTAGGGACGACATTGTTCCTCTACTTCCTTGTGTTTGATTATTCAAAAGTTTGGAATGTACCCATTAGTAGCGCTTTTAACACCGAATATAATAAACCTTATATATCCTGGTGGGACTTATCCGTCTTAGAGTATTTATTGTGGTCTGTTGTATTAATATACATTTGTCAGATTTTATTTGTTGCTATGACCTTTGTTATTACAAACTTTATTAAAAATAGTTATATAGTATTTTGTATGTTTATGATTGTTTTAGGTCTATCTATTATGATTCCAACAATAATCGAACCGAATTCAAGTCTTATTTTTATCGCTCACTTCACACCGTTTTCATTAATATTAAACCCATTTCTATGGTTTATGGAAAGTGGGGCATTCACTACCTTTAAATATTACGAATATGGAACGGTTATGATTTGGACGGTGTTGCTATCTATTCTATGCTTTTTGGTAATGAAAAGTTTTAATAGGCAAAGTTTATAATTGGCTTATACACTCAACGGAAAAATCGGCTATTTATACCAATGAAAACAATCATTATGAAAACAGCTATAAATGAAGGAGATTCATAACATGAACGTACTTTTACATGAATTAAGAAAAATATTTAATTGGAAGATTGTCCTCATCATCGCCACTTTAAGCTTTATCATGTATCAGCTATTTCTAAGTTTTCACATTACTCATTTTCCAAATGGAAGGCCAGACTTAGATATTTACCGAGTAACAACGAAAATGATAGAGGACTATGGTCATACCCTAGAAGATGAGGAGTACTTAGACTTTAAGGGAATATACAACGAAAGAGTAAAAGAGGCTGATCAATTACTTCAAGGAAGAGAAGATTTTAAAAACACTGGTATAAAAACGTATGAAGAATTTAGCTCTATTGATATAGAAACGAATGAAAATATTAAGAAACTTTCTGATAAAATTATGTTCGAAGAGAAAGTGGATTTATTCTGGGAATTACAAGCAAGAGAATACCTAATTGAAAATATAGACTTTTCCATGGAAAGTGAAACATTAGGCATTAACCCAATTAATCAAGCCCAATTAGAGCAGATTAAAGAATTAAAGGAAAGTGGGACAATGAAATCCATATTTCCAACTAATATTTTTGACAATTACAATCAATTAATTGTCAATGAAACTACACTTATTCTTTTAAGCATCATGGTCATGACAACACCCATTTTTTTACGAGATAAAAGGAAGAAACTAGAGTATTTACAATACACATCAAAAATTGGGCGCTCCTTATTTAATAAAAAATTAGTTGCTAGTTTATTAGCATCCTTTATCATAATTTCTGTTCAGTTAATTATCTTCTTCACAATATATAGTCAAAATAACACCAATATGTTTTTTTCTTCTAAAATTAATTCAAATATGAATTTTTATGAATATTGGATGAATATAACATTTGGGCAATATATCATTTTAACCGTTTTAGCCATTTATGTTCTTGGACTGATGACAACACTAATCGTTGCGTATTTATCGAGAGTAACACCAAATTATATAACAGTAATAGGAGCTCAAGTTCCCCTAGCATTCCTAATCGTAGGTGTGCTGTACAAGTACATGATAGATTTAATGGGGCATATGCATATACCGAAGTTCGTCACCCCAACGAGCTATATCGCTTTGGTTAGTTTAACAATGGTCGTTATATTCTTAAGAATGAGGAAGGAAAAGAGAGTGGATATCCTTTAGTCCTTCAGAAAGCCAGTTACAATTGCTGTAAACTGGCTTTTGAATTTTATCCACTAAAGCTAACCATAGCTTCTTTGATCCTTCTGACACCTTCTTCAATTACCTCAACTGACAAACTTCCATATCCTAACACAATTTTATTTTCGTGCGAACCCTTTAGTAAGGAATACTGTTCAGCGGAATAGATTTTTACACCATGCTTACAAACCCAATCTATTATTTGTTGGGTAAAAGAGACATTTGGAAACTCCGCAACTAAATGCATGCCAGCCGCATGTCCTAAAATAGTACAACCGGGAAAGTGTCTTTTTAAACTATTCACGAGAGCTTCTCGTCTTTGTTTGTATATTCTCTTCATTTTTCGAATATGTCGATCTAAGTAGCCTTCTCTGATGAAACGTGTAAGAATTAACTGTTCAAGAGATGGATGGTGTCGGTCCGTATACCATTTTAACTTTTTAAACTCATCAACTAGTCCAGTTGGTAAGACGATATATCCAATCCTTAGAGCAGGGGATAAAATTTTACTAAAGGTGCCAACGTAAATCACTCTTTCAGGATCTAGCCCTTGAACCGAGTGGACAGGTGTTCCCTCATATGTAAATTCACTATCATAATCATCTTCAACAATATAGCTGTTACATCTTCTAGCATACTCGATTAATTGAATTCTTCTTTGAATAGTAAGGGTCACACCCATTGGAAATTGATGAGAAGGTAGGACGAAAACAAATCCTGGTGGGCTCTCTTCTGATAAAAACTCAGGTTGAATTCCTTTATCGTCTACCGGAATGGGACATAAATGGGCTCCACGATAAGAGAAAATGGTCCGCATTTCATCTGTCACGGGGTCTTCAACCGCTACGTTTTGATTGTCTCTCATTAATATTTCCGTAATTAAGGACAAAGCTTGAGTAGCTCCAGAGGTTATCATAATTTGATGTGGCTGACACACGACTCCCCTTGAACGCAAAATGTATCTAGAAATTTCTTCTTTTAATTCTGGGAGACCATCAGAAGATTGATAGCCGAAAATCATATCAGGCACATCAAAGCAAATGTCCTTCGCGAGCCTTCCCCAAGTTTTTCGAGGAAAATGATCCATCGCTGGAGTGGCTGCTCTAAAGTCAATGATATCTTGATTTTTGTTATGTATGAACTCTTCCTTTTGTAGAGATTCTTTGGAACCACTAGTTTGAAAAAGAGAACCAGGTGCCACAAATGTACCAGCTCTCGGGCGAACGATTAAATAACCTTCTGCAACTAGCTGATCATAAACCTCAAGAACAATATTCCGGGAAACGCCAAGTGATGAAGCTAGCTCTCTAGTAGAAGGGAGTTTTTCATCTTTTTTCATATCTCCGTTTAATATAAACTGCCTCAACTGCTCATATACCTGCTGTGTTAACGTTTTATCATTTGATCGATCAATCTGAAACCACATATAACCTCCTGTTAATCTGGTACTATAAAAATTAATTATTTTTGGACCTATATAAGACCAGTATAACATGATAACTTAGTTTTATAGACAAGGAGGAGTAGGATATGAAAACAATTGGATTAATTGGTGGTTTAAGTTGGGAATCAACAAGTGTTTATTATTCTTATATCAATCAGTATGTTCAACAACAATTAGGAGGATTGAATTCGGCGAAATGTATCATTCATTCTTTTAATTTTGAAGAAATTGCTCTATTGCAACGGGAGGGTAGATGGGAAGAAGCGACAGATAGAATGGTAGAAGCTGCAAAGGGTTTAGAAAATGCTGGAGCAGAGCTGATCATAATCTGTACGAATACGATGCACTTAATGGCAGATGAAGTACAACAAGCCTGTAAAGTACCTTTAGTTCATATCGTGGATTGTGTAGTAGAAGCAATCAAAGAACAAAATATATCAAAAGTGGGCCTACTCGGAACCAAGTTTACAATGGAACAACCTTTTTATAAGGAACTATTGAACAAGGAAAGAATTGAAGTAATTACACCAAATGTTGACGATCGACAAATCGTTCATGATGTTATTTATGATGAGTTATGTAAAGGTGAAATTAGAGAAGAGTCTAGGCAGGAGTATTTAAAAATAATTGAGAAACTAATCAAAGAAGGTGCAGAGGGAATTATTCTTGGATGTACAGAGATTCCACTTTTAATCAGTCAGAAGGATACGCAAATACCGTTGTTTGATACGACTAAGATTCATGCGACTAAAGTAGCCGAAATCGCGTTAGAAAGCTTAGTGGTGAGAAATGAATGAGTGAGAGAAGTCACCAAGACTTCTCTTATTTGATTTGAAGGAAAGGATTTACATAACTAGAAAATTGCTATATTCTATAAATAACTGACTGATTAGTTATTTATTAATGTGTGAGGTAAAAATATGCCTAGAGTGAAATCCCCAGAAACGGAAAACAACATATTAAAAGCAGCCATTGAGTGTTTTAGTCAAGAAGGGTTTACGAAAACAACGATTAGTAGCATCGCAAAAAAAGCTGGAATTAGCCATGCAACCGTATTTTTATATTTTAGTAGCAAAGAGGATTTGTTTGAAAAAGCCGTTATTGGTCCACAACACTGGTTTTATGAAAAGCAGGTTGGACTCATTCAATCGACTACAGGTAATTCACTAGAACAACTCTCGCAAATGGTACATTTACATGTGGATTTTTATATGAAACAAGCAGATTACTTAAGACTCGTTCAGTATGTGTTCGGGCAAAAAGAGAGATTTCGTTCTATTGTGAATCAAATTTACTCTTATACCGACCAATATATTGATGTTCTGGAGGAAGTTGTGAAAAAGGTTCAGGAAGAGGGGATGATTCATAATGATCAAGTCCGCCTCACATGTTGGTCTTATTTTTCCTTCTTAAATGGAATTAGTCTCACCTTTAATGAAAATGTCTCAAGTGAACAGATGAATCAATTTAAAGTTAGTGCAGAAAGAATTTTAGGAATAGGAATGAGAACATGAACTTAATCAAAGAAACTCTTCACAACTATATGAATCAGTTAGATAAGCATCAATATTTTAATGGTAGTGTATTAGTGGGATATAAAGGGGAAGTTTTGTTTAGTAAAGGGTATGGTCAAGCTTCATATCAGTATCAAATCCCCAGCACGTCAACGACAAAATATAGAGTAGGCTCCCTAACGAAAGCATTCACGGCTATGGCTATTTTGATTTTACACGAGCAAGGTAAGTTGTCGATAGAAGATACCATTGACGCATTTCTTCCAGAGTACAAACATGGACATAAAATCAGTATCGAAAATTTGGTCATGCAAACATCGGGTATTCCTAACTTTACTTCGGCCCCTGATTATTGGACTCATAAGATGAGACTTCCTAATACACTGGAAAACATCATTAGTGAAATTGTTGAGATGGAACTGGATTTTGAACCTGGTGTGGAGATGGATTACAGCAACTCTAATTATCATTTGCTTACATTCATTGTGGAAAAAGCATCTGGGCAAACTTATGCAAAATTTATTGAGGACCATATCATTAACGTAATTGGTCTGAAAAATACCGGGGTAGACAATGGCAGAACGATTGTGCCAAACCTTGCAACGGGTCATACGATTCAGGAGGAAATTATACATACAGAGTTCATTGATATGAGTTTTCCATTAGGAACATACGGAATCTATTCGACGGTTGAGGATTTATATGTTTGGAGTCAAGCGCTGCTTTCAAATAAACTGGTTGATGCTCAATTGCAGGCCAAAATGTTTCATGCAAATGGAATGCCATACAGTTATGGTTGGTTTGTTGAAGAAGAGGGGGAAATCGTTAGTCACTTCGGTGATATTAACGGATTCGTGAACCATTTTACCATTTTTGTAGAAGAAGAATTAACCGTTATTGTGTTAAGTAACTTGAACATTACGCCAGTAACTCATATTAGCGAAACCCTTGCCAATATAGTGTTGGGTAAACCGTATGTGGAAATGGAAGACTTTAATCGTATAGAGAAGCCTTTGTCACTTGAGTTGTTAACGGGTGATTATGCTCCAGTTAAGGTTGATTATTCAAATGGAAGATTATTTGCAACGATTCCGAAAATGTACGGAGTTCCTTATCGATTTGGATTAACACCTGTCAATGCTACGAACACAACTATAGTATGTAAAAGTGAATTTATAAACGATACATACACGTTTGAAATAGATGAGAGTGGAGAACCTTTACTAGTAAAAGTGAAAAATTGTGCGGGTGTGGAAACAAACTATACTTTTCTAGAGAGAAATAGGAGATAATACAGATTGTACTGTAAATGGAATTAAAGGACGGATGAAGTATGGCAAAAGGACAAAGTAAGGGTGGCGGAACCGGGAAAGGTACCGGTAAAAAAGGCTGGAATCGTTGGCAAAAAAGCGCAAACAAAGCAAAAAGCGCTAAACCATACGTAAGTAAAGGCGTAAAAAACCGAGTGGCAACGGAAAATGAAAAGTAAAACTAATTATCCAGTATTAATTTATCTCCAAATGCACTCTGTAGTGGCCTCGCTATATTATTTTTGCGAAACCATCTAACTTTTTTGCGAAAAAGTGATTAATTTTGCGAAAATCTAAATTATCTTGCGAAAACCAAGATAATCTTGCGAAAAACCATTTAATTTTGCGAATCACCATCTTCACTCACATCAAGCTATGATGTGATACAATTAAAAATAGTGTTTATAAAAACGTACACAAATAAAGGACCTGTTAAAAACCTATTATCCAACAAGATAATAGGTTTTTAAATTTTTTAAAACCAAACCAAAACTTCTTCGTCTAATATTTCGAAAGGATGTGATGGGGGCCTATGATTGAAAGAAAGAGAGAGCAAATGAGTCATATTAATGAAAACATGAGTAAAGAAGAAAGATTAGAATGGTTAATGAATGAATATGGCCGGACGGTGACCCGTTTAGCTTTTAATTATATGAAGCAAAAGCAGTTAGCAGAGGATGTTGCTCAGGAAGTGTTCATCAAGTGCTATGAAAATTTAGACGGTTTTCGAAATGAATCTTCCTATAAAACGTGGGTTTACCGTATTACGGTCAATTTGTGTAAGGACAAATTAAAAAGCTGGGCTTATCGAAATATTTTAGTAACTGAGTTTTTTTCCAAGACAAAAAAAACGAATAGTACCCCGGAATCGGAGCTACTAGATTCAGAGGATCGAAGACTAATTTCGGAGAAAATATTATCTTTACCCGTTAAATATCGTGAAATCGTTATTTTATATTACTACGAAGAATTGTCCTACAATGAAATATCTGATTTGCTGCAACTAAACATGCCAACGGTTAAATCAAGACTACATAGGGCCCGTCATTTGTTGAAGAACTTGCTGGAAAGGAGTAGAGACAATGAATGATATGTTTAGTAACTTAAAAGAGAAGATGAATGAAACAGTCCTTAAAGATATCGACTTTCACGAAGAACATAAAGAAAAAGTCAGACAATCAATTAAAAGACAAGAAAAGAAAAATCGATTTCATATTAAACCGAAGTTAGACTTCATTTTGAGCATGAGTGTGACCTGCCTTCTTTTAATGGGTATTGGTTATTTTACGATTGAAAAACTAGGTCTACTCAAAACAGAAGAGAACGCTGCTCCAAATGAAAGTAAAAAAGAGGAAAACCATATAAATGAAAAAGAAACAGCCTTTACACCTCCGAAAAAAGAAGAATCTTATGAAGACATGTCCAAAGATGAAGTCCAAACGAAACTATTAAATTCGATTGACCATTTCGAAACGGCTTCAGGAAAATTTGATTGGCATAATGTTTTCTATGATGACTCTGAAAGCCATAGCACGACCGAATTCAAAATTAGCTTAAATGAAAGAATTGGTATTGGGGGATATGTAAATAGTCTCGATGAAAATGGAAATGCATGGATGCGCATGTATATTAATAATAGGAAAATATGGTACTTGCATGACGATAGAAAATCATATCAAGAGGAGCAATTTAAATTCACTCGTAAAAAAGGCACCATCACAATGAATGATGTCTATAAAATAAATAAAGAAGGAATTGTTGAAGAGAGTTTAAGGGAGCACCCACCTATAGGAAACGCTGCACTAACGCTGTTTCCACAGGTTATGACTGTAAATTATACGAAAGAACAAGACCTTTGGGAAATTGAAAAACAAAATGAAGAAGTTTTAGGACACAACACTATTGTCTTAAAAGGGAAAATCAACCCTAAAACTGAAAGAATGCTCAAAATGAATACATTCCGTTTTTGGGTTGATAAAGACACAGGGATTCTTTTAAAATTTGAAGGATATGATGCAAAGGGGAATTTAACGTGTTATCTTCATCCTGAATGGCTTGATATCAATATACCTTTAGATTCAAAAGAGTTTACTCCTAATTTAGAGGGGTACGAAAAAGACGTACCTAGTCAACAAGAGTTTGACAATCCAGAGGAAAAGGAAGTTGAAATCCTAGCGCATGCAGATGGCTTTACTGAAGAAGTCCCAACTGTACTAAATGTGCTACGCAAGAACTTAGACTTTTTATATGAGTTCACTCATCCTGAAATGGAGCTGTTCTCAGCTAGTTACCATAAGTATCAGGATTACCGACATGGCTACTTAACGTATAGTTATAAGCGTGATAAAAAGGAAGTTCATTCCGGACCCAAGCTATTATATGTTCGAATGTATCATAAGGACTCTGTGGTTAGCTCCTGGAATGAATTTAACACAGAACGAGGAGATAAAATGGTCTCATTTGAGTCAAATGGAATCAAGTGGGACGGCTACGAGTTAAAAGTCGGAGGGGAAGAAGACATCCATTATATTGGTCAATCAGGAGATTATGTATATGAAGTACTAACTCAACAAATTAATCTTACTGAACATCAGGAACTGTTTAAATGGTTTGAACCTACAAAGTAATATTGTTCCGAGTAAAAAAGACTTCTAATATAGGAAGTCTTTTTTACTGTTCATTTTGAAGGGTTTTAATATCTTCCCATGTGTGAATTTTATTTAAGTCCTTAGAATTTACATGAATATAGTGTGACATCTTTGTATCTTCCTCTGTATGAAAGGATATCATCATATTTAGGTTATCGATCTCTTTGTTCTTTAAAATCTCAACAAGGGCAAAAAGGGATTGATACACTTCGATTTCTTTTTCCTTGCTCCAAAGAGACTTTTCACCAACATACAGGTCAAACTCGGCATTAACTTCATCAAATGGTGGAATCTCTTTCCCTATTTTTAAATCATGACCTACCCCGTATGCTCCACTGAATACTATACGATCATGTGTAGGAAAAAGTTTATTTACCGTAGCACCTAATTCTCTTTCCATTTGTTGATTCCAAACGGCTTCAGGGTAGTAATCCCATATCGGTTGTGGGCGGTGTTTACCATAATCAGCTGTAAAAGCTAGGTTATCCTCTGAAATAAAATGAACCCCATAACTTCCATCTTTAAAATTGAAGAACGACTTTTGCACAGTCACATCAATTTCATATTTTTCTTCTACATATTCAGTAAGAATCTTTTCTGCCTTTATTTTCTCCCAAGGAAGTCCAAAGAATTGGGAGTAAAGAAAACCACCAATCAAAAGCAGCAGCGATAAAAAACTTAAGCCTACCCATTTTAATTTACTCACGACTAACACCTCTCAGGGAAATGGTAATTATATATTTATAGTGTAATATTACACCAAAAATGAAGGTGCTTACAAGATTTTTTTGAAAAAAAATCCACATATATGAAAAAAGACCTCCATTTAAGAGGCCTATCACTTGTACTCAGGATAATTATGTCGCTTACAACCAAAAAGATAGCAGGCAGTTTTAATGGATGGAGTAAAAACAAATTCGGGAATATAGCCTGGCAAGATCTTTTGAATCATCATTTCGTATACTTTAATTTCATCAGCAAGCTCATCCATCATTTCTTGTTTATCGATTTCTGTCCAGGTCTCATCACAACATTCTTCTTTTACATCTTTTAATTCAGCCACTTTTTCATTGATTACTTCAAATAAAAGTTTTTGGGCTTTCTCTTTTAACTGTAGCTTTAAAAGAGAATAAACATAACGATTAATCCAACTGGGTTGCTTATAATAATGAGCCCAACCTTTTTTAAACCATGTAATGGCATCTTGAAAGCAGCCTAGCTCAACATATAAATCAGCAAGATCTACTTCTCCAATAAACTCGGAATCTTGTTCTGAAAAGGTATCGAGAATTTTTCTCGCTTTGGTCACCGCACCCGTTTTAATTAGGCAAAGAACATGACTATACAGGGCAAAATCAGAAGGTTCTGATCCTAAAAGAAAGAACTTAGCTGCTTCTTGAAAATTCCCTAAGTAATAGTGAGAAACACCTAGGTTATTATAAGCGGTCATAGTGGGGCGGATAGATATCGATTTTTCTAACACATCCTTAGCAAGCTCCCACTTTTCAAGTCTTAAATAAACTTCCCCTAATAAGTTATATGGAAAATAACTCAGAGGCTTCATATAAATGACTTCTTCTAACAATGGAAGTGCTTCTAAGTCTGAGTACTCCTCATAACAGTAAATCCAAGCAAGATTTGTTAAAGACTGAACATCTCTAGAATGTTGGACCGCTTCTTTAAATAGTTGTAAAGATTCTTCATATCGGTTATCTTCCAACAACTCAATCGCTTTTTGATTTATATTCAAAGATGGTGTTCTCCTTCATTACTTTAATAGCTCATTTTAACATACACAAGAAAGAGGGAGGATACGTTCTCCCTCCATGTTCTTATTTTATCGGAATAGTTATTTCTAGTTCCTTAATTTCTCGATAATCGGTCTTCATTGTACCAATAAAAAGCTTTTCTAATGGTTTGTTTGCCTTAAACTTGGCTATATGACTTCTTTTATAGTAATCCATTTCTGAATAATTGTATGGTGTAATCTTCTCGTTGTCTTGTTCTGTTAAGAGATAAATGGAGTTTCTCTTAAGATGCATATTTCCTTTTATTTCATAGTGTACATGTATCTCAGCGTTTATTTCCTCAACCTTTGATACAATTAAACCAGCATTTTGCTCTTGCTCGACCAAATAAGGTATTTTTGATAACAATGGTTTTTTATTTTCAAACTTATGTGGTGTTCCTTCAAGCGCAGCTCCCCAAGCCCGCTGAATAATCGTCTTAACGGTTAGTGTTTCAGGTAAATACGAAAGGTCCTCATAAGGCATAACCATGATAGTAGGGGAATGGAGTGGATTATCCACCTTTATATATGGTAATACATAACCTTTGTCATCAATCACTTCAAAAGTAATAAATGGATCTCCTTCCGTTATTTCATTTTTAGATACCATTTTTTGAATGCTATCATGCCAATATATAGGATTTTTCACTTGTGTTTTAATTGCAATAGCAGTAGGAGAAAAATTGACCTCTTGAACTGTCATTGTAGTATCTGTTTCGTTATATTTAGCTGAAATATCCGTTTTAACCGTATGGGTCAGCTTCTCATTTTTCTTAACTGGAATTTCAAATGTCCAATCACCAGTCGTTTCACCAATCTTTAAAAAGGATATCCCCAACTCGAACTGGTCCGGCAACGATTTACTTGTACTTACTTCAAGTAAAAGTTCTTCCCTATTAGATGATTGTTCATGGTGCCCAGTGGAACCTAAGCTATAATTATCTTCCTCTCCATTAATAGTTAAAAGCATATTTCCTGGTGCGGCATTTTGACCGCTAACTATTTTAGTGTCAGATTCAGCGGTATAACGGATGATTAATCGACTGCCATCATATAATAATTCGTTAATGGTTACAGAAATTCCGTTGCTAGTTACTTTTTCATTTAGTTTATAGAATAACTCTTCCTTTTTTGCCTTTTGAACACCTTCATCAGCAAAAAGTTCGAATAGATAATCCATTCCAGGAACCTTGGCTAACGTTTCTTGCAAATTAGGGGAGAAGGATACAGAACCAACCATTAGTAAGCTTGCTGCAACCGCTGGTATAGCAAATCTATTAATATGGTTTTTCCTTGGGTGATTATGAGTAACTGTATTATTTTGTTTAATCACTTGAAATACCATATCACGGTCTTGCTGAGTAAAAGTAAGGGCTTGACGCATCTCTGGATTATTTAATTCTTCCTTTAATTTATTTAGCTTATTGTCCATGTTTAAACTCCTCCTCCATAATCGTATGTAACCGTGCCTTGGCTCTACTTAGTCTTGTTTTTAACGTGTTACTATTGATTCCAAGTGTTTCAATGATTTCTTGATGGGAGAGTTCTTGTATATAAAAAAGTAAGATAACCTCTCTATATTTGGGTGGAAGTAGTAGAATTGTATTCAACATCTCCTGTTGATTACTCTTATATATCAAAGCTGTTTCCGGAGTGTTGGTTGCCTGCTTTTGTTCATCCTTTATCAGTCCAATAGGAATCACTTTCCTAAAAAAAGCAGACCTTAAAAAGTCTTTACACTCATTAATGGTTATACGATATAACCACGTTTTAACAGTAGAATGTCCTTGAAACGAATGTAGATGTTTATAGCATTTAATAAACACATTTTGAACAATGTCTTTTGAGGTCTCTACATTTTTTACATATGTATAAGCCAATAGACTAAGTTCCGTTCCATACTCAATCATGATGGCTTCTAGCTGTGCTTCTATGTTCATTTCAATCAAAGCATCCTCATTCAATGAAGTCTCCATTTGATATGCCCTCCTTATCAATTCACTATTTAGACGAGAAGACATTAGGTTAGGAATTCAATTTTTTAAAAAGTAATAGATTTAAAAAGTATTGACTCCATATGACATTCTATCAAAAATCCTCCATATAATTTGAATTTAATGGTAAAATAATAAAGCAAACAGATAGAAAAAGGAGCTGTTTTATTTTGACTGTGAAAAATATAGAATCAATGATTAATAAATATATGCAAGAAAATCAAGTGCCTGGCACAGCTGTAACGATTATCAAAGAAAAGCAAGTTTGGTTATCAAAAGGCTTTGGGAAGACAAACGTAGAAGAATGGGGAGCAGATGTAAGTGAACAGACATTGTTCCGAATTGCTTCTGTCAGTAAACTTCTTACAGGAACGATGATTATGATGCTTGTGGAGAAGGGTTTAATCGATTTAGATGAACCTATTCGCACATATGTGCCTTGGTTTACAACAGATAGTGAGGAATACTCCAAACTAGTAACGATGAGAATGCTTTTATGCCATTCAACAGGTCTACCGACAGGAGGGTTGCCAAGTGGCTATAAAGATGAAAAGGGTCTTTATCTTTATATGAAAGAAGTTGTCCCAACGTTAACACAACACTTTTATCCTGGTACGGCATACTCTTATAGCAATCATGGAGTAAATATTGCAGGTTTTGTAGCCGAAACAGTAACGCAAAAACCTTTTGCAACATTGATGGAGGAGCTTATCTATAAACCTTTGGAAATGAAACAGACTACGTACAGTCTATTAAAAGCTGCGACCTATCCATTGGCACTACCACATAACAAAGATGCAGAAGGTAACCTGCAGATCATTCACGAGTTATATGAAAATACATCCAACTATCCATGCTCATATGCATACTCGTCTATTAAGGACCTGAGTAATTTTGCGATGCTGCATTTAAATAACGGATTGTTTAATGGGAAAAGACTTCTTGAAGAATCCTCTATTGAAGAAATGAGAACCATGCAAGCAAAATGGTATAACAAAACAAATGGTGGATGTGGAATATCCTTCTTTCAAGAAGTAAAGGATGGAATCAAAAGATTCTGGCACTATGGTCAGTTTAATGACAATTTTACGAGTCAATTCATTCTTGTACCGGAAAAAGGAATGGCTGTTATCGTTTTAGCAAACGGAGATCAAGCATTTCAATTAGGTTACGATATCGTTGATGAACTACTAAAGGATGAAAAGGTTGAAAAAGAAGACTGGATTCAGGTAACTGACAGATTTCTTTGGAAAGACTTTGAAGGCACTTATTTACATGGTTACTGGGGAATCATGGAGATATCTAATGGATATTTAAAACATAATGACAATAAGTATGAACTAATACCATTTAATGATGATAGCTATATTGCTATCAATGAAAATGGAGACCATAAGTTTATCATAGGTTTCCCAGAGCTGACCCCAGATCAACAAAAAGTGGTTATGATAAACAGTAGAAACTGTTCAATCATTACCTTAGGATATCAACCGAATCCTAGTGATTGGGAGAACTTGGAAGGTGCTTATAGTGACGAAATAGAAACATATAAGGTATGGATAAAGGATTCATCAACTTTAATGATTAAAGACTATCAGACAGGTCAGGATATAGAAGCTCAAGCAATATTAAGTAATCAGTTTCTCACAAAGGAATATGGCCATGTTGGTTTTATTGAAATCAATGGTGTCATGAACATAGAGTTTGATTTTGCATGGAGAAATCCGAGAATTAGTAATGAAGTTTTTGCGTTAAACTAAACAAATGGTAGAGAGAAGCTAGGAAGCTATTAGACTTTCTAGTTTTTTCTTACTTAGAATAGTTAAGGAGAAATAATGAAAATTCAATACCTCTATTTCAGAACAGGGATATAATGTAGTGCAGACTAAAACAATGAACAAGTGGAGAAACATGCTTATTTTAAATATAAAAAGTGGGTTTGATGTCACAAGTACTTATATAGATTCTAAAGGACGACATAAAATCATACTTGAAAAAGTCTTATAAAGTAGGAGTAAGCCGATGTTCGTGAAAGTTTACCAATACCACATTCAAACAGAGAAAGTAAAAGACTATTTAGCCCTTCAAGAGAAAGTAGCTGAAGTATATAAGAAGTACATTCACTTTCAATCTATATATTTGCAAAGTAAGGAGGACGAAACAAAGTGGATTGAAATAATGAAATTTCAAGATGAAGGAGAATACGAAAAAAGTATTAAACTCATTAACCAGCAAGAAGAAATTATAAGTTTATATAAAGCTTTTCAAACTATTTTAGTAAAGGATAAAAAGGAAATTAGTGAAGAAGATTTTCTGTTGATGTTACAAATGTAAAGGGCAGATTTTCACCAATTTATATATGGTCAATTTTATTATACCATTTTTACCCAAATAATATCAGTCTTTAACTTTATTATTTTACTGGTAGTCTATAAAGAAATGAAAAGGGGGGGTAGAGATAATGGATTTTAGAATAATACCTATAGAAGGCTATGATGAAAAAATCGGTGAGCTAGTTTCAATGTTAGATTATTCTCGGGCTGTATTATTGGATGATATTAAAAGTTTAACCCAGGAAGATTTAGATTTTTTACCAGAAGGTTATTCAAACACTATTGGTGGATTACTTATGCATATTGCTTCGATTGATTTTGTCCATCAAGTCATTTCATTCGAAAATAGGGATTTAAATGACCAAGAGTTGTTAGAGTGGGGAGCAGCCTTAGAACTTGGTGAGCAAGCAAGGGATAAATACAAAAATCAACCATTGTCTTACTACATTGAAAAACTATGTACCACAAGAGCTCAAGCTTTAGCCCGACTAAAAACAATGAAAGACAGCTGGTTATCAGTGGAAAAGAAATGGGATAACGGTGTTGCCCATAATCACTACTGGCTTTGGTATCACGTGATGGAAGATGAAATTAACCATAGAGGCCAAATCCGAATACTGAAGCGATTGTTGGAAAATAGAGTGTAGGAGAAGATTGTGAACCTATAGATGCATTTTTACCAAAATTTACATTGGGTTATTTACCAAAATTATCTACTACTAGGAATAAATAATCAGTACAATAGTGTTAGATACTAGGGATTAGGAGGTGAATGAAATGGAAGGAAAACCAATGCATTATGACGGGAGTATTCAGAATAGTCAAAATCCAAATGAAAACGTTGAAAGTCAACCATTTGTACTTACAGACGAAATGAGAGTAAATATTAGTGGAAATCCATATTCGTCTGAAAAATAATAATAGCATAGAGAGGGGGATGTTCTATTGTGAGCATCTCTTTTTTGTATGTTTATCAAAAAGTTTCATTTTATATAAAAAAATTCTGAATATTTTTTAGTGTATATGGTTGAATTTTACAAATTTTACAATTATATTAAATTTATATTATAAAATTTTCATAGAGGGTGGTTCTATGTTTTTACTGTTGAACAAAATGCTGAGGAGTCTCATTCTTGTAATTCTCGCCTCTGTTACTATTGTCTATTTTGTTTTTTTGTCTACTGGAATAATCTTTATGGGCGGAAATAATAGCATGTTTCAGATTGCATTTGAGTATTATCGTGATTTATTCGTAAACCAATCACTCGGGAATAATATTCGGAATGCTGCTGTAATCGAAATCGTTCCCGAAGTCTTTATTAAAAGCTTAAAAATTATTCTTCCTACTTACTTTATTAGTATTGTATTGGGCATTATTCTAGGGATTATTCAGTTTATTGTAAGAGAAAGAAAAATTCAGAGTAGTATACACAAATTTAACAACACCATCTTTGGAGCCGTACCGGACTTTTTTATATTAATTACCGTGCAATATATCATCTTGCTATTAATGAGGGCACAGCTGATTGAACTAGATTTATTTGGTGACGAAACCTGGTTCCATCTGTTATTCCCTATCATCATTATGAGCATAACCCCTACCTTTTATATCTCAAACATCACTTATCATTCTTTATTAATTGAAAAGGATAAGGACTATGTTAGGACTGCCCTCTCGAAAGGAACCGGCCATCTTGCTATTACCTTGAAGCATTTACTTTGGAATGCATGGCCAACCATTCTTAGTTATACGCAAACACTTATGTTAATCATTATTAGCAGTATACCGATTATCGAAAGATTATGTTTTTATAGGGGTGCTGGGCATCATATCCTTCTTGCGATTAAAGATAAAGATACATATTTAATTTTAGGGCTGCTTTTGCCTTTTCTATTACTAGTATTAATCAGTCTATGGATTACGGATTTTATTAAGTACTTTATCTTTCCTACCAGTCTAGAACATGAGTTATCTGAAGATACGATATCTGATGTCAATAAATATAGGACGGTTAAATTTATATACCAATTTCTGAAAACATTTCCCTATAGGAAAGTTGCTAAATTCATGTACCATTTTAGTAAAGAAAATCCCTCCTTCGCTTTCGGGTCATTTATTTTGGCAGTGATGATTATATTGGCTGTACTTGGGCCGATTTTACCTTTCGTTGACAGTAAACTGGAAGGGTTTAATATTAGATATGGTGAGAATGGAGAGTTAGTAAAGCCTCCTCTTCCACCAGGTGACGGACACTTGTTTGGGACGGATAGAGAAGGACGTGATTTATTTAGTAAAATTGTTCTAGGAGCTAGAGAAACTCTCACAGAGCTAGCCGTCATTGTTATTATTCGATTTGTCATTAGTATTCCGTTTGGGTATTTTGCGTCCATACATAATGGGGCAAGAGCTTTACTTGGCTTCTCAAACAGCATGCTTTCGTTTTTACCAACGATATTATTAATCATGTTAGTTGCTGGTATGCCGTCTATTATAGAATCATATAGCCGATACCCACTGCTAGTATTCACCATTGCCATTTTAGATGTAGGGAGAATTGGTGAAATCATGAGGCAGGAATTTACGAAGATTAATAAGACTGATTATTATATTGCATCTGTGTCTATGGGTACAGGTTGGTATGATATCATTACAAAATATTACATTCCAAACATCTATCAGAAAATCATTTACATTTTCATAAGTGATATGTCTCGCATTATGGTCCTACTTGGTGGTCTTGGAATTCTCGGGATATTCTTAGCGCAAAACATGGTTTTCACTCCAGAAAAAGGATACCATGCATTAAGTCTGACACATACTTGGCCATCATTGCTCTCGAACTCTTTATATGATATACAAATAGCACCATGGCTTCTGTTCTACCCATCACTTTTCATTGCTTTAACCATTATCGGCCTAAACTTATTCGGTGCAGGTTTGAAGGATTTTCTAGATAAACGAAGGTACATGAAGAATCGAGAAGAGGCTGAGAAGGACGAGACGTCTGTATCTCACATATC
Source organism: Robertmurraya mangrovi (assembly GCF_034427655.1). Taxonomy (NCBI): domain Bacteria; kingdom Bacillati; phylum Bacillota; class Bacilli; order Caryophanales; family Bacillaceae; genus Robertmurraya; species Robertmurraya mangrovi. The sequence goes on from NZ_JAXOFX010000003.1 coordinate 234,371, forward strand.
AAGTTGGGTTACAAATGATTCAGGTAAGAAGATGAGTGTATAAGATCGTATAACCATTCATAAGAGGAACTCACATTCAAATAGTGAGTTCCTTTTTATTTTCGGTTGTAGTAATAATAAAGTTTCAAATGTTAAAAACTATAACGAAAATACAAAATTTGAAAGGATAGATACGATGACACAAGTGCTCTATATTACCGCTCACCCGCATGATGACACTCAATCCTACAGTATGGCAGTAGGTAAGGCTTTTATTGATACATACAAAGAGGCCAATCCTGATCACGAGATCGTAAATATTGATTTATATAAAGAAAATATCCCAGAAATTGATGTGGATGTTTTCAGTGGTTGGGGGAAACTTCGCTCAGGACAAGAGTTTGATGCCCTTTCTGCTGAAGAAAAAGAAAAAGTAGGTCGTTTATCTGAAATCGTTGAACAATTTATTGCAGCAGATAAATACGTATTTGTTACTCCATTATGGAACTTCTCTTTTCCACCAGTAATGAAAGCTTACATCGACGCTGTTTCTGTTGCTGGTAAGACGTTTAGATATACGGAACAAGGGCCAGTTGGTTTATTAACTGATAAAAAAGCGTTGCATATTCAAGCACGTGGAGGTATTTATTCCGAAGGCCCAGCTGCTGAAATGGAAATGGGTCACCGTTACCTAAGTATTATCATGCAGTTTTACGGGGTTCCTTCCTTTGAAGGACTGTTTGTAGAAGGACATAATGCTATGCCTGACAAAGCAGAAGATATTAAACAAAACGCCATTGCCCGGGCGAAAGATATGGCGCATACTTTTTAAATAAAATGGAGCTAACTTGATGTTAGCTCTATTTTTGTTATAAGGGTGAAACTTTTTTCTTGTTTGAAACGTTTATTAAAGTAGGTCAGTTTCGGTGAAATTTTTGGGAAAAAGGGACGAATGAAAGGTGAATTTATGCAAACTTACGAACTTATTAATCTCTTAAACGAATGTTATATAAATAAATCTAAACTCGATCGGCCTTTTGTAGTAGCAATCGATGGCTTAAGTGGTGCGGGGAAAACGACGTTAGTGAAAAGAATACAAGAACAGCTAACAAATATAGATGTAGTGGTTATTCATATTGACGACCATATCGTTGAAAGAAACAAACGATATCATACAGGTTATGAAGAATGGTATGAATATTATTCATTGCAATGGGATGTAGAGAAGTTATCTAATGATCTATTCGAAAAATTACAAAGTAACTCTGACATTCATTTACCATTTTACAACAACTCAACAGATACATATGAAGTTAAAGAAATTCCATTTACCCCTAGAAGTATAGTTCTAGTTGAAGGTATATTTTTACAGAGACACGAGTGGCGAGACTATCTTGACTTTGTGATTTATATAGATTGCCCTCGTGACATTCGGTATAAAAGGGTGTTAACTCGTGATACTTATATCGGTGATTTTGAGTCTAGATTAAATAAGTACAAAAATCGCTACTGGTTAGGAGAAGACCATTACTTAAAGGTAGTAAAGCCAATGGAAATAGCAGATTTGATTATTAATTTTGAATGAACAGTTAATTAAAATAACTAGGTGAATTCTGTGCTAATCACAAAATAATAAAAAAATTCCTATTTTTCAAGAAGTTTCCTGTATAGTACAATGGTATTATATCTAGTAGAGTGAATAACAGACAAAAAAAAGTAATTGTTTTAATTAGGGAGAATAGAGGCGCAAGGATGTTTAAACGGAAAACGAAACAAATAGTAAGTAATTTTGTATCTGTTGCTTCTTTAGAAGAAAGAGTCATCGGGGGATTTAATCAAACTTTATTGATTAGAGGAGAGAATTGTAGTAACCCCATTATGTTATTTTTACATGGAGGGCCTGGAACGGCACAGATAGGCTTTGCACCTAAATTTCAAAAAGTACTAGAAAAAGATTTTATTGTTGTAAATTGGGATCAAAGAGGAGCAGGTCTTTCTTATTCGAAAGGCTTAAAGAGTGAGGATCTTACAATAGCATGTTTGGTTAATGATACTGTTGAGGTGATTGAATACCTATTAAATCGTTTTAAACAGAAAAAGTTATTTTTGGTAGGTCATTCTTGGGGTTCCCTACTAGGTACTTTAGTCACCCAAAAAGTACCAGAATATATACATAGTTACATTGGAATCGGACAGGTAGTCAGTATGCAGGATGGGGAAAAAATTTCCTATGAATATACATTAGAAAAGGCAAAGAATTTGAATAATAGAAGAGCATTAAAAGAACTAGGGAAATATAAATTTGACCCGTCGGATATGAATTATTTGGATACTCAGAGGAAATGGCTAGAGAAGTTTGGAGGATCGTTCATTGGAGTTTCAACATGGGACCTTATTTATTCCAATATGTTGTTTGCAACGGAATATACATTTAAAGATTGGAGTAAATACATGAAGGCTGGGAAGCAATCCCTTCTCGCTCTATGGCCACAAATGATTGAATTCAATGCCATTAATACGATTCCCAAACTAGATGTACCTGTTTACATCATGGCGGGAAAACATGATTACCAGACCCCGTTTCAATTGGCAGAAAAATATTTTCATATACTTGAATGTCCATATAAAGAATTGATTTGGTTTGAAAATTCAGGTCATCTACCAAACTATGAAGAAACAGATAAATTTAATAAAGAATGTTTAAAAATTAAAATAAAACATGTAGGCTAAACACATGAAAAGTAGACTCACAGATCAATTTTACTGAGTCTACTTTTCTTTTTTTATGGAATGGGAGGCAAAGTGCTGACTTTTTAACTCTCTTAAAATGTTTTTTCAATCTATATCATCGATTTTGGATCATATATCATCGATTTTTTTAATATATCATCACTTTTTAGAAAGATATCATCGATTTTTTAAAAATATCGTTTTTTCGACAAAAATCCACTCGAGTCCGCAATGATCTAACTAGGTATACTCAATGAAAAAATGCAAATAATACCAAAAAAGAAATGAAAGTAGGTTATTTTTATTCGAATCTTAACACTAACCTTAACCATACTGTTTACCTTCCTCCATTTAGCACCTTGTACATACGCATTTGAACAAGAGTTACCACCTTTAGAAGAATCTCTATTCAAAATGGGGTATAAACCTATAAATGAAGCCTTAAATGAATGTAAATCCTTATTCAATGATGAGCTTAAGCTACCTTATAAAGTTCCACCTTTGAATTTCACGCTACAGTTAGGGAGATGTTCACAAATTGACGGAACGAACGATACATTTGAGATAGAGTATCTTAATGAAGAACTACCAAGCAACCATTATATGATCATGGTTCGTCCTAGTGAAAACGGGATGAAGCTTAGGAATAAGAAAATTAAATACACTTATCAATTAAAGGATGAAAGCAGTGCCTATTACGCAACAGAAGTCGTTAATGGATTTAATCTTTTAGTATTTGAAAGAGACGGATGGCAATATATCTTGAGTATTGATAAAAGAGCTACTAACAAAGTTACTCCGAGAGTGTTAGTGAATATTGCAAACTCATTTTTGTAACGGTAGTTAGTGAGAAGAACAAAAGCGCAAGCGCCTCGATCAGCACCGACAGCTAAATCACCTAATAAATATAAGGTACAAGCGTACGGAGGAATTTCTTAGTGCAAACATCCATTTTTATTGATCTTATTATTTTGTCTTCAATCTGTTTCATATTTAAGAAAAAACGTTTTCATGCTGTTCAATATCTATATGTGTATTTAATCATAGTTTTTCTATACTGTTCCTTTATATCGGTTATTAGTGATAATCTTGAGCTTTGGAAGGTAAAAGAGCAAATTATTCCTTATATAGTGTTTAGAGTCTCTGAAGTGATTCTATTTCCATTAGTAGCATTATGGTTTATTGAGTTATTTCACCTTAAGTCAAATAAGATGTATAAAATAACCTTGATTAGTTTATTCTTACTCATTCCAGTATTATTGCAGCAATGGTTAGTCTATATGAAGGTCTTTGAATATAGACATTGGGAAGTATACAAAACGATATTAGTTTGGATTATTTTTTATAGCACTTCGGTAGTCACAAATTATCTTGTTGGAAAGCATTTAGTTAAGGAGGGTGTAATTAATGATTCTGCCCCTACCTGAAAAATTTGATGAAAATGAGTGGCTAGTTATAGGGGTATTAATGAGCGGAATAGTCATATATAAACTCTTACCGAAAAGGTTTCCCATAAGTTTGTCGATTTTAATCATGATTTTTTCAGCTACATATGCTCGAGCATTTGACCATATACTTGCTTCACCGCTTCTGGATTTTTATGATGTTATGGACTCCCCTAAATTTGAGTTATTTGGTGTGTTTACTTATATTATGTATGCCCCTTTTGGTTACCTATTTGTTTATATTTATGATAAATTTAAGATAGAAGATAAGTATATCGTCCTATATATTTTTATATGGTCTTTTTTTGGGATAGGTTTTGAGTGGCTCTCGTCGAAATGTAATATTTTTACTTATAAACACTGGAACTTAGCCTACTCATTCACTATCTATTTATTTGTACAATATCATACCATTGTATTTTTTCGTTATTTAAAAAAGAAATACAAGATAGTTAATCAATATTAGATGTTTGAGGTGCCAAATTAAATGGAAATCGTCATTAAACCAGCAGCATTAGAACAACTAAAGAGGGTAGAGTTCCAGGAAGATGAAGGTCTAAGAATTGAAGCCATATTTGTTGGAAGCTGTTCCTTATATGCTGAACATGATTTACGGATTGATAAAAAAGGGGAAGAGGATGAACTATTCATAGTTGAAGAAATCCCTGTTCTTATCTCTAAAGAAAGTCAAAAGCATTTATCAGATAAAATAATACTAGACTTTAATCCAACTTTAGGATACAAAATCTCTTCAAATGAGGAAGTTTATCGATACAATTTGCAGTTAAAAAAATTTAAATAAAAAGTAGTATGGATGAACAACGATGCTAATACTATGCTGAAAATGATAAAGTTGAATTCCATATGAATAACAGCAATGGTTCGACCATATTAATTGATTAAGAGCCTATTTATTGTTATAATTTTATTAAATGAATATTCCCAAAGGGGAGTAGCTTTTACAATTAAGTCGTCATTACAGGATCACATCCTCGGCTTAGTTGGCAACATAAGTTGTTAGCGAGACCTTTGCCAATCTTGGTAAAGCTCTCATTTCGTCTATACACTTTACCATATTAAGGTAAAGTGTTTTTTGCACTTTAGGGATATTCCTTCATACTAATTAGAATGGAGAGATTTTATGTTAAAGAAAATTATAAAAGCAATTTTGAGCAGTAAATCTCATTATAAACGTTATTCAAGTAGCGATTACAAGAAAAGGAAGTATGGACAACACCCTTCACAATATGGGCATAAATATTATAAGAAAAAACATAAATCAAGCGGGTTTTTTAAATCATATAGTAGTAGTTAACTAGATGAGGGCTTTGATTAAAGAATTTTTCCAAAGAGCGCTTAAGCTAGGGACCGTTTTACAAGATCGCTATGAAATCAAAAGTTATATAGGAAGAGGAAGCTACGGAATGGTTTACCTTGCATATGATCTCGATTCGCAAACGACTGTAATTGTGAAACAAAATCGAGTCAGAAGGGGTAAAAACACCAGGTCCATGCTAGCGAAAGAAGCAAGAACACTCACAAACCTTTCTCATCCATCTATACCAAAGTATTTAAACTTCTTCGATGAAGGGGAAAGCTCCTTTTTAGTTATGGAATATATCGATGGAAAAAACTTTGAAGATCTTGTTATTAATGAGGGGAAAAAATACGAAGAGAAAGAGAGTCTATACATTCTTTTAAAAGTATTGAGAATTGTAAAGTATCTACATGATAACAAGCTTATTCATCGAGATTTGAGATTGCCTAATATAATAAGTAATAACAACGAAATATATATTATTGATTTTGGGTTAGCGGTTCCTCCAGAATCAAAAGCGGTTTTATTAGTAAACTCGAACAATGCATTATTCCGTGAACCATCATTTAATAGTGATTTCTATGCTTTAGGACATTTTATACTTTTTCTGCTGTACTCAAATTATCAACCAACTACAAAAATAGAACGTAGCTGGGAAGAAGAGCTAACCATTAGTGGTGATACTAGGGCTCTAATTAAAAGAATGCTTAGACTAGAAGGTAGTTACGAACATATTGAGGACGTTTTAATAGATGTAGAGAATTGCCTATCTTAAAAGTTTAAACAGTGAATATCACCAAAAACACGCTATTTCACTAATCAATAGCGTGTTTTTTTATGTGGAAATAAACATTAGTAAGTGGATTAATGTAAAAAAATATATCGAATCCTACATTTACATAAACTTAAGAATTCTTAAGAACTTTTACCCTCATTTCTTCAGGTTTGAATTTTAAAGTAAGACTATAAGACTCAAATGAATGGAGCAATGGGACGTGAATAAATTATTTTTTATAATACAATCTATCACAAATCCTAAAAAGGTTGGTGCAATATTTCCTAGTTCAGGTTTCCTTGGAGATAGGATGGTTGAAGGGGTCAATTTTCAAAAAGCAAAAGTTATTGTCGAATATGGACCGGGAACAGGAGTTTTTACTGAAAAGTTACTGATAAATAGAAATCCGCAAACGAAAGTGATGCTAGTGGAGAACAATAAAGAATTTTATTTATTATTGAAAGAAAAATTTAAAAGGGAAAAAAACTTATTTATCGTACATGGATCAGCTGAAAATATTGGAAAATATCTTAAGGAGTATCATCTCCCTAATCCAGACTATGTGATTTCGGGTCTTCCTTTCACAAGTTTGCCTAAAGAAATTTCGCAAGGTATCTTATTAAATACATGTAAAATTTTGAGCAAGGATGGCCAATTTATCACTTTTCAATACACAAAGTTAAAAAAGGCCTTTATTGAACAATTTTTTACAAAAGTAGAGGTTAAAAGAGAACTTAGAAATTTGCCGCCAGCCTATATATTAAGTTGTTCTGTAGATAAACAGATGGAGGAATACGATGGAATCAAAAGTACTTATTGTGGATGATGATCAAGATATTAGGAATCTGATATCGGTATATTTAGAAAACGAAGGAATGCAAACCCATAAAGTGGAAGATGCTCTTGAGGCTTTGAAGCTATTAGAAAAAAAGGATTTTGACTTAATTATTTTGGATATTATGATGCCAAAAATGGATGGTATAGAAGCCTGTATGAAAATAAGGGAAGAACGAAACATGCCCATCATTATGCTCTCTGCTAAGTCAGAAGATATGGATAAAATCCAGGGTCTTGCCTCAGGGGCAGATGATTATTTAACTAAACCATTTAACCCGTTGGAGTTAATCGCTAGGGTGAAATCCCAATTAAGAAGATATAAAAAATACAATAACGACACAGAGAACCATATGACTGTAATAGAAATTGGTGATTTAAAGGTCAATTCAGACACTCGTCAGGTATGGGTAAGGGAAAAGGAAGTCAGACTAACGCCAAAGGAATTTGATATACTGGAGCTTCTCGCTCGTAACAAAGGTATAGTCTTGAGTATTGAAAAAATTTATGAAGCGGTTTGGAAGGAAGACTTTTTTAAATCAGATAATACGGTGATGGTACACATTACAAAAATAAGAGACAAAATAGAAGAAGATCCGAAGCATCCTATCTATGTCAAAACAGTTTGGGGAGTAGGGTATAAAATATGAGTATTACTAAGTTTAGAAATAAGCTTATTTTAAAGCTCCTTGGTGTTGTTGCCATTAGCTTTTTTGTTTCATATAGTGTGTTGGTCCTAAATGCTCAACTAGTTTTATACCTTTTAAATATAGATTATTTGAATGCCGAAAGTGTAGCACATTTTAATTTGGTGAATCTCTTCATGTTTTCAACCGTAATCTTTACATTTATTGCTGTGTTTTTATTGATGGTGCGGAAAAAGATCATATATTTGAAGGTGATTTCCGAGAGTGTAAACCAAATAGCCAATGGGAAATTGGGTTTAACCATAAAGGTTGAAGGAAAAGATGAATTGACACAGCTAGTAGAGAATATTAATTTTATGTCCAAAGAGTTAGAGAGTAAATTTGAGCATGAGAGACATTTGGAAGCCACAAAAAATGAACTGATAACCAATGTCTCACATGATTTAAGAACACCTTTAACTTCCATTATCGGTTACTTAGATTTGTTAAGAAATAAACAATATGAAAGCATGAAACAGCTTGAAGACTATGTAGAAACCATTTATACCAAATCTCTAAGATTAAAATTTTTAATTGATGAACTTTTTGAATATACCCGTTTAACTGATCCTGATCTAAAGTTAAATTTAAAGGGAATGGATTTAGCAGGTCTGCTAGAGCAGATAGTGGGAGAATACACACCCATTTTTGAAAGGGAGCAATTAAGTCTGAACAAATCAATTACGGAAAAGAACATACCTGTCTTAGTAGATGTCGAAAAGCTGGTTCGAGTTTATGAAAATCTTTTTATGAATGCAATAAGATATAGTTTAAAACCTTCCAAACTAAATATAAGTCTTGAAACAAATGATGAAATTGCTGTTTTTAAAATATCAAACAGAGTAGAAACTCCACCAATGGAAGATGTAAACCAATTATTTGGACGCTTTTTCACTGGAGACAAATCTAGAAGTGGAGAACGAGGTACAGGACTTGGATTAGCAATTTCTAAGAGGATTGTCGAACTTCATCAAGGGATTATGCTTGTAGAATACAAGGAAGGATGGATGACCTTTATGGTTGAACTTCCAACTCAGCAGACTAAGATGCAGAGAACATAATTAATTAGTTAAACTTAAGAATCCTTAAGGATTTTACTGAGTAAATTTTAATTCTCTTTGTTTATGATGTATGTATCGAAAGCAAGGAGATGAGGAAAATGAAAAAGAAGATGGTCATTGTCTTTATCTGGATTTTAGCCATTTATATATTAAAGAAGAATCATTTGCTTACACTTGATTTAACTTCATTACAACATTTTATTTCCAATCATACACACGAGTCCATTTTGATATTTGTTGGCTTATGGGTAATTAGGCTTTTCATTCTAATCCCTGGGGTAACACTAATGATATTAGGAGGAATTTGCTTCAATCCACTAATTGGCTTTGTTTTATCAATGATTGGTATGATTGTAAGTGAAACGATTGTTTATTTACTATCAAAAACGTACTTTAGTAAATATATCAAAGTGCATTTGGAGAGAAAGCACCCGGAGATTATGGCATTATTAGACACTTATAACTATAAGTTTTTAGGATTAGGAATTATTTGTCCATTAGCCCCAACTGATGTGATATGTTTTTTATCCGCGTCAGTTGGATTAAAATATTGGAAGTACCTTTTAACGGTATTAATAGCCAATACACCAATGATGCTATTATATAGCTTTGTTGGAACTAGTTTAAATGAGTCAATTTTAGGTATCGCTTTCGTTATTCTATCTTTTGGGGTAGTTGCAATTATTTCTATAAAAATTTGGTATAACATTAAGCGTAGAGTGGAGTCAGAGCAATTTTGTTAATATAGAAAAATTAACATTCATGTATGAATATCACATTAGCAATAGATGTATAAATGAAAAGGCTTAAGAGGTTTATTTTACACCCTTTAAGCCTTTTTCAAAATTTCTGACTGATCTGTGCCCCATAAGGGTGTTTGGTTATTTCTTCATCAACAAGTAAATAAAATAAGGTGCCCCAATTAAAGCGACCATAATTCCAGCTGATATTCCCTCAGGTTCAACTAAATTCCTACCTACCGTATCGGCAATCATTAAGAGCCATCCACCTATGAGAATAGCAACAGGTATAAACAGTTGATTTCTTGGGCCCACTAATGCTTTGGCTAAATGTGGTGCCATTAAACCGATAAAAGCAATTCCACCTGTGACGGATACTGCAGAAGCTGCTAAGGCAACTGCTGTTAGTAGTAATGTTATTCTTTCTTTTTCAATCGATACTCCAACTCCAATGGCTACGGGTTCACTTAGAGCAAGAAGATTTAATCGGTTTGCTTTGTACAAAGTGAATGGAATGAGCAACAGTAGCCATGGGAGGAGAGCCCATATAAAGGGCCAATCAGTTCCCCAAATATTTCCTGCTAACCACTTAGCGATGAAATCTACTTTTTCCCGTTCGGCAGCGGAAATGAGAACAATCATAATTCCTGAAAGAGCCATTGAGAAACCTACACCAATTAACACTAATCTTATCGGCTGTAATCCATAATGCCTTTTATACGAGAACATATAAATTAAGACTGCCGTCAAAACAGCTCCGATGAAGGCCAACAATGGGAGAAAATATACAAATGTCCCAGCTTCAGCGGGAAAGAATAAAAAGAATATAGCAATGCCTACCCCTGCACCTGAATTAATGCCAATAATACCTGGGTCAGCTAAATCGTTCCGTGTAATTCCCTGTAAAATGGCCCCAGATAAGGCAAGTGCCATACCTGCTAGCAAGGTGATTATGATTCTAGGCAAGCGAATGGAGAATAACACAAATTCCTCCTTAAATGTTCCTTGACCAAAAAGGGTAGGAAGGAGTCGATTATAAGAGAGTGACGAGTAGCCCATTCCCATCCCAACTACAATTGTAAACACGATCAAGATGAATAAAATCAGTAGAATCATTCTTTGTTTTCTAATTATCATGGAATCTATCATGAGAAACCTTTACCTCCTTTATTCATAACGAAAAGAAAGAAAGGAAGCCCCATCATAGCAACAATAGCGGCAACAGGTGTTTCATAAGGAGAATTAATGGTACGCCCTAGTGTATCAGCGAATAGCATAAACGTAGCCCCAAAAATGATAGACATAGGGATAATAAAACGGTAATCTGTACCTACTATCGCGCGAACAATATGCGGGATAATCAAACCGATAAATGCCATGTTTCCAACAAGGGCAACAGATGCACCGGCTAAAAGGATAATAACAAAAAAGAGAAATACTTTTATTTGCGTCGTTTTCTGACCCAAGCCGACAGCTACTTCATCACTTAAACTTAGGATTGTCAGTTGTCTTGAAAGAAGTAAAGAAATGAATACACCTAATAATATGAATGGAACAATGATCTGTATTTGGCTCCAAGATGTTCCGATTATTCCACCGGCTGTCCACATGGATACTTCTTTTGAAATTTTGAAATAAATCCCAATACCTTCTGCAATAGCCGTAAAGAGAGCAGTAATAGCTGCACCAGCTAACACCACTCGAAAAGGTGAAAAGCCTCCTTTTTTCAATGCACTAATACCAAAAACTAGTATTGCACCAACAGCTGACCCAACAAAACAGGAAATCATAATGCCAAAATAATTGGCTGTTGGTATGAACGCAATCGTAATGGCTAAAGCTGCGTTAGCACCAGCGGTTAATCCTAATAAGCCAGGGTCTGCGAGAGGATTTCTAGTAATTCCTTGCATTATCGCTCCGGAAACTCCTAGGGCTGCCCCAACAAAAATGGCAGCAATCTCACGAGGTAGCCTAATTTCTCGAATAATGTTGAGTTTTTCTCCAGAAGCGTTTGTCGTGATGGCTAACCATACTTCATTAATGGTTGTATTCGCTGCACCGAAAATCATAGCAACGATAAACATACATCCAAAAACGATTAGACTTATAATAAATTTAGCTATAAAAGGAATATGTTGTGGTTTCTTTTTTAACATCGTCTCTCATCTTTTCTATGTATGGTATAAGGGTAAGAATAGAAGTAGAGGCTGACCCTGTTAAAGAGTCAGCCCTTAAGTTTACTTACCTAAAAAACTTTGAACGAAGAAATCTAATTGATAATCAAGTGATATAGGATCATTAAAGTAGAATTCTTTAGAATTAACTTCAAAAACTTGATTATTTTTTACAGCAGGAATGTTTTTATACGTATCTGTTTCTTGGAATGAAGTATCTGTGTCTGCATTCTTACTAAATATTAAATAATCTCCAGCAAACTCAGGTAAAACCTCTAATGATAGTGCGTAGAAACCATCTTTTAATGCCATTTCTTTTACTTTTTCTGGCATAGCTAATTTCATTTCTTGGTAAAGAACTTCTGTACCACGCGCCCAGTTATCACCAAATACATAAAGCTGTTTGTCAAAGTTTTCTACAACTGACACAGTTGTATTTTCGCCTATTTTAGCTTTGATTTCTTCTCCGGCAGATTGTGCACGCTTTTTAAAGTCGTCAATCCAGACTTGAGCTTCTTTTTCCTTATTGAGTAATTTTGCTATTTCTAAATGTTGAGTTAAATAGTCTAATTTACCGTATGTGTAAGTGACAGTTGGAGCAATCTCACTTAGATTGTCAACATTCTTAATATTTGATAACCCAATAATTAAATCTGGATCTAGTTCGATGATTTTTTCTAAACTCTCGTCTGTTACTTCTTCAACACCTTCTAAGTTAAATCGTGGGTTCATTTTAGACCAAGCATCAACTCCAACAAGGTTAACATCTAAAGCCATTACGTTACCTACAAATGAAGATAAAACAATAACTCGTTGTGGGTCGGCAGGTACTTCGATTGGACCATTTTCAGATTGATAAGTAATAGTTTCAGGTTGCTTATCCTCAGGTGCTTTACTTTCATCTTTTTCTGTAGAAGTGTTGCTACAAGCACTAATTACTAGCACTAGCAGTAGAATAAATGGCATCATTAGTTTTTTCATTTTTTTGTTCTCCCTTTAGTAAATTGTACGTAATACACATAGGTTTGTTTGTTCTGGGATCTCGTCCAATTTCTGCATCAATATGGAATACTTCTCTAAGGACCTCACGATTGATCACTTCTTCGCCACTTCCTGCTTTCACTACTTCTCCATTTTTTAAAGCAATAATATAGTCAGCAAATCGAGCGGCTTGGTTTAAATCGTGAAGAACCATGACAATCGTCCGTTCTTGTTCCACGTTTAATTTTTGTAATAATTCAAGTACTTCTAATTGGTGCGCCATGTCTAGATAGGTAGTAGGTTCATCTAGAAAAATGATATCGGTTTCTTGTGAAAGAGCCATAGCGATCCATACACGTTGACGTTGACCTCCAGATAAAGCATCGACAGGACGAAACTTAAATTCTGAAGTTCCTGTTACCTCAAGTGCCCAATCAATAATTTCATAGTCTTTCTTAGATAGTCGGCCAAATCCAGTTTGATAGGGGAAACGTCCATAGGAAACAAGTTCACCAACAGTCAATCCACTAGCACTTTCTGGTGTTTGCGGAAGGATGGCCATTTTTTTTGCTAATAGTTTAGTGTTTTCTTTAGAAATATTTTTCCCATCTAAAACTACTGTCCCAGACTGATGAGTGATGATTCGAGTAATCGCCTTTAGCAAAGTTGATTTTCCACAGCCGTTTGAGCCGATAATAGTCGTTATTTTCTTATCAGGAATTTTTACACTAAGATCTTTCACGATTAAACGTTCACCATAGCCAATGCTTAAGTCATTTGTATATAGGCGAACCACAATTTTTACCTCCGTTAGTACAATTTGTAAATAATTGATAATGATTATCAGTATCGATATGTACTTAATATAATGCTAAAACTTTTAGAATGTCAATGGGAAATTGATATTTTTTCAGTATAAAGTTTTTAAAAATATTTTTAAAAATGAAAAGACTTATTCATTAATTACTCTTTACTAATATCAATATTTTTAAAAACAACTATTGTAAAACTGTGTGAATAATATTATTCTTTGACAAAGTTAATGGAATGATAATCATTGTGAGATGAACCAAAGAGGGTCTGAACCCATTTTTAACAAATTGTGATATAATGAGTGAATAGTCATTCATTTTACGAATATCATGAATTAAGAGGTGAAAGAACATGAATCGGATAGGTCCCCTTGTCATAGTAGAAGGTCCAAGTATGAGTAAGGTTCCTTTTTCGCGAAGTATATTTATAGATACGGAAAGTAGGGTCTTAATTGATTCGGGTGCAGATCCCGAGGCATTAAAGGAAATCAATCAACAATTTGGAATTGATTTAATTATTAATACTCACTATCATCCAGACCATACTCAACATAACTATCTCTTTCCAAAAGCCGAGAAGTGGATTAACCCCATTGAATATGAAACATCTAGAACGATTGAAGGCATTGCAAAAGCAAACGGCATTCATCAGGAATGGGGAGATGCTGGAGTTGAAATGTGGCGTAAAAACCTTCCCGTAGAATGGGTTGAGAACCTTGATCAAATCTCAGGTACGTATGATTATGAAACAGAATATAACTTTAGCGGTGTAAAAGCGATTTTCTTGCACACCCCTGGACATACAAGTGGTCTAGTCTCACCTTACTTTCCGGAGCTAGGTACCGTTTATGTAAGCGATTATGATATGACTTCATTTGGACCATGGTATAACGGAACAGATGGAGATATTGAGGATTTTATAAAATCAGGAAATCGCCTGATGGAATTAGATGCTAACACATTCATTACAGGTCATCAAAAAGGGATTTTTACAAAAGAAGAATTTAAACAAGAAATGGTAAAGTTTTTAGAAGTCATTAATAAGAGAGATGAATTAGTCAATCAATACGTACGTCAAGGACTTACATTCGAAGAACTAACTGAGATCGGCATCTTTTATCCGAAAAACACTTTGACGGTTCCTATTTTTAAAACATGGGAACGGTCCGGTATTAGAAAGCACTTAGCTAGACTAGGGCTTACCGTATCTAAAACGGATGGTGCATTAATTTCAGCTAAATAAGAAAGAGACGAACTGATTTTTCTAGTTCGTCTCTTTCAATTTAATCAGTTCTTATTTTTTCTACAAGATCCTCTAACGAACCAAAGCATTTGATAACCTCAGGCAAATGATAAAAGGTACTAGTTGTTTCGAAATGGTTCACTTCCTCATCAGGGGAGTACAGATAAACTTTTTTACCATGACCAAGTGCAATCCCTAGTTCAATATGACTTCCTTTTCCAGCAGGTAATAAGATAACAAGAAAATCCGATTCAATAACCGCATTTTTCTCTAGTAGACCAATTTCTTGAAGTTGAGAAAACGTAGAAGCTCGCTCATTTTTAGTCCAGTCATAGGTATGTGAATAACCTTTTACCTTAAGCTTATCAGCAACATAGCGAACATCTGCTTTTTTAATGAAACTTGATGCAATGTAGAATTTCATCATCTTCCTCCGTATGGGTAAATACTAATTTTTATGAGTGATTAGACAATAATTAGCTTAATAGTTAAATGTAACATAAATCAACTGCCAACAATTAAATGTTCAGTTTATGATACAAGGAATAAACTATAAAAATGAAAATTTTGTAGCAAAATGCTTTTATATAATTTTTATATTGACAGTTTTGAGATTAATGGATTAATATAATGTTAACGCTAACACGATTCTTTGACAATTTAAAATGTTAACGCTAACAATAATGTTAGATGAATTATATTTTTTTACTAAAAAATGTTAACGTTAACACACCGAAAAATATATTTTTTTATATTAAATGTTAGCGCTAACATTTCTGAAAAGGGTGGTGTTCTTGGAAAAAACTCCAAATCTTAATGAAGTAGCTAAGTTGGCTGGGGTTTCGATTATGACTGTTTCTAGGGTCATAAATAATAGTGGAAAAGTATCTGAGAAGACAAAGCAAAAGGTATTGGACGCTATTAAAGAAATTGATTATCAGCCAAACATGATTGCGAGAAGCTTAGCTCGAAAAAAGACTAATATTTTGGGTCTAGTCATTTACAGCGAGGAAGGGGTTCACCCAACTTTCTACAATGAAATTATGAATGGAGTACAAAGTGGAGCCTCTGAGTTAGGATATGATTTACTCATTTTTGCTCAAAATGACGAGCAATCATACAGGAACCGAATTATTCGCTCTAGTCTAGTTGATGGTGTTATCTTTATGGGAATTCACGTAAATGAAGATGATATTAGATCTGTTCACGAAAAAGGTTTCCCTTATGTTTTTGTCGGAAAGAGAGAAGTTAAGGGAATTGAACCGTACTATATCTCACCAAATTATATCGAAGGTACAAAAGTTGCGACAAACTACCTAATAGAACAGGGACACCAAAAAATAGGTTTCATTGGACAATCAAAAAAAATAGCTCCCGATTACGATAAGTTTCTTGGATATAAGCAGGGATTAAAAGAGCACGGAATTACTTATAATGAAAAGCTTGTATCGGAACAGAGCCAATCGCAAGCAGATGGTTACAATGCAATGAAAGAAATGTTAAAACATAAACCAACTGCTGTTATGCTAAATAATACTTATACGACTCTTGGTGCTATTACTGCAATTAAGGAAGAAGGTCTAGTAATCCCTGATGATATTTCCGTGATAGGTTTTGATGACAACCAAGAACTAAACCAACAATTTAATGATTTTATTGGATTAGATCTTACGTCTTTACAAATACCTAAACTAGAGTTAGGGAAACAAGCAGCAAAGCTAACGATTTCATTAGTAGAAGGCAATGAACATCCAAAAGCTAATTATTTAGATCTAGTGTTTTTACAAAAAAACTCATGTCAGAAATTATAAAAACGGTCAACCAACAGGAGGATACACATGAATAAGTTTAAAATGTCATTATTTCTAGTATTTGTCTTACTTAGTGCTGTAATTGTAAGCGCTTGCTCAAATGGTGAAGAGACAACTAAAAGTGGAGATGAGGAAGTAGAACTTCGCTTTATTGTTAATAACGATATCCCAGAATTAGTTGAACAAGTGGAACAATTCGAAGCGGAAAACGAAAACATTAAAGTAAATATCGAAACGATTCCTCTAGATCAATTCTTTGAGAAAGTTGAAACGATGATTGCTGGGAATCGTGCACCTGACTTATTATACACACCTGTTCTTGCAACAAAACGTTATGCAAATCTTGATTTATTGTTAGATCTTGCTCCAAATTTATCTGAAGATGAGAAGAAAGACTTCCTTCCATCAACAATGGTATCTGTACAGAATGGTGAAAAAATCTATGGCTTACCACACTTTACAGATGAAATTTCATTATTCTATAACAAAGATTTATTTGAAAAAGCTGGTGTAGAGGTTCCTCCATCTCTTGATAATACTTGGAACTGGGAAGAGTTTCTAAATGCTGCTGAAAAAGTGAAAGAAGCTAATGGATTAAAATATGGTGTAAGTACTGGAAATGACGTTTCACAATTCTTACCATTCTTATATCAAAACAATGGTTCAGTTTTAAATCAAGACCAAACTGCTGCTGGAATTAACACACCTGCATCTATTGAAGCAATTGAGTGGTTTAAAACATGGTTTGATCGTGGTCTTGCTTCAAAAGAGGCATTCATAGGTTCAGAGAAAGCGGATGAATTATTTAAACAAGGTAAATTACCAATGATTATCACATTCTCTGGCTTAATTAACACATTTAATAATGACATTAAAGATTTTGAATTTGGTGCAACTTACTTACCAAAACAAGAAGTTACAGCTACAAAGCTTGGTGGATCTAATATCGTAGCATTTAAGAATACTAAACACTCAGAAGCAGTTGTTAAGCTAATGAAATACTTAACAAGCACGGAAAAAATGTCTGAGTTTTCAGCTGCTAGAGGGGTTATTCCTACAAGAGCAAGTGCTCAAGAAGCTGTTGATTATGGTTCAATCGCTGAAGACATGAAAATCATCATTGATGAAGTAAATAACGTACCAACTTTTGCAGTTGCAGACTTCTCTATTCCTGAGTATTTAGGTTATAAAGCGGTGTTAACAAGTGAATTACAATCAGTAATCCTTGGTGAAAAGTCACCAGAGGAAGCAGCAAAAGAAATGGAAAGACAAATTAATACATCTGTCCTGAAAAAATAATAAAAATAAAGGGAGAGGGTTCTAAGCATGATCTCCTCTCCTTTCTTATACCTTAGGAGTGAATTTTATGGACGCGGTCAAATCTATTAAACTTCAAGATAAGTCCGAAAAAACCATAGCAAGAAAAATTAAATGGAAAAAAAGATTAATTCCCTTTGGTTTCTTATCCCCGGTTCTTGTCATCTTTTCTCTATTCATGTTTATCCCAGTGGTGTTTGCTTTATATATGAGCTTTCATCAATGGGGAATGATTGGAAATCCAGAGTTTGTTGGCATAGAAAACTATGTTCGATTATTACAAGATCCTTTATTTTGGATTTCTGTTAAAAATACAATCATTTTCTCCTTGTCGGTTCCTTTTAAAGTAGGAATTGCCCTCTTTATTGCTGTACTACTAAACCAAAAAATAAAAGGGCTAGCATTTTTCAGAGCCGCATTTTTCTTTCCTGTCGTCCTATCGATGGTTGTTGTCGGATTGATTTGGCAATGGATGTTTAGTCCAAGCTATGGATTTGTAAACTTTATGTTAGAAAAACTAGGCTTACCTTTACAAAGTATGTTAATTGATTCAAAGCAAGCCATGATTGTGCTTATTATCGTTAGTATTTGGAAAGGCTTAGGAAGTAATCTTTTATTATTCTTAGCAGGTCTTCAGTCCATTCCTAGAAGTGTTTATGAGGCTGCTGAGATTGATGGGGCAAATAGCTGGCAGAAGTTTTGGCATATAACGGTACCACTATTAAAGCCAACAACATTGTTCGTGTTGATTATTACATTAATCGGATCGTTTAAAATTTTTGATTTAGCTTACGTTATTACTGGTGGAGGGCCAGGTACTAGTACAATGGTTCTTGTTCATTATATTTATCAAGAAGCCTTCCAGCGCTTTAACATGGGCTATGCATCTGCAGCAGCATATGTGTTTTTCATCATATTATTTATACTGACATTAATTCAAATGCGTATGTTCAAATCGGACGCTTCGTAACAGGGGGAACAATTATGAAAAAGAAATCAGCGTTTCTCACACGTGCTACTCTATACACATTTTTAACACTAGGTTCGATTGGAATGCTTCTTCCATTTGCTTGGATGTTCTTTAGTGCAATCAAACCAAATAGTGAGATATTCACTAGTCCTCCAACGTTACTACCATCAAATCCTAATTGGGGAAATTTTATTGATGCTTGGACGTCGGGTGACTATACACAATACTTTATTAATACAGCTGTAATTTCTGTTTTAACTACGATCATTACACTATTTATCTGCTCATTAGCTGGATATACATTTGCGAAATATGAGTTTTTTGGCAAGAAGACATTATTCTTATTTTTCTTAGGAACAATGATGATCCCAATGCAAGTTATTATGATTCCAATTTTCTTAATGATGGCGAAGTTAGGGTTATTGAACTCCTATTGGTCAGTAATACTTCCTTTAGCTGCAAATGCCTATGGAGTCTTTCTCATGAGACAGTTTATGAGTACAATCCCAACTGAATTAATGGAAGCAGCTAGAATTGACGGCTGTTCTGATTTTCGAATCTTTTGGCAAATTGTTCTTCCATTAACAAAACCAGCGCTAGTTACTTTAGGAATTTTAACTTTCCTAGGTGCATGGAACGAATTTTTATGGCCACTTATTATGTTAGATTCACCAGATATGATGACCTTACAAGTAGCTCTAACACAATTCCAAGGTCAATATGAAGTGAAGTGGAATCTATTAATGGCAGCATCTGCTCTATCTATGATTCCAATCGCTTTAATCTTTATTGTTTTCCAACGATTCTTAGTAGAAGGAATCGCAACATCAGGAGTAAAAGGCTAGGGGGAGAAATACGTGGAAACTTATACACAAGTAAAGGAAATTGAAATAACAAAGCATGCGGATGTTATTGTCGCAGGTGGAGGTCCAGCTGGGGTTGCGGCTGCTATAGCTGCTGCAAGAAATGGTGCCGATACTATCCTATTAGAAAAGAACGGCTTTCTTGGTGGAATGGGAACTGCTGCTCTAGTAAATCCTTTTATGAGTTTTTCAGCAGGGAGAACTCAGCTTGTAAAAGGGATCTTCCAAGAAATGATTGACCGTTTAAAAGAAGCAGGTGCTTTTGGAGGAACAGGTCATGCGTGGTCCTTCGATGTAGAGATATATAAATATGTTTTAAATGAAATGGTTCTTGAAAGCGGGGTACGACTACAATTTCACTCTTATGTCGTTGACGCTGTTACAGAGGGAAAAACACTAAAGGGTGTTATCATTGAAAGTAAGTCAGGACGACAAATGTTAAAAGCAAAATCTTTTATTGACTGTTCAGGTGATGGAGACTTGGCTGCTCGTGCAGGAGCAGAGTTTAAAGTTGGTCGTGAAAAAGATGGCCAAGTGCAACCTGCATCTGTCATGTTTAAAATGGCTGGTGTGACAATTAAGAAGAAAGCTATGGAGTATGCAGTAGCTGATAAACGTTTACCACAAGGAAGAGTTTTATTTTTTGGAATGCCTCGTCCAGGCGAAGTAATGGTAAACATGACTCGTATTGTGAATGTAAATGCTCTTGATGTTGATGATTTAACAAGAGCTGAAATAGAAGGAAGAAGACAAGTAAAAGAAGTAGTAGAATACTTACAGGAAAATGTAGAAGGTTTTGAGAATGCTTATTTAGTTACTACAGGACCACAAATTGGAATTCGTGAGTCTCGTAGAATTATAGGTGAATATGTTTTACAAACAGAAGATGTTTTGGAATGTAAGAAATTTGAAGATGGAATTGCTTCTTGTATGTATATGATTGATATCCATAATCCTACTGGAGTAGGGACAGAAAAAGTTGTTCTTCCTAAAGGGCAGTGGTATGACATTCCATATCGATCACTACTACCAAAAGATTTTGATAATTTGCTAGTTGCAGGAAGATGTATATCAGCAACTCATGAGGCTCATTCATCTTTAAGAATTCAACCTACTTGTTATGCATTAGGTCAAGCGGCTGGTACGGCTGCGGCGATGGCTGTAAAAGAGGGGATTGTTCCGAAGAAATTAGATGCTCAATCCTTAAGAAACAATTTAGAAAAACAAGGTTGTTTTATTCAATCGACTGTTGAAGCATAATAGATAAATTTTATAGTAACATTTGTGAACGATAAAAGAGGTGTGCGGTTTGAACAAAGCATGGTGGAAGGAAGCTGTTGTGTACCAAGTATATTGGCGCAGCTTCTTTGACTCCAATGGAGATGGAGTAGGAGATTTAGATGGTCTGATTATGAAATTAGACTATATTAAAGATTTAGGTGTGGATGTTATTTGGTTAAATCCAATGTTTCAATCACCAGACAAAGATAATGGCTATGATATATCCGATTATTATCAAGTCATGGAAAAAGCAGGCGATATGAAAGTTGTTGAACGATTAATTAATGAAGTTCACCAACGTGGGATGAAGCTGATTATGGATTTAGTAGTTAATCATACATCCAATCAACATCCGTGGTTTATAGAGTCTAAATCTTCAAAGGATAATCCAAAAAGAGATTGGTATATTTGGAAGGATGGAGTAGATGGGAAAGAACCAAATAATTGGCGTTCTTATTTCCATCCTACTCCATGGGAATATGATCAAACTACTAATCAATATTATTTTCATTCATTCGCTGTTGAGCAACCAGATTTAAATTGGAAGAATCCAGAAGTTAGACATGAAATTTATCAAATGATGAGGTTTTGGCTAAATAAAGGAATAGACGGATTTAGAATGGATGTCATTAATTTACTAGCCAAATTAGAAGGTTTTCCTGATACAGAAACTCCTTATAATCTTTCTTATTTAGGTAATAATCCAGGAATTCATGAGTATCTTCAAGAAATGAACCGTGAAGTTCTTTCGGCTTACGACATATTAACGGTAGGTGAAATACCATTTGTAACACCAGAGGACGGATTATTATATGTTGGCGAAAATAGAAATGAACTGAACACCCTTTTCCATTTTGAAGTAGCGGATGACATGAAAACCTGGGATATGATTACTTTTAAGCAAATCCAAAAAAGATGGTATGAAGGACTAAATGGCCAAGGTTGGAACTCCCAATTTTTAAATAATCACGACCATACACGCCAAGTCACGAGATATGGAAATGACCATATATACCGTGTACAATCTGCAAAATTGTTGGCAACTATGATACATACATTACCTGGAACTCCTTATATCT
This sequence comes from Robertmurraya mangrovi, assembly GCF_034427655.1. NCBI lineage: Bacteria > Bacillati > Bacillota > Bacilli > Caryophanales > Bacillaceae > Robertmurraya > Robertmurraya mangrovi. Next base: position 256,470 of record NZ_JAXOFX010000003.1, read on the forward strand.
ACCAAGGAGAAGAAATTGGTATGACAGGTGTAAAATTTAACCATATAGAAGACTATAATGATATTGCAATGAAGAATAAATACCTAGAGGAAGTAGCAAAAGGAAAAGATTCAACACAGGTATTAAAGGATCTTCAGCTTTTAAGTAGAGATAATTCACGTACGCCTATGCAATGGGATAATAGCGAAAACGCTGGCTTTTCTGTGGGGAAACCTTGGATTAAGGTAAATCCGAATTATGTTGATATTAATGTAGAGGCAGATTTAAATAGCCATGACTCTATTTTTAAATATTATAAAAAGTTAATTGCTCTGCGTAAGGAACATGACGTGATGGTGTATGGAGATTATGAAGATTTACTAGAGCATGATGATAAGCTATATGTTTATAGTCGTACTTTAAATGATATAACATGGATTATCATGTTAAATCATAGTGATGATGAAGTGGAACTGAGACTAAATGACATGTATGCTCAAAAAGAAAATACTTTAATTATTACTAATTATGCGGACGTTAATGAAGAAGAATCTTTAGTGCAGATTAGACTTCGTCCGCATGAAGCGAGAATTTATCAAATATAAAAAACTTGTTAGCCAACTACTTTGTTAGTTGGTTTTTTCTTTAGTAAAAGAGAAAAAGAGCATAAATGATTTTTTATGCTCCATTAAAAATTAAAGTTTCTCAACATTCACTCGCCCGGAGAAAAAAGTAGCGCCTCCACCCATATCAGAGATTCTGTCAGGAGTTAGAGAGTTGACTAATTGCTTTGTACCAGGAGTGTCTGCCCACAGACCAAGTGACACAACCACTCCTGGTAGAACTTGATCTCCAACAACGGCTTTAAGTTCACAATCACCTCGGTTGTTCCATACTCGAACTACTTCACCGTCTGCAATTCCTTTTTTTAATGCATCCTCTTGATTTATAAATAATTTGGGTTCTTTTTCCAAATAAACATGTTTTTCATTATTAGAAAACGTAGAATTTAAATAATTATGATTAGGTGCAGGGACAAACAAATATGGATATTCACTATCTTTTTCTATTGGGTTATAAATAGGTAAAGGTGAATGACCATGTTTTTTCATTCGCTCGGAGTACAGTTCAATTTTCCCGCTAGGAGTCTTCAATTTATTTTCTAATAATGGTTTTATATCAGCTTTAATAAAATTTTCCTTCATTAATCGTTCGTAAGTAATGTTTTTTAAACTTGGATTATTCGAAAAATCAAGAGCTTGAGCAATCATATCTTCCTCTGAATCATCAAACACTGATTCTTCAAATCCCATTCCCTTGGCTAATAATCGGAAAACATCAACATTTGATTTTGATTCCCCGTATGGTTCGATTACTTGCTGTTGAATTTGTATGAAATGATGCCAGTAAGATGTATAAAAATCTGTATTCTCAAATGAAGAGGTTGCTGGTAAGATAATATCCGCATATTTCGCTGTATCCGTTAAAAATAAATCATGTACAACGGTAAAAAGGTCTTCTCTTACCAAACCTTGCCTTACCTTATTTCCTTCTGGAGTAACAACGGCTGGATTACATCCGTGAACATATAAAGATTTAATAGAAGGCTCCAAATCTAGTAAAGCCTGACCTAATACATTCATATTAATCACGCGTGTTTGTTTATTTTCTAGTAAATCAGGTCTTTGTAAAGCATTTGTATTAAAAGCTAAATATCCTGAATTTCCCTTAATGGCCCCGCCACCTTTAACTTTCCATTGTCCGGTTAAAGCAGGTAAGCACGAAATGGTTCGTATGCACATCCCACCGTTGTCATGATGCTGAATACCATTCCCAATTCGAATAAAAGAAGGGGAGGTCTTACCATACATCCGTGCAAGTTTATAAATATCATCAACTGGTACACCAGTAATCTCTGAAACGGATACAGGGTCATACGTTTTCACATGCTCTTTTAATTCATCATATCCAATCGTATGCTCTTTCAAGAATGCGTCATCCACTAATTTCTCAGCAAATAATATATGCATTAATCCAAGTGCAAGAGCGGCATCCGTCCCAGGTAAAATGGGAATAAACCAATCAGCTAATCTACCCGTTTGGTTTTTGTGAACATCAATCACCACGATTTCAGCTCCATTTTTTCGTGCTTTTTGAGCAAGAGCAACCTGATGCATATTGGTACTTACTGCATTAATACCCCAGAAAATAATTAATTTAGAATGAATGGTGTCTTCTGGGTCCATTCCAAAACTACCGCCCATCGTGTATTGATAACCAACAGAACCAGCCGCTTGACAGATGGTTTGGTCAAGTAGAGAAGCACCCATTCGATAGAAAAAGCGACGATCCATTCCTTCTGCATTCAACCGCCCCATATTTCCGTAAAAACTATAGGGAAGAATACTTTCTGGGCCATCATTTTTAATGAGCATCTTCCATTGATTTGTTATCGTTTCAATAGCCTCATCCCAACTTATTTGCTCGAACTTTCCTTCTCCTTTTTTTCCAACTCTTTTAAGAGGATACTTTAATCGTTTTTCATCATATATACGTTCTGTCATATGTCTGACTTTGTTACAAATATGACCTTGTGTTACGGGATGTTCAGGATCCCCCGAAATCTTTACTATCTTACCGTTTTCTTTATGAAGAAGTAACCCACATTGGTCTGGACAATCTAGAGAACATACGGAAGGAAATACCCCATTTGGTTGATTAATATATGTAGACATAGCTGACCCCTCGTTTTTTGATATATACCTATCTTAAAAGAGTTTGAATAGTATAGCAATTAGGTTTATTAGATTGTTCATGTCTGAAGATAATAAAAAAAATTTTATGAGGTCACAAACCATATTCTTCAATCGTTTTGTTATTAGAAAGAAAAATAAACGAATGGAGAGAGATATTTTATGACTAATAAAATACAAACCTTTGTTATTGTAGGTGGAGGATATGCCGGTATTAACCTTCTGAAAAAATTAAGAAAAGTGTTTAATAATGAATTATCTAATGGAGATATTCGGGTTGTACTAGTAGACAAAAATGTCTACCATTTTAAGAAGGTAAAGTTGTTTAAAGGAATTGTGGAGGAGGAAGTTTCGAACTTACAAATACCTTTAACAAATTATGGTGATCAATCTATCGAGTTTTTACAAGGGGAAGTATTTACAATCCAACCTGAAAAACAACAGCTTCTTATACGAACTAACTCTGATGAAATCATTCAACTGGATTATGATAAATTGATCCTAGCTACGGGAAGTGTAGGGTGTAAAGTAGATCCACAAAAGGGTGGTATCGTATTAAATAACATGAGAGAAGCCAAACGAATTCGCACGGAAATATTGAATCAGTTATCATCGTCGAGAACAGTAAAAATTGCTATTGCAGGAGCGGGTATTACTGGAATTGAAACAGCAGCGGAAATTAGCACTTGGTTGAATAAAGAGATGAGAATTAAAGGAGTTCAAAACAAAACTATCGAAGTTATATTAATCAACAGTAAACATAAATTATTGAGTGAAGTACCAAATCAAGTTAGTACTAAACTTGAAAAGAGATTAAATAAACTAGGTGTTAAGGTTTTGCATAATCAGAGAGTAGATTCCTATTTAGATAGCAAATTAATTTTATCAGACGAAACACTTCTAGAAGTAGACATGTGTATTTGGACGGTTGGTTTAGAACCTCATCCTTGCCTTAAGAACTTTGGACTTCCTTTAACAGAAGAAGGGAAATTGAAGGTAGATTCCTGGTACCGTGTTCAAGAGGTTGAAAATATTTATTCAATTGGGGATTGTGTTCATGTAGTTGACCCTTCAAGTGGACTTTATGCTGAAATGAGCTGTAAAGAAGCTATAGCTCAGGCCCAACGACTTGCTAAGGTTATTAAAGCAGAAATAGAAGGGACTGAGTCTAACCCTCATCAAAACTATCCCTCTCTTCTTTGTATTGGTCTTGGTCCAGAGGACGGGTTGGTATGGGCGAAGAAATGGGGAATAGACTTTATTTTAACAGGAAAAGTTGCTGAAAGAGTTAGAGAGTATACATGGGAATATGCTAGCTTGTCTCAATAATGAAGGGAGAGATTAGGGGTGCTGCAGGAACTCTATTCACAATACCAGCCATTACTATTTTCCATTGCCTATAGAATGCTTGGAACAGTAACGGATGCAGAAGATATCGTCCAAGATGTGTTTGTAAGGGTGAGCGATAAAGATATGGACCCTATAGAGAATAAAAGAGCCTATCTTTGTAAAATGGTAACGAATCGTTGTTTAGATTACTTGAAGTCAGCTGAACAAAAAAGGAAAGTATATGTCGGACCGTGGTTACCAGAGCCTTTAATAGTAAGTGAGGTAGATGTTTTTTCAGAAGTAATAAAAGAGGAAGACATCTCATACGCTGTCCTTTTATTACTAGAAAAATTGAATCCAATCGAGAGAGCTGTTTTCATTTTAAGAGAAGTTCTCGAATACGATTATGAAACAATCTCTAATATTGTTAGTCGTAGTGAAATCGGTTGTAGAAAAATATTTAGCCGCGTTAAAAAGAAACTCCCCCTCATTAATATAGAAAAAGAAGAGTCACAAAGACAAAAAGAAAATTTTATTATTCAGAATTTTGTTTTAGCTTTACAACAGGAAAATATTAATGCAATTGAACAGTTCTTAAGTGAAGAGGTTACCCTTTATTCTGATGGAGGCGGTAAAGTATATGCGGCTCTCAAACCTGTGCATACTAGAGGTCTTGTTTTACGATTTATTCAGCATCTAATGGCTAATTATCAATCGGAGGATAAACCGGCTAATATAAAAATCGTTAATATTAATGGGAATATAGGGATCATAGGTAAAGGAGAAGACAACATTTTATCTGCTGTTTCTTTCAACGTTAAAGATGATCAAATATCTGAAATCTATATTGTAAGAAACCCGGAGAAACTTCAACATATTACTTTATAGTTTGTTTCATACAATTTTAAGGCAGACAAGATACAGTTGTCTGTTTTTTATCGTTTAGGATTATAAAATACTTCGCATTGTAGATAACTCTTTAACATTGAGTGTCCCCGTCCAGCTCCAGCGCCTAGCCCCTCGAGGTCAAATAACCTTCAACCCTAAAAGTCGAAAGGCAGACTTTTAGGGTTGAAGAACATTTGCTTGTCGGGGCTGATCGAGGCGCTTGCGCTTTTGTTCATGCACTCATATACTTCTTAGTTTCCTTCTATTTACACTATTTCAAAAACTCTCATGGTGATATATTTATTATTGCTATAGTGTAAATCAAATCAAGTGGGGGACACCATGAAACTACTAAAGCTTTATAAAATATTTACTTGGTTTCTTATAATCGTTATGCTTACTAACTTTATACCGCAATACTTAAAAGTAGAAGCCAATGAGGGGACAACGGTGAGTGGTACCATAGATGTAGATACAACATGGTCAAAAGCGGGTTCCCCCTATAAGCTCACTGGTATTTTAACAATTCCTAGAAATGTCAAACTAACGATTGAACCGGGGGTTTCCGTAGTCGGTAAAATTGGGACGTGGATTGATGTTAAAGGTAAATTAATAGCCATTGGCGGTGAGCCAGAACAAGAACGAATTAAAATTGATACGACTTATATTAATGCCTGGGACTTTTTAGAAACCTTTGTTCATTTAGAAAATGCCGATGTTAGTAGAGGGTACAACGGAGGCTATTTAGTAACAGGTGAGAATATTATTCTAAAGAACAATCTTTTTTCAAATGGTACGATTCTAATATCAAACCCTACTATGATAGAGCCTGTTGTAACGGGAAATGTGTTTCAGAATAACTCAACCATTTCTCTTTGGTTAGGAGCCAAACAGACTATTATTACAAACAATACTTTTTTTAATGGTCCTGACATTCATTCATCAGGTGATATAAGTATTGGATGCAGCTATGAATGCATTGCTCCTAATTTACAGCTATCTCATAATAATTTCTTTGGGTTAAACCATCCTTATATCTACTTAACTAGTAACCATTCATTCACTTTTAATGGAGGAAACAACTACTGGGGTACAACGGATCAAACAAAAATAAATCAATTTATTGTTGACGGTAACGATAACATGAATTTCAGAGGGATTCTTATAACAGATCCTATTTATTATAAACCTTTTAATCATGGTCACCCTCTTGGGGAATTAACTCCTCCAGTTGTAAAATACATTGGGGATCATGAAACGGTTATCACCGGTGTAACCGATGCGGACAGTACGGTTGAAGTATTGGACTCATTCGGAGGAAAAATAGCAACTGGCCTTTCAAAGAGTGATGGTACTTTTTCTATTACCATTCCGCTTCAAAAATCTGGAACAGAAATTCACTTAATTTCAACAGATAGTTTTGGTAGAACAAGCGCAGCTACAATCACAAAGGTTATTGATATGACAGCTCCTATAGCTCCTGTTGTTCATGAATTAAACGATGCCATGTTCTTTATCTCTGGAACAGCGGAGCCAAGTTCAACCATCACTGTAACATCGAGCGAGAAGCTTATCGGAACAGTAACAGCTAATCAAGAAGGATACTTTAATATTTATACTGGCCAACTGAAAGCAAATAGCATTTTTCAAATCCAAGCAGAAGATCAAGCTGGCCATAAAAGCCCCATTGTTCAAGTTACGGTGAAAGATGTGACTCCACCAACTAAACCTGAATTAACTAGAGAAATAACGAATGAATCAAATACCATTACTGGTGTAGCTGAGAAGGATTCGACCATTGTTATTAAAGCAAACGATAGAGAAATGATACGTCAAAGAGTTTATACAGGTACGTTTAACAGCTACATTAGTAATCAAAAATCTGGAACCAACATTGAAATCTACTCTATAGATCAGGCTGGAAATAAAAGCGAATCATTAACTACTGTTGTAAAAGATGTGACCCCACCATATCTAATCGTTCTAAAGCTAAGCGATAGTGCCAAGAGCTTAATAGGGATGTCAAATGTAGGGGCCACTATTACAGTGCTGAAGAATGGAGAAGAAATAGGTAAAGGTACGGTCATTTATGATTATGGCTTCAGTATTGATATTCCAGCACAATCGGCAGGTACCAAGTTAACAGTAGTGTCCACCAGTGTTAATGGGATGAAAACTAGCAAAGAAGTGATTGTAGAAGATCTAACTCCCCCTGATGCTCCAATGGTGGACATAATAACGGATCAGAGTAATATGATAACAGGAAATACAGAAGCTTCGGCATATATACAACTATATATTAATTCAATCGAGGTAGCAGCTATTACAGCTGATGAAAAGGGGTCTTTTTCTATCCCTATTGCTATACAAAAAGCTGGAACCGTTATTCAGCTTACAGCAAAAGACCAAGTGGGTAACATTAGTATGCCAACAAAAGTTATAGTAAAGGATATTACGCCACCATCTTTACCTCAAGTAAATAATGTTACTAACAAAGCAAATTCTATATCTGGAAAAACAGAAAGATTTGCTAGTGTGACTGCTAAAATTGGTACAAAAACTTATACAACCAGTGTAAATGAAAACGGAAACTTTAGTTTATCCATTCCAGTCCAAAATAGCGGAACATCTATCTCTATTACCGCAAAGGATCTGGCTGGAAATGTAAGTGAAACAAAAATGATTAAAGTAACTAGAGTGGCTCCAAATATTCCAGTCGTTAACACTGTTAGCAACAAGTCGACTTCGATAACAGGAAAGACAGAAAAATATGCTATCATCTCTATTAAAATAGGAACTAAAACATATTCAGGGAAAGCTGATCGTTATGGGAATTATAAAGTAAGCATTCCTGTGCAAAATAGTGGAACCAGTTTTACTGTTACAGCAAAAGATTCTGGAGGGAAAATTAGCTACGGTAAAGTTGGGAAGGTAGTTAGAATCGCTCCAGACATTCCAGTCGTAAATACAGTGAAATACTACTCAACCACCATAACTGGAAAAGCGGGGAAAAGATCTACGGTTATTGCTAAAATCGGAACAAAAACTTATTCATCCAAGGCGAGTTCATATGGAAACTTTAAAATTCCCATTTCTAAACAACGAGTAGGAACAACCATCTATGTTTATGCAAAGGATTCAAGGGGGAATCTCAGTGTGAAAAGGACAGTGAAAGTTAAATAAGGTACATTTTGAGTTGCAAAATTGCAACTCTATTTTTTAGGGGTGTCCTTACAAAAAATGTTATTATTTCTTTTTACTGGGAACTTTTATCAAAGGTTACTCGTAAATAATCTAATTACAATAGGGAGAGGGAGAGTTTAACTTGCTTAAATATGTATTAATTATCGGTGGCGTCATTTTGCTCATTGTTGCCATATTTTTTGGCTTTATAAAATGGCTAAATAGCAGTAATCCAGAATATGTAGTGAAGATGTTGCAAAAGAACAATAAGTCATCTCTTGTTTTTATTGAAAATGGAGAGGTAAAGGTTGATTTGCGTTCCAAAGAAATGTTGGGTCTAGCCAGTACAGTTAAAATTATGGTTGCAATGGAATATGCATATCAAGTTAGTGAGGGAAAAGTCGACTCTAACGAAATGATCCAATTAAATAATTTAGAAAAATACTATTTTTCTAAATTAGATGGTGGTGCTCATGAGGCTTGGATTAAGTATTCAAATGATAAGGGACTTATTAAGAATGATGCCGTAAGCCTAAGAGAAGTAGCTAGAGGAATGATTGCATTCAGCTCCAATGCTAACACAGAATTTCTAATGAGAAGGTTAGGAATTGATAATATAGAAGATAGAATGAAGGAAGCTGGAGTGAAGGACCATTCACCATTGTTTTATATCGAGTCAGCTACCTTAATACCTTATGAAATAAAGTTGCAAGAATATAAGAATTCAGATATGAAAAATGCAAAGACAAAAATTATTGATAGACTTTCAAGCATGAAGGAGGAAGAATGGATTTCTCTATCAGCTGAAATACATGAAAAACTGACAAAGAACACAAAGTATAAAGAAGAAGCTAATGTATTAGATTGGTGGAATAATGACTATGACAAAATCTTTTCAGACCGTTTTATTCAATCTACTACATTAGAATACTCCAAACTAATGAATCAATTAAACACTAAGAAGTTTCCGGAATCAGTACAAAAAGAAATGGAATACCTTCTTGGAATATTACTAGAGAACCCAGCAAATCAAAAATGGATCGAACGTGCAGGAAAGAAGGGTGGGTCCACTCAATTTATTTTAACAGACGCATTATTCATTGAAGATAAAAATGGTCAAAAGTTTGAAATAGCTCTTTTCTTTAATGATCTAGAACCACAACAGTCAAAAAAATTAATGAGTAGTTTGAATGAATTTGAAATAAAGATGTTTAGAGATGTAAACTTTAGAAAGGATGTAATAGAAACATTAAATAAGAACTTTTAGGTTACATTCTATGTAATAAATATTCAAATTAAGTTTTCAAGGATTTTTGATGAAAATAATGAATTGATTTGTAAAGGAGTTTAAGATGAAGAACGAGAGGAAATTAGTTTTATTTATCGCTCAGAGTTTGGATGGATATATCGCAACAAAAGATGACTCTTTAGATTGGCTTTTTGACGTTGAGGGTGAAGGAGACAATGGTTACTCAGAATTTTATGAGCAGGTTGACACTATTTTAATGGGAAAGAGAACATATGACTGGATAATGAATCAAGAAAATGGAAAATTTCCTTACCCAAATAAGCAGTGTTATGTTTTTACAAGGACACCTATTCAGGATACCGAAAATGTAAAATTTGTTAATGGAGACATTCCTACATTTACAAATGACCTAAAAAATGAGGAAGGGCAAAATATTTGGATTGTTGGCGGCGGGGATTTATTACACACGTTTTTTAAAGAAAATCTAGTTGACGAATTGATAATAACCATTGCACCCAAAATTATTGGGGATGGAATTCCATTATTTAAAGCAGATCAATATCATACAGACCTCAATCTAAATTATATATTTTTTAGTAATATAATTCTATTAATATTTTTTCCTAGCCTTATAATCTTACACATAAAGTCAAAAACAGAAAGGTGATTTTTATGTGGTATGATCAATATCCTTATGATTGTCGAATGGAATGGGGAAGACGAGGTGCTAGGGAAGCTGCAGAGAGAGGGGACATTGTAATAGTCATTGATGTCTTAAGTTTTTCATCAACGGTTGTATCTGCCTTAAGTCAAGGGGCAATTATTTACCCTTACCCACCTAATCTAGATGGGAAGGAATACGCGGACCAATTGGGAGCTGAATATATTTTAGGAAGGGCAGAAGCGGCCAAGATGGGGAAGGCTACTTTATCTCCTGTATCCTTTACGGAAGAGCATGCAAACAAAAAATACGTTTTAACATCCCTTAATGGAGCATTTTGTACTTGGTTAGCATCAAGAGTTCCAGCATTATTAATCGGCTCTCTATTAAATGCATCTTCAGTAGCGGCTGTTGCTAATAAGTTGAGACAAGAAACCAATAAACCTATTACCGTTATTGCATGTGGTGAACAGTGGATGAATGGATTAGAAGATGAAGATACGCTCAGACCTTCCGTGGAAGATTATATAGGAGCGGGAGCTATTTTATCCTACCTTAGGGGAAGTAAATCACCTGAGGCAGAAGTTTGTATAGGAGCATTTCTCCAATCAAAAGATAGATTAAGGGACTTAATATTTGAATGTGGAAGTGGCCGAGAATTACGAGGGAAAGGGTTTGAGCATGACGTCATTCACTGTAGTCAACTAAATGTCTATCAAACAGTTCCCATGTTAGATAAAGGTCATTTTGTTATGGCTAATTAGAACATATGTTACAATCAATGAAGACAATTTCTGCATTTAGATTTCTTTAAAATCTCTAAGAAGGAGAAAAGCCTTGAATATTAAATTAAATCAAAAGATCATCCAAGATTTATGCGGCACCGTCTCCTTCAAAAGAGGTGACGCATTCTATCGAGCTAATAAAGTTATTATCGAACAGTACGATTCAAATCTTTGTGAAGCAGTTGTGGAGGGTACGGAAGATTTTCGCGTCTTTATCAAAATAGATAAAAACGGTGGATTTCAGTCGGAATGTAGCTGTCCCACTTTAGCATCATTCGATAAAGAGTGTCAGCACGTAGCGGCAGTCTTGCTCACTATTTTAGATATCCAGCGAAAAGGTACACCTCCTACAAAGCAAGATTCTTCAGTTGTAAAAGTTGATCATGAGCTGACAGCTGGTTTATTTTCTTTATTTCATAAAAAGCCAACTCGTTCAAGTGGGCATCAGCTTCATTTTGAAAATAGAGAAGTGATGAAGGCCAAATTTATTTGTAGCCCGTTAAAAATAAATGAAGAATTTGTTTTTGCATTAGAAATAAAGCTTCAAAACGAAACCATTTCAGATATGCATGCATTCCTGGATCATGTGAAAAATAGGAAGCCGTATCGGATATCTGAAAGTACAACGTATGATTCCAATTTTCACTGCTTCTCTACCGAAACTGATAAGGTGATTGAAAAGCTTACCGATGTTTTACATGACTCAAAGACGGTTAACCGTGCATTACTAGGTCAAGAAAAGATTGTTATTCCACCAACGGTTTGGGATCAACTTGTTCATCTATTAGAAAAAGCTCCATTCGTAGAACTTAAATATAACGATAGAACATATAAAGATTTTAAGCTAGTTGAAACCGTTCTTCCTTTACAGTTTGACCTATCAGAAAGGGAACAAAATAGGTATCAATTGAAAATTCAAGGTCTAGAACAAATAATAATCATGAACAGTTATCAAACGGTTCTTGCTCAGGGTAAGGTCTTTCAGCTGAAAAAAGACGACTGCAACCGATTATATGAATTAAATGCAATAATAGAAGCTTCGGATACAAAACATATTCCGGTATTAGAAGACCAACTACACTTTTTTATAGACAAAGTCGTTCCTGGATTGAAAAAACTAGGACTGGTGAACATTTCAAGGACGATTACGGAACATTTGATAAGGATTCCTTTAGTTGCAAAAATCTATTTGGACCGGATTAAAAATAGACTTTTAGCCGGGCTAGAGTTTCACTATGACCACCTTGTTATTAATCCTTTAGAAAGCCAACAGTCAGCTCCGATTGTTGTCAGGGATGTTAAAAAAGAAGAACAGATTCTATCTATAATGGAAGATAGCCTATTTGCCAAAACAGATGGGGGCTATTTTCTGCAGAATGAGGAGTTAGAGTACGATTTCTTATACCATCAATTGCCAAAACTTCAAAAGCTCAGTCAAATTTATGCTACCACTGCCGTAAGAAATCGTCTGTTTAGAGAAAGTGCGCGTCCACGAATAAGTATAAAAGCTCCGACAGAACGAACAAATTGGCTGGAATTTAAGTTTGAGATGGATGGAATACCTGACAAACAAATTAAAGACATTCTTCAGGCGCTAGAAGAGAAAAGGAAGTATTATCGCCTTCGAAATGGGTCACTACTTTCTTTAGAATCAAAGGAGTTTGACGAAATCAAACGGTTTATATCTGTCATCCCAGAAGAAATAGAGAAATTAGAGGAGGGACTTAACATTCCTCTAATCCGAGGACTCTCCATAATCAACTCAGAAGAAAGTCAGGAAGCCTATATTTATGAGGAATCTTTTAGGAACTTCCTCGAAACGATCTATAATCCTAACAAAATGGAAATTGATCTCCCTTCGAACTTGGAATCTACTTTGAGAGACTATCAAAAATACGGCTACCGATGGATGAAGACACTTGCTCACTATGGCTTTGGCGGAATTCTTGCTGATGATATGGGACTTGGAAAAACATTGCAAAGTATTTCCTTTATTCAATCAAACCTGGAAGAAATACGTAAAAATGAGCTTCCTGTACTCATTGTTTGTCCTACTTCTTTAACCTATAACTGGGTTAGTGAGTTCATGAAATTTACTCCCGAAATCCAAGCTGTAGTAATGGATGGAACCCAAGATGATAGACAAAGAATACAAGAGGAATTAAGCGGTGTAGATGTAATTATTATCTCTTATCCTCTATTAAGAAAGGATAGTCAATGGTTTGAGAAGAAATCTTTCCATACTGTTTTCTACGATGAGGCACAAGCCTTTAAAAATCCTTACACACAGACTGCTCGAGCAGTAAAGAAAATTAAAGCAGGACATCGTTTTGCTCTAACGGGAACGCCTGTAGAAAATTCCCTGGAAGAGCTTTGGTCGATTTTTCATGTCGTTTTTCCTGAACTATTTTTAGGATTAAAAGATTTCAGTAATCTTACTAGGAAATCCATTTCTAGAAGAATTCGACCGTTCTTACTCAGACGCTTAAAGGAAGATGTGATAGGGGAACTTCCTGATAAGGTAGAATCTTTAGAGACAGTAGAACTTTTACCTGATCAGAAAAAACTATATGCCGCGTATCTGGCAAAACTAAGACATGATACTTTAAAACATTTGGACAAGGACACATTACGCAAAAACAAAATAAAAATACTTGCGGGGTTAACTCGCTTAAGGCAGATTTGCTGTCATCCAGGTCTATTTGTTGATGGATACAAAGGCAGTTCAGCGAAATTTGATCAACTGTTAAAAATATTAGAAGAATCAAAGCTTTCCGGTAGAAGAATATTGATTTTCTCTCAGTTTACTAAAATGCTGGGATTTATTGGACGCGAGTTAGCTTCACAAGGGGAAAAGTTTTTTTATCTTGATGGCCATACACCTTCGGAAGAACGGGTTGAATTGTGTAACCGATTCAACAATGGAGAAAATGATATATTCTTAATTTCGTTAAAAGCAGGAGGAACAGGTCTAAATTTAACGGGTGCTGACACAGTCATTCTTTATGACCTATGGTGGAATCCTGCTGTTGAAGAACAGGCTGCTGACCGCGCTCACCGCATTGGTCAAGAGAATACCGTTCAAGTAATTAAGCTTGTTTCAAAAGGCACGATAGAGGAAAAAATGAATGAACTACAGGATAAAAAAAGACATTTAGTCGAGGAAATTCTAGAGCCTGGTGAAAAAGCAAACGTAACACTTACAGAAGATGATATTCGTGAAATATTGATGATTTAAAAGAAGCTCGGAGTTCTCTGAGCTTCTTTATTTCTTATATTGTCTCCGTATTTGATTTTTTAGAAGGTTTTTCCAAGTTAATCTAGAATGTAAAAAGGTGTCATAATTTGCTGTAGGTAGGAGAGAGAAATGAATAATAAATGGAACAAAATGATTTATAAATTTTGGTCGCCCTTTTACGATCTTATTTTTAATAAAGGAATTTTTCTAAGTGCGCGTAAACAGGTATTTCAGGATGCACGTTTTATGGAAGGGAAGAAGGTTTTATTCGTCGGGGTTGGTACTGGGGCTGATTTAGAATTAATTCAACATTTAGACATAAATCTCACGGCCATTGACTATTCGGATGAAATGCTAGAAAAGGCTAGAAGCAAATTTAAGCAATCAAGCATTAAATTCATACAAATGGATGGACAGAATATGGAATTTGAAAATGAATCGTTTGATTATGTAGTAGGAAGCTTGATTCTTTCCGTAGTACCAAACGCGGAAAAATGTTTTGAAGAGATGCTTAGAGTTTTAAGAAACAAAGGAAAAATCATTATCTTTGATAAATTTGTACCTAAAGATCAACAACTTTCTATATTTAAAAGAGTTGTAAAACCGTTCATAAAAGTGTTAGGAACAGATATTGGTTTACGATTCGAGAAGGTAGTACAAAATTTCACTGGAAATATCCATATAGAGGAAGACTGCCCGCTTATATTAAACGGTATGTATCGCAAAATTATTGTTAGTAAATTGGAGTCATGACAAAGGAAAGACTTTGATAGAAATCTTGTAGTCTCATAATAATAGAAAAAAGAGGAAGTAAAATTGAATCATAAAAAAGTAGGAGTAGAGAATAATGAACATTCGCAAAATGGAAGAGAAAGACCATGATTTTATATTAGGGCTATCTAGCCGATTTAATGAGTTTGAGTTTATGAGCTGGAGAGATCCGGAAAAGATGGATGAAGCTCAAATTATGATGGCAAAAGAGGCCATACAAAATCCTAATTCTATCATCTTTGTTGCAGAAGACGAGTTTAATCAATTATTAGGATACTTACATGTAACTACTATGTCTGACTACTTCACAGGAGTAGAGCAAGGGTATGTTTCGTCTATTGCTGTTGCTAAAGAGGGTGAAGGTAAAGGTGTCGGAAGGAAGTTGATGGAAAAAGCAGAGGAATGGGCAAAAAGCAAAGGCTATCAACAGCTTGTCTTAAATGTATTTGATAAAAATGAAAGAGCTCTAAAAATGTACCAGCAATTAGGTTTTGAAAAAGAGATCATTAAAATGGTGAAAGAAATATAATATTTCGTTAGCTGTTTATAAAGCGACCAATAAGGTGAATTTATTAGAACGGATACGAGGAGAAATATAATGATACATTGGGAGACTACACTAGTAAAAACAACACGAGGAAACTTTGAAGTTTTTACAAAGGGTGAAGGAGAACCTATTTGCGTAACACACCTTTACTCAGAGTTTAACGAGACAGGTGACTACTTTGCCTCTACTTTTACTAAAACAAATCAAGTCTACTTAGTGAATTTAAGGGAAACAGGTAATTCTGCAAGAGCACAGGAGCCATTTCAATTGAGTATGATAGAAACAATCTTTGATTTAGAAGCCATAAGAGAAGCTCTTGGTTATTCAAAATGGGGATTTGCCGGTCATTCAACAGGAGGAATGTTGGGAATTATCTACGGGATTTATTATTCTAAGAGTCTTTTATTTAACATATTAGTAGGCAGTGCGGCAAGGGAGTATGCAACTTTCTCCAGGGAATGTATCTATAACTCAGAGCATCCAAAGTTTAATAGAATGCAGGAGTTGATTGAGACATTAAAGCAACCTAATCTAGCAAAGGAGGAACGAGATCGTTTAACGATGGAAAGAACTAAACTATCGTTATACAATCCTTCTAAATATGAAGAATATTTCTCATTGAGTATTAAAAAGAAAATGTCTGCCATACGAATGAATTACTTTAATCGAGAATTAGTCATTTTCGATGTGACGAGGAAACTACACTTAATAACTTCTCCAACTTTTATTGCTTGCGGGAAACATGATGTGCAATGTCCTCTATCTTACTCATTAGAACTACATGAGGGAATACAAAATTCAAAGCTTTCTATGTTCGAGACTAGCAACCATTACCCATTCCTCGAGGAAAAAGAGTTATTTTTAGAGGAATGGAATGATTTTCTAAACTCCATTTAATCTTAGGGGGAGTAATGATGGAACGGAAGGGCTCATGAGGCATCCCAAGCTAAGTAAGATAATGATCGTCCCTTAATTGTAAAATATTCTACACCTGTCTCTCTCTAAGCCTTACAACATGATTTACCTTCAACGGAATGTTAATATGGATAAATAAATGATTAACAGGAGAGATACAATGGTCTTTGATAAATCTGCAATAGACATCATGAAAAAACGTCAATCAATCAGAACGTTTAGTTCACAAGACATTGCCGCATCTCATATCCAGCTTATACAAGATTATTTAAGGGTTGGAGAAAATTTAATGGGTCCTCTTGGAGAGAAAGGGAAAATCCAATTAGTACATGTTACAAACAATGTTACGGATAAGGGGATTAAGCTGGGTACATACGGGTTTATAAAAAATCCAAAAGCTTATTTGGTAGGAATTGGTAAAAATAATAAATACTCCTTAATTGATTTTGCCTATACTTTTCATCGGTTAGTTTTATATGTAGAGGAGTTGGGACTAGGGACCTGTTGGATGGGTGGTACGTTTAATAGAGACTCATTTGAGAAAGAAATTGATATGGTAGAAGGAGATTTTATTCCTTGCATTACTCCTATCGGTTACCCAAATGAAAAACAACGTGTATTTGATAAAGCGGTCCGTTATGTTGTGAAAGCAGATAATAAGAAAACATGGGATAAGATGTTTTATGATACCGCATTTGAACAAGCATTAACTAAGGAAGAGTCTGGTTCTTTAGAAATCCCAATAGAAATGGTAAGACTTGGGCCATCTGCCTCCAACAAACAACCTTGGAGACTTGTCTTATCTGAAGACAGAAAACAATGTCACTTTTATATTGAACATACACCTAATTATAGCTCTAAACTTGGCTATGACATGCAGTTACTAGACATGGGAATTGCTATGTGTCAATTTGAAATGGCATGTAAAGAATTGAATATAGATGGAAAGTGGCAGGTAAAGGAGCCTAATATGACTGTACCAAATGTACAAGTGGAGTATATCGTTAGTTGGTTAGATAAATAACACAAATATCAAACGGACAAGATAGAAGCATTTTCATGGTGCTTCTTTTTTATATTAGAAAGGCTAGATTTATGTAAGTCATTAATCAACTCACTTTTAGAAAATCATTCCAGTAAAGAAGGTAATAGATATTCCGATAAATATCTTATCTTAAGCTATTAATCTCTAAACTAAGGAGCAACTATGTTTTCACTACCAGAATCAACTAACATTGTCATTTTGAATGGCGATTATTCCATTATGGTCGTTATACTCTCGGTCATAATTGCTTGTGCTGCTGCTTATACAGCCTTATCTATGAATGAAAGAATTCAACAAAATAGTTTTTTCCATCGCACCTTTTGGTTAGTTTTAGCTTCAATCGCGATGGGACTTGGTATATGGTCCATGCACTTTATTGGGATGAGTGCATTTTCATTACCTGTTAGGATGGAATATGATGTTTTCCTTACGATTATTTCGGTAATCCCAGCAGTATTTGCCTCTTATTTGGCTTTTTATATTTCTAACAGGGCTAACCAAACTCTCATGCCATATGGAATAGCTGGTTTAATTATGGGATTTGGAATAGCTACGATGCATTACTTAGGCATGGCAGCTATGAACATGGAAGCTGAATATGTTTATAAACCGTGGATGTTTCTTGCCTCTATTTTAATCGCTGTATTCGTTTCCTTTGTGGCGCTGTTTGTTCTTTCAAACTTACAAAAATATATGGGGAATCATTGGGTTAAAATTATTACCTCAATCATTATGGGACTTGGCATAGCTAGTATGCATTATACGGGAATGGGAGCAGTTGTATTTTACGCCGAGGATGTTAACGTTATTTCGTCTCATCATCATGGCATGGATATTACTCTACTGATTGTCTCGGTAACGATAGGAATTTCAATTATATTCTTATTTTCTGGCTTATCAAGTTTGTTAGATCGTTATGTAAACTACAGGCTAAATTACTATGATTCGTTAACGATATTGCCGAACCGTAGACAGTTTGAAGAGAAATTAAGGACTCCTTTTCCCATGGGAAGTTTGGCTGTAATACATATACATCATCTTGAAAAATGGAATAGTGGGTATGGCTATACATTTGGGGATCAAGTCATTAAAACCGTACGTGATGTTATCGTTTCCTTAAAGCCGATTAAAGCGGAGGTATACAGAATAGAAGGAAACCGATTTGCAATCTTTTCAACAGATAAAAATGATTTTGAAGATATGGAAATTGCAATGGATCGAATCATGACCATTCTCTCGAAACCGCAAGTAATCAATAATCACCGAATTTTAATTGAAATGGTTTGTGCCTATTCTACAGCTGAAAAAAGGGAAGATGTACCCTCTCTGTTTCCAAATGTCATGTCTGTACTTCAGTATTCTGGAATTCGTTATAAGCATGAGGTTATTTCCTATGATCCTTTGATCCATACATATTCTTTTGAGAAAAATCTAGTCGAACATCTGGAACAAGCGATGGAAAGCAATGAGTTATACTTAGTCTATCAACCAAAAGTATCTTCTGAAACGTTAGAAGTAACAGGTGTTGAGGCATTGCTTCGTTGGAATCATCATATTCATGGATTTGTATCTCCAGCTGTTTTTATTCCAATTCTTGAGGAAAACGGGAAAATGTTTGATATCTCCGATTGGGTGATTAACCAAGTTTGTTATCAGATTTCACAATGGGTTGAGTTAGGGGTTCAACCATTCCAAGTAGCAATCAACATCCCGGGACCTTATATTACTTCTCCACGGTTGATGGAAGTCTTAAAGAGTAATGTTTTAAACTATGGAATCAATAATCATGATATTGAACTTGAAATAACAGAAACAAGCGTTATTAATGATATTGAAAGTGCGATTAAAGCTATTTACGAATTTAGGAAAAACGGTTTTTCGGTGGCTCTAGATGATTTTGGTACAGGGCTATCATCATTATCCTATTTAAAACGATTACCCATTTCCACTTTGAAAATTGATAAGTCCTTTGTAGATGAAATACCTGATTCTGAGAAAGATTCAGCCATTATCAAAGCCATTATCACATTAAGCCACTCATTAGATTTGAAAATTGTCATTGAAGGAGTGGAATCAAAGGAGCAAGCAATGTTTCTATCTTCTTTGGCAGAACAGCCACTCATACAAGGATATTACTTTTCACCTGCTCTAAAACCTGAGGAATTAGTTGAGTGGGCAAAAGATTTGAGCAAGTATAAGGTTCACTCTTAGTGCCATGAAGTTGTCTAAACTTTAAATACAATTACCATATAGAGATAACATAAAAAAAAGGCAATCCCCCAATTTTTATAGAGTTTATGTGTTTTTAGGAATATTTTTATTCATATTTCATGAAACTAATGAAAGTAAATGCTATTATACTCAGTTCAGGTTGTAACTTTTTATTGGGGGTACTTTTTTAATGACAGATATTACCCATGATGTTAGTTTGACATCAGCTGAGATTGCCAATCTTTGGACTCAGTATATCAATGACAGTATGGCAATTTGTACTTTAAATTATTATTTAAAGGATGTTGAAGACAAGGATATTAAAGAAATTTTAACGTTTGCTTTAAACTTATCAAAATCACATCTGGAAAAAATAAAATTGTTTTTGAAAAAAGAGAATTATCCTGTCCCAATGGGTTTTAATGAAAATGATGTTAATTTAAATGCTCCACGTTTATTCTCTGACACGTTTATGCTTGTCTATATGCATATCATGACTATTCATGGTATGACGGGATATGCTGGAGCACTCAGTACCTCTATACGTAAGGATCAAGTTGAATATTTCGTCAAGTGCAATTCGGAGACAATGGAGTTATATCAAAAGGTAATTGAATGTTTAACTCTAAAGGGGATTGTTAGTAGGCCTTCCACTATTTATCCTCCTGAAAGGCCAAGTATTATAGAAAAACAAAGCTTTCTAACAGGTTGGTTTGGTAATAAGCGACCATTGAATGCAATTGAAGCGTCAGGAGTATTTTTTAATATTAAAAAAGATCTTGCGAAAATTGTATTAGAAATTGCATTTAGTCAGGTTGCAATTTCAAAGGAGGTTCGCGACTTTATTAAAAGAGGGGAAAAGATTTGTGATGAACATTTTAGGGTGTTTAATGACCTCCTAGAAGAAAGTAACTTAGCAACTCCAAAGAGATACGATGCGGAAGTGACTAATTCAACCGTTTCTCCTTTCTCGGAAAAACTGATGGTGTATCATATTGTTAGTTTAATTTCTAGTGCGATTGGATATTATGGTGCTGCATTCGCTCTATCACAAAGAAGAGATTTGGCAGCTAAATATGCTCTTTTAATTGCCGATATAGCAAAATATGCTGAAGATGGTGCAAACTTAATGATCGATAAAAAATGGATGGAACAACCTCCAACTTTCCCGGATAGAGAGGAATTAGCGAAAAATAAATAATGAAAAAAGCATTTCTTCTTTTGAGAGGTAATGCTTTTGTTTTATAAGAATAAAGAGTGAGAAGCGGACACTTCTGCCCGCTTCTCATTACATTATTTAAGGATTCGTTGACCATAGGCCAGCTGACTTTACAAATACTCTTGGATGAAGTTTTAATCCGCTAACGATTAACTCCGCTAGATCCTCTGGATGCATAACTCTTTCAGGATCTCCTGTTATCAGGTTTGTTTCATATGCTAAGTCTGTTGCTACTGTACTTGGAGTAAGAGCTGTAACGCGGATATTATGCTTTCGTACTTCAAGCATAAGTGATTCTGTCAGACCAAGAACGGCAAATTTTGATGCGCTATAAGCACTTGTTACAGGAGCTCCTTTTTGACCAGCTGAAGAGGAAATGTTGACAATATCCCCAGTTTTTCTTTCAATCATTTCAGGCAACACAGCTCTGGTTGTATTATATACTCCCATCAGATTTACACGAACAATGTCTTCCCATTCCTCTGGTGTTAAATCAAGGAATCCTCCAAACTTAGCAATTCCTGCATTATTTATAAGAATATCAATGGGACCTAAATCTGCTTTAATATGCTCAACTGCATGCTGAATGGATTCAAGATCCGCAACATCAGCTGCAGCAGCAGAAATGTTAACATCAAATGATGCTATTTCGTCAGCCACTTGTTCGAGATTAGACATGGTTCTCCCAATTAATCCAATATGAACTCCTTCTTTTGCTAGTGCGATTGCTGTAGCACGGCCAATCCCTCGACCAGCACCTGTAATGATGGCTGTTTTTCCTTTAATTCTACTCATTTTATCACTCCTAATGTTTTCATTCTAAACGTTATAGACTAAGGTTATCTATGGTATGCATTAGGGCAAACTTAAAATGATAAATAAGCATACGCATATCGGTTTACCCATATAATTGTTCCAAAGCTAGGGCACTTTAGTTAAGCTAATTTAGGTTTGCCTTACTCCATTTTGGACCCATGGTTAATTTGTGCAGAATGGAACTTTTTATGTTATTTTTGGAATGTATACCATTACTAAAATAAAATCAAGAAAAGTGATTTCTTTATTGAATAAAATTACGCATTACTGAAACATTCGTGGGAGGTATTATGGCAAAAAAGACAATCGTATTTACAGGTGGGGGTTCTGCAGGACACGTTACTCCTAATATCGCAATCATAAATGATATAAATAAACAGGATTGGGACATCCAATATATTGGTTCTAAACAGGGAATAGAAAAGGATTTAATTGAAAAAATGAATATCCCTTATTTCGGAATAAGCAGTGGAAAACTAAGGAGATATTTGGATTTTGAAAATATCGTTGATATTTTTAGAGTTCTAAAAGGATGTGTAGAAGCTAGAACACTTCTTAGAAAACTGAAACCACATGTTGTTTTCTCTAAAGGTGGTTTTGTATCTGTACCAGTAATTGTTGCAGCTAGGACATTAAAAATACCGATTTTCATTCATGAAAGCGATATGACTCCTGGATTAGCTAATAAAATTTCACAGCGCTTTGCTTCAAAGATATTTACTTCCTTTGAGGAAACTAAGCAGTACTTTCCGGGTGACAAAACTACCGTTATTGGGTCACCTATTAGAAAAGAAATATTAAGTGGATCGAGGGAAGGAGGAAGAAGTTTTCTTGGATTTAGGAGAGACAAACCTATACTAACCATCATGGGTGGAAGTTTAGGTTCAAAGAAAATTAACGAAAGCATTCGCCATTCGCTAAAAGAATTAACAAAAAACTATCAAATTGTTCATCTATGTGGAAAGAATAACCTTGATCAGTCATTACTAGATGTCACTGGTTATAAGCAATTTGAATATGTAAATGAAGAATTACCGGACATTTTAGCGGCTACGGATATAGTCATCACAAGAGGTGGTTCGAATTCCATCTTCGAATTTTTGGCTTTACAAATACCTATGTTAATCATACCATTAACTCTTCAACAAAGTAGAGGGGACCAAATATTAAATGCCAAGTCATTTGAAGAGAAAGGCTTTTCCCTTACATTGGAAGAGGAAAACCTAACAAGTCAATCTTTATTAACATCTCTAGAGAAACTAGAGAAACGAAAAGAAGAAATGATAAAAAACATGCAGCGTTCAAAAAGAGGGGAAGCTATAGAAATACTTGTTTCAGAGATTAACCATATCTAATATGAAGGGCTTCTGTACGAAGCTCTGTTTTTATGAATATTGTTTAATTCTTGTGAAAATAAATATTTTCTTAGTATAGGAATGACAAAATAATAATATAATGAAACAAATCATACAAATTCTCTTTTTTTCGTGGGAAGCAATGTGACAAAAAAGGCACAAGGTTTTAAGTAGTATCTATGGAAACAATCATGTTATACATATAAATATACGTAATTTAAGGAGTTATCGTGTGACTAAAATAGATAAAAACAGATATTGGCTTTTTAACTTACGGAAAAAAAGAGGTTATAGCCAAGAAGATATTGCAAAGAAAATTAATATCGACCGTACTTACTATTCCCGAATTGAAAATGGTGAGAGAAAACCTAGTAAACAGATCTCAGACAAGATTGCAGAAATACTAAAATTTCATCCTTCCATTTTTATGATGGAAGATAATCCTTTTTACTATGCTTTAGAAAATTCCCCTATGATTATCGCACATTGTGATTTGGATTTAAGATATACTTGGATATTCAATCCTCATACTGATTTCGATCCTAACACCGTGATAGGGAAAAGAGATGATGAAATAAAAGTTAATACGGGTACTTTGGCATTAATGGCGTTAAAACAAGACGTAATCGAGACTAAAAAGTCGATAAGAAGAGACATTAGCTTTCCTCTTTCTGATACAAGCCATGTCTATGATGTATTTGCACAACCCTTATTTGACAACAATGGAGATATTATTGGAGTAGCCACAGCTTCCACAGATCGAACCAATTAAAATAGTGTGCTATTGCATAAGAAGAATGTAATAGTGGGAGTGGGACTTAAATGAGAAAGAACCTTAAATTAGTTTCACGAGCAGAAACCAAAGAGTTAATAGAGCTAAAAAAAGCAAATAGGAAGTTATTGGAGGAAAATTCCCGCCTGTTACAATTAGATGAACAGCTCGTTTTAAATTCGGAGAAATTAAAAACAATTGAGCAGCTAGCTGGAGGCATTGCACACGAACTAAAAAATCCTTTAACCTCTATTAATGGTTTTTTAAAATTGATTAACCAAGGGGAAGTAGATGAAGAAAAGCGAAAAATATATTTTGATATTTTAATAGAAGAACTGCTGAAAATAGAAAAAATCGCAAACGAGCTCTTAATATTAGCTAAGCCACAGTCTTTCTCCTATAAAGAAACAGATATACATAAGTTATTGATGGATATCACAACATTACTTAATTCTCAAGCCATCTTGAGAATAATATTATTATTTTCGAGGGTGGCTGGGAAAGGTTAACCATTAATTGTGATGAAGTGAAAATTAAACAATTATTTATTAATTTAATAAAAAATGGTATTGAATCCATGGAGAACGGGAAAGTAATGATTCACACCCATGAATATGATCATGCAGTTGAAGTTAAAGTTACTGATTACGGGCAAGGGATTCCAGAAGACATTGTAAATAAAATTGGAGAACCTTTTTTCACTACGAAGGAAAATGGAACGGGATTAGGGTTGTTAATTTCGAACCAAATTATTGAAAGCCATCAAGGGAAGATGTTCATTGAAAGCATACAAGGAATTGGAACAACTGTGACGGTTATCTTACCAAAACCAAAGTAATAGGTTACTGCCTCAGTTTGGGTATATGCATCCTCTTCTTTCCTTTAAGTAACCTAGGCACATTTTTGTTCAAATAACAAATGATAGGCATATGTTAGCGAATGGATGCTTGAAAAGGGCTGAATGAATGGAGGTATGATCCATGGCCGTAAATATCTTATTTAATGCTATCAACGTCGCTCAATTTCAAAGTAACAGTGGGCTTTTTATTGGTACGAATAATGCTGCAGGTTGGAACTCTCCACAGAAGTTAAACCAAGGCATTGCAGGAAATGGGCAAGGGAATATTACAACAGGTAATGTAAATATTGTCAGCGATCCAGATGGAGTTGATCTTCCAAATACTGATCCGGATGTACAGCCTTCCTTTCAACCACAGGTATTATAGAAAAGTTAGTTGAAAGTTAGTTAAAATTATTTTAAATCATAAATATCCAACAAATGAGCTACTATTCTGGTAGCTTTTATTTATTTTATAACCGCTTAGTTTACATAATTATATTATTGGTAAGTAATAGTAATTGGCTAAGACTTAAAACATATCAGTCTTGAGGCGGTTAATAGAAGTGGAGAATATTGCTATATTAGTAATTATTAAATATAAATGAATGTACATAGAGGTGTAAAGATGAATGTAATTTTTGAAACAGAGCGATTAATCTTAAAAGTATTTGAAGAAATAGATGTAGAAGATGCAAAAGAATTTTGGGGAAATGAGGAAGTAATGGAACATTGCTTAGGTGCAGTGCCACATGATGTTTTACCAAAAGTATTAGATTCATATGCTAAATGTCATTTAGTAAACCATCTATCCATTTATGCCGTATATGAAAAGAGTACAAATAAAGTAATAGGTGGAGCGGGTTTTATTGTTAGAGATTCCATTGATCAAGTTGAATTGGTGTATCATTTTGCTAAGGGGGCTTGGGGAAAGGGCTATGCTACAGAAGCTGGGAACGCTTGTTTAGAAATAGCAAGAAAAAACGGTAAAGTAAAGAAGATTTATGCTTCTGCTGACTCTAAAAATAGTTCCTCTTTAAAAATTCTAGAGAAAATGGGGTTCAACTATCAAGGCTTAAAATGGTTTGAAGACACAGAACAAGAAGAGCCTTATTATGAGTTAGTATTAGCAAAATAGATTATATAGATGATAAAATTTCATTAAACCGTAATTGATTTCCTTTAAATCAATTACGGTTTTTAAATTTTTTACTGATAGACGATTATTTAGGCATCATTAGTTATTGTTTTTTTCATTTATACAACAATCTTTCTAATTTATCATAAATAAACAAAAGCAATAAATGTCAAAAAAGACCTTTCAGTATTCTGCTAAGGTATAAGAGAGGAGGATAACGAATGTATCAAAAAACGATTCAGGATACAATACAGTTCATTGAAAAGAATCTTCAGGAAAATTTAACATTGGATTCGGTCGCAAAGTTTGCTAATTTTTCAAAGTACCATTTTCATCGTGTTTTCTTAAAAGAAGTAGGGATTTCGGTAATGGAGTATGTTCGGAATAGAAGAATAGCCAATTCGTCCAGTCTTTTACTTTATTCAGAAATGAAAATTATCGACATTGCTATTTACTTTCGTTTTGAAACTCAAGAATCATTTACTCGTGCTTTTAAAAAAGTGTACCAATTGCCACCTGGTCAATATCGAAAACTAATGTCCAAAGTTACTATTCAGAAGGAGGAATTAAAATTGAGTAACGAGCAAAACGTTAAAGGATGGATTTTGAGTGGGAGTCACCCTTACCATTATGAAATAGGGGTTGATCGAAAGGTATTCCATACTGGAAGTTCGTCCGGTTACATAAAGTCCAAGTCAGCAGTCTCATCAGGAGAATTTGGTACTATGATGCAAGAATTCATGGCCGAGAAATACCGTGGTAAAAGAATGAAACTATCAGGGTTCTTAAAGTCAGCAGGAATGGATGGTTTTTGTGGATTCTGGATGAGAGTCGATAATTCAGTTGGGGACGTATTACAATTTGATAATATGGGGGATCGTCCTATTACTAGTGATACGGAGTGGAATCATTATTTCATTGTTTTAGACATACCAGAAACAAGCTCGATGATTTCATTTGGTGTCCTATTATCAGGTAATGGGCAAGTGTGGGTTGATGAGCTAAGATTTGAAGAAGTGGATGACCGTACACCTACTACTAATATTGATTTTAGTAAGGACATACAAGAAGAGCCTATGAATTTATCCTTCGAAGAATCATAATTAGATATTAGAGAAGAGGGGTGCCTTAAATGGCCAATGCAATTAAGTATCATCGTGCTTTCGGTGTTTATGGGCTGTTATTTAAAAATGACAAACTATTAGTTATAAATAAAAATAGAGGCCCCTATATTAACCGATATGATTTGCCTGGAGGAAAACTTGAAGAGACCGAAAGCCTAACAAGTGCGTTAGAAAGAGAATTTCTTGAGGAAACGGGTTTTCAAATTGAAGTTCTTGATAATATCGGGGTGATTGATTTTATGTTTCCTTGTAATTGGCAAGAATTCACTCATGTACATCACATTGCAGTTTTCTACTTAGTGAATGATATTGGTGGCAGTCTATCCAATCCCGAAACATTTGAGGGCCAAGATTCCCTAGGTGCTTTATGGATATCGGAAGAAGAAGCAACTGAAGAACACTCATCTCCCTTAGTGATTAAAGCGTTTGAATGGTTTAAAACTGGAAAATTAGGGTTGCATGTGAAAATCTTTGATGAGTGGGAAATGAAAGATTAAGCATGGTCGAGCACCCAATTTATTCCTAAGAGAACACTTTCCATATAGGGAGAGATAACAGTACTTTCGAGGGGATTTTATTAGTCCCCTCATATTCTTTTTCTGGAAACCTATCTCTTGGGAATGGGGACGGAAACCGGAATGTCAAAAAACCATACCCAAAAAATGGTCATCGGTACACTTGCAATTAGTGTAAACAGCGGTTTTTTATAATGAAGTCTTAAAAAAGGGAACATGATACAATCGAATAATGCACTCCACCCTAAAGACCATCCATATTTGTAAATGATGGATCCTCTAATCATCAGGATATATTCAACACCTACATAGATTCCTATCCAACATAAATAATGGAGAAGAACCTTCCATTTCGATTTTTCCTCTGGATAATGAGATAAGAACATAAGCGCTGTAAAAGGAAAAACAATAAAAGTGTAGGACATTTCCAACAGTGAATGATTAAACCATTTTATATCTGGAGACAATTGCCAGAGCCAGTGGGAAGCACATAGAAAATTATACGTTAGATTTCCCAGCGCTACATATTGCATCGTGGAGTAGTATGTTTTCCAAGCTCGGTAGTCTTTTCTTATCCAAACAGCGATAATACTGATAAAAGCTAATAAAAGGTGCATGACTGAATTCCTTTTTTCTTTTTATCATGTGTATTTTTCCATATATTATTAGTTAAATCATAGTTAAAGTGGAAACCTCTATAATTTCTTTTTTTTTTATTTAGAAAGATCTTTTCCACTTCAGATGATTAATTTGACATATTACAGACATCATATTACCTGAGGTGATTATTATGAAAAATAATAAAAGAGTTTCGGTTACAAAAGAAATGAAAAGAAACTCATATGAGTTAGAAAAAGGGACAAAAGGAACTGTTCATCTGGAACATGCGCCTAAGCCACATAGTTCAGGAGCTCTCATTACCGAAGATATAGAGTAATCTGATGCAAGATTTTGGAGGGAAGGACATGAATGATGAATTTGGATGTCATCAAATATCAAAGAGAAAAGATGTAAGTAAGTATGAATTGAATGATTACATTAGTAAAGGCTGGACGTTATTAAAAGTTACGGTTGGTGAGTCGGAGAAACCATTCACTGTGGGATGGGATGAGACAAATTCCAGTCATTAAAAAGTTTGACAATTAACCCTAAGTAAACTTTGTTTATTTTAGGGTTAATTGGTTATTAAAGCCTAAAAAAATGATTTAACCATTTCTGTTTTGTTATGGCACTCGGTACATTCATATTCAATTTCCAATGCATCTTCCTTGGCTATATGCTTGGTTTCTTTATTACAACGGTTACAATGGCGATTTTGATAAGCTTTGACAGACATGAAACCACCTCTTAGGATCGTGTTTTTTATGATAATTTGGATAAATGAATCCATAATTATTCATTAGAAATTGAATTCATACAATTTATGTAGAGGAGGGAATCCTCTAAAGTAAGATTCCTTACTCTAGAGGGATTATGTTCTTATTGTTGCTGTTGTTGTGATTGTTGTTGATCTGTTAGATTTGTTGCTGTTTGAGCAGCGTTAATATCTAAACCTAATTGTTTTGACAGATCGTTAGGGTAGTAATAGCCGTTTCTAACCATGTAATTAGTAATCGCTTCATGCTTATCAATGGAATCATTTAAATATTGTGTTAGAGTTTGTCTAACCTCTGGTGTAGCTGATTCATTTATAGCTCTTGCTAGCATTTTGATATCTGATTTCGTTGCAAATAAGAAGTCTGTTGCAATCACTTGGTCCGACATTCCACCCATTGCACCGCCCATAGAACCTGTATTCATTCCTAATATGTTCATGATTTAGACCCCCTGTCTGTAATGAACTCTTGTAATCGTTCGATTTGTGTTTTTGTTTTATTCACATCGTCTGATAAAATGGTCTTTAATTCTTCGTCTTGAACTAAAGCACTCATAGCCGTCGATTTCGTAAGACAAAGATTTTTAAACATTAAAACTTCACTCACTTCAAGCGTTTCATGAACTCCCATATGTTGAGTTGTCACTTTAATTTCCTCCCTTTATTAACAATATTGAGATTGAGTGTTTGTGGACCCAGATTGTGTCTGTGACTGCTGAGACATACCTAAAACAGCTTGTGATGCTTGTAAATCCAGATTAATTTGCTCTTGAACGTTATGAGGATGATAGTAACCTTTTGAAATCATATAAGAACTTATTTCTTCTTGAGTTTGGATTGCTCTATTTAATTGACTACGAAGTGTTTTTCTTAAGTCTGGATTTGCCGTTTCTGTAATAGCAGCTGCAAGAGAGGCTACACCAGTTTTCGCAGTAAGTAACATTTCGGTAGCAACAGCTATGTCACTCATTTGTTTTTTTTGTTGTTCGTTCAAGTTAAATCCTCCTTTACTATGATAAGAATTTTTGAATATCCTGAATTTCTGACTGAGACGCTTTAGCGTCCGCTTTTAAAATGTTTTTAAGCTCTTGATCTTGGGCAACTTCACTAAGAGTATTTGCCTTTGTCAAACATGTATTTTTAAATAATAAAAGTTCGTGTAATTCTAACGTTTCGTGCAAACCTAAATTATTGTTCATGAATGGTCACTCCTTTCTTTATAGAACACTTGTTTATAATTTGTTACTTGGATATCAATCATTCGAAAGGGACGAGGTTAATTATTACTAGGAATAAAAATAATCTCTTTGCTGTTTTTCTTGTAGGGAAGCAATTTTCCAAAAATAAAAAGTACCCCTTAAAGTCCAGAGGTACCAAAATAATAAGTCTATTCTAGGAGTTGATCTACCGTTCCTTCGTTATAATCGTCTCCTACCTGTTCATGGGTTTCGGCTAAACCTTGTTCTAATTGGCTGTTTCCTTTATAGTCGGATGGATCAAATTGTTTACCTGCAATATCTAAATTCTCTTTTTGGGTATTATTCTTTTTATTAGCCATCTTACCCCTCCTTTCTGAAAGTTAGTATGCATATTTAATGCTTTTTTTACCCGAAAAGAAGAAAACATATTTTGGTTCTACGGATAAATTCAGATGTTATGTAATTAAATTGTAATGTTTGTAACATAAATAAAAAACATGCCCTCTATGAGAATGAATATAAGGTGCAATATCAAGGTTTTATTCTATCTTAATATGTACGTATACAACAGTATGTTTGGTTTGATAAGGAGCGTCTCATAGTTAGTGGAAGTGGATTGCTCTGCATGATTGCACTAAAGTCAATGGGGTGAATTAATCTATTCTTAATCACTTTGAAATATGTAAATAGGGAAAATTTCGTAAAATGGAGGTATCACATATAAAGGATGGGAAGCAATGAAAGAAACAATTCTTAACTACGAAAATTTAAAAGAAATGCTTGATTCATTTTTACGTGAACCGACTATGTTTTGGGACAACTTCTATTCAGATCGTGAAAGAAACATCCCTTTTTTTGCCAATAAACCAGATGAGAATCTAGTAGCCTACATAAAGAACAATATAATCCAAACTGGAAGAGTTTTAGAATTGGGGTGTGGACCAGGTAGAAATGCCATTTTCCTAGCCGAGCAAGGATCAAAGGTAGATGCAGTAGATATTTCTAGTGAATCACTTCAATGGGGTATGGAGAGGGCAAGAGATAAACAATTAGAAATTAATTTTATAGAAGAAAATATTTTTAATCTTGAGATTTCTGAAAGTACATACGATTTTGTTTATGATTCAGGGTGTTTTCACCATATTGCACCACATAGAAGAATGGACTACATTGAGTTAGTTATGAGGGCTTTAAAATCAGGTGGACATTTTGCCATAACTTGTTTTGTCCAAGGCGGAGAACTAGGTGGAGCAGAGATTTCTGATTGGGAGGTCTATCGAAAAAAAAGCCTTATGGGAGGTTTAGGATTTACAGAAGAAAAGTTAAGGTTAATTTTCAACGAATTTGAAGAAATAGAAATTCGTAAAATGAGAGATTCCCTTGATTCAGGTAATGTATTTGGTAACTCTTCCTTGTGGGCGGCTCTATTTAGAAAAAAATAACAAACAATGATGGAATCCAGCATTCGTTATCGGAGTGCTGGATTCTTTTTTGGTTAGTAAATTTTAACGTTTCAATTATGGGTCCAAGGTTAAGATAAGATGGAATCCGATTTTTAAGGTTCTGAGGAGTTGGTTAGGAAGTGGATTTAAACTTTATATGGAAAGCCATTGTTATTGTATTCGGTGGTGTCTTGGTGTTACGGGTAGCGGGGAGAAAATCAATTTCTCAATTAACTGTTGCACAAACCGTTATGATGGTTGCTGTTGGTTCTCTAATCATTCAACCAGTAAATCACAGAAATATTTGGGTAACACTTTTGATCACCTTTATAATGGTCCTTACCCTTATAATAATAGAATTTTTAGCCTTAAAATTCGATAAGCTTGAAAGTTTTTTCTATAGTAAATCAATTATGATCATTGAAAATGGTCAAATGAATGAAAAGAATATGAAGAAACTAAGGTTAACTGTAGACATGCTAGAAGTACGTCTAAGATTGCATGGGGTTATATCCATTAATGATGTCCAATGGGCAACCATTGAATCAAATGGACAGTTAGGTTATTTATTAAAACCCGAAAAGCAATTTGCTACAAAAGAGGATATACAACAGTTAATGTCACTCATTCAGTCAGTCGTTGATAATACATACTTAAAACTTGATGTGAAGAATTCTACAGAAGATAAAATATTCAAGGAGGTTAAGAATAGTCAGCATGTTAAGGAACCTCCAGAATATTTGAAATGAGGAAATATACATAATGACGACAATAGATAAATATAAGGCACTCTTTCTGACTCTAATTAAATGGATTCTACTAGGTAGCATCATAGGTCTAGTAGTTGGAACTACAACCGCTTTCCTATTGAATACAAATGATTTATTAGGTAGCTATCGAGAAAAGAATTTTTGGCTGATTGCATTTCTACCATTTGGTGGAATCTTAATAGGATACCTCTATATGTACCATGGTAAAGAATCAGGGAATCATTCTTCAGAAGGAAATAATCTAGTCATTGAAGGAGTACGTGGCAAGGCAAGGGTATTAAAAAGGTTGGGGCCACTCGTGTATATAGGAACATTTATAACCATTTTATTTGGTGGTTCCACCGGCAGAGAAGGTGCTGCTATCCAAATGGGGGGAAGTGTGGCACAAACCTTCAATCAGTTTTTCAAAATAGGAACCATTGACAAGAAAATTCTATTAATGAGCGGGATTAGCTCGGGTTTTGGAGCAGCTTTTGGTACTCCCATTACGGGAACCATTTTTGGTATGGAAATGGCGGCTATTGGGAAAGTAAAGTCAGAGGCTTTTATTCCTTGTCTAGTTTCTAGCTTTGTTGGTCATTATGTGACAGTAAAGATTTGGGGGATTAAGCACGAAAAATTTCTAATTGACTCTGTCCCTAGTTTGTCTATTTCTTCTTTTTCTAAAGTTCTTTTACTAGCGGTTATTTTTAGTTTCATAAGTGTTCTATATTGTCAGCTAAGACATGGGATACAGAGAGAATCGGAAAGAATTTTAAGGAAGAACCATATATTTAGAGCCTTTATTGGTGGATTAATCATTGCTATACTAACTTATTTTATTGGGAATCAAGACTATAATGGTAGGGGACTTCACATGTTAGAGGAGTCTTTTAATCAGGATGTTCCTCACTTTGCTTTTCTAGGAAAATTAATTTTTACAGCCATTACACTAGGGATGGGTTTCGTGGGTGGAGAAGCAATCCCTTTATTCTATATTGGAGCTACCTTAGGAAACTCACTTACTGACTATTTTCATTTGCCACTGTCCTTTATGGCAGCTCTAGGGTTGATTGCAACTTTTTGTGCAGGAGCAAATACTCCTATTTCCGCATTCACATTAGCATTAGAGATGTTTCAAGGTAAAGGACTGGAATTTTTCTTCGTCGCCTGTGTCACTAGTTATATTTTTTCTGGTCATCATAGTTTATGGCCCTCACAAACCATTCATGAGCCTAAAAGTAGGTTATATTCTTTGGCCAAGGGAGAAACCATTAGCCAAATTGAAAAACAAAAAAATGAATAACTATTCTATAGGAGCTGAAGAGCAAATTGATAAAATTACTTACTAGTGTAGTCATAATCGTACTTGCAGTAGGTATTCTTTATTCTTTCTTAATAAAAACTCCAACTAATCAGACACAAATCAATCAATCTTCGGGAAAACCAACGAAAAAGGTAGTCATGATTATTATTGATTCCTTAATGGACCAGCCCCTCCAGAAGGCTATTCATGATGGGAAAGCTCCTACATTCAAGTTTTTAATGGAACAGGGTCGTTACTATCCCCAGATGGTGAGTAGCTTTCCAACGATGTCTGTTTCAATTGATAGTACCCTCCTAACCGGTACATACCCTGATAAACATAAAGTTCCGGCACTAGTATGGTATGACGAAAAAGAAAAACAGTTTATTTCCTATGGAAGTGCAGCAAAAGAAATCTTAAAACTCGGTCCAAAGCAAGTTTTTAACAATAGTTTATTTCATTTAAATCATAAACATTTAAGCAATCAAGTTCGTACCATCCATGAAGAATTAGAAGGCAAAACAGCTTCTGTTAATACTCTTGTTTATAGAGGAAAACAGGAGAAACCATTGAACACTCCTAGGATTTTAAATATGTTAGGATACCTTAAGGAAGATGATGTTGTACTAGGGCCAGATTATTTTTCCTATGGATTGTTATCAAAAATTAAACCCAATAACAAATATATTCATATTTGGGAGGCATTTGGATTTAACGACCATTTTGCAATTGATGAACTAAAGTATTTAATTGAAAATCAAAGTCTTCCAGCATTCTCTCTCATTTATTTATCTGATAATGATAAGGAAGTACATAAAAAAGGGGATCAATCCATTAAAGGGATAGAAAAAGCAGACAAGAAATTAGAAGAGGTTTTTCAACTATATAAAACATGGGAAGATGCTACTCAAGATACGGTCTGGATCATTATGGGAGATAGTGGTCAAACTTTTATTGAAAATAACAAGAATGAATCTCTCATCGACTTACCAAAGCTATTAGCCAATTATAAAATTCATAAGATAAGTGAGCCAATCCAAGAGTCGGATCAAATAGTCCTAGGATTAAATGAAAGAATGTCCTTTATTTATCTATTAGACAAGGAAATTCAAAAAGAAAACATCGTTATGAGATTAATTCAAGATTCTAGAATTGATCATATTGCGTGGTTAGACGGAAATATGGTTCGTGTCGCTTCTGGTGATTATCAAGAGGCATTATCATTCCAACCGGGTGGACCATTAATGGATCCATATGGACAGTCTTGGTTAGTGGAAGGAAACCTTCAAATATTAGATTTAACCGTTAACGATAAAAATGAGATTGCTTATTCTAGTTACCCAGATGGACTTGCTCGCTTATACAGCTCGTTTTTTTCACATGAGGGAAATTATTTAGTTGTAAATGCAAAGCCGGGATTTGAATTTGTCGGGGAAGGTTCACCTACACACGTAGGTGGAGCTAGTCATGGTTCCCTTCATAAAGATGACACTCACTTTCCAATGCTAGTAGTTGGAACTGAGCTTGAGCCTATCAATGAACGGATTTTAGACTTAAAGGAATGGATTATTAGAATTGTAAAGGACGAGTAGACAGGAGGTGACTATATGGATTTTAAGGTCATGACATTCAATATTCATCACGGTAAAGGTACCGATAAGAAATTGGACCTTGATCGTATTGCGGATGTAATTTCAATAAGCCAAGCAGATATTATAGGCCTCAATGAAGTAGATAAGCAATTTTCGAAAAGGAGTGAATTTGTCGACCAACTAGAATACCTAGGCCGAAAATTAAATCTAGCCTATTTCTTTAGTCCTTCTTTAACTAAATACTCCAATGGAGGAAGTATTCATCAATATGGCAATGGTATTTTATCTAGATTTCCGATCAGGTCAAGTATATCTTATTTACTGAATTTTGTTCCTGGTCTCATTGAAGGAAGATCCGTGATAGAAGCAAGTATTGATGTGTATGGCGTATTAGTGAATTTTTATGTTAGCCACTTAAGTTTAAATCCAATATTACATAAAAGACAATGCGAATTTATTTTAGCAAAGGCAAAGGAACCAGCGGTCATATTAGGGGATTGGAACATGAGTCCCCACTCGAAAAAGTGGAGAAGAGTAATTGATGGAGGATTTTCTGACGTCTGGAGTGTGGCTGGTGTAGATAAGGGGAGTACGTATTCCTCAACAAATCCGAAAATGAGACTAGATTATATTTTTACAAGTAAAGAAATCCAAGTTATTGGTGCTAATGTTATAAATACCACCCCAGATGCTTCTGATCATTTACCATTGATAACGACATTGAAGGTTCTCTAAGGGTGAAAGGGTAATGACCTCACCTGTAATTGCTTCCATCTGAGTTTCGGATATATCACCAAAAATAGGTTCGAACGCTATTTTCGTCAGCAACCGTAATTTTATTTTCCTGCCAAAGCTGCCCAATATATTTCATGGAAGGTGTAATAAGATTTTCAAAGACTTATAGCTTAGTTTGAGCTTGCTCTTTCAGAAAAGCACCCCATTTTAAAAAAACCTTTAGTGGACTAAGTACAAAGCTAATGATTAATAATACAGTATAATACTAGTCAGCTTGTATAATGATTTAATTATATAAAAATTTTCCAATCCATTAAACTGTTATCCCTGTTTATACCAACTTCACTTAATAACCTATCAAAAAATAATGATAAAAAATGGATATTATACTATAATATGTATGCGGTAAAAAGGAGTAGCAAATCAAAATAATAAAAGGAAGCATGTTGAATGCTTCCTTTTATACAATGGGATTAGACATACTCTCCTGAATATTCAAGCTTACGCAAAAGAAGGAATTCTCATTAAATTTCTCATTCTGTAAATTATTCTACTTATTAAGAATACAAATCTCATGCTAAGTGGGAAAATGCTTACTAGAATATTCAAAGTATTTCACCCTCCACATTGAAGTTTAGTGTTAGAAAAGTAACACTGATGTTATTTTTATCCATTGAGAAATAATTATACTCATTCAAAAAGCAAATTAGGAAGGGAAGTACGTTAAGGTGATTATTTATAATTTTAGTCAAGAAGTAGGAAACCCTATTCAAGCATATGGTTCTAGTTTTGATATGTCTAGAATTGGTGTTTTTGAGGGAAAGTTTCATATCGGATGTATGCATTTAGGTGAAGATGGTTTGGTAGGAAGACATGATGCAACGAGTAATCAACTTTTCCTTGTCATTGAAGGGGAAGGATGGGTTTCAGGTCCTGACCACATTAAATTGCCAATTAAGGCGGGCCAAGCGGCTTTTTGGGTAACAGGAGAGAATCATGAATCAGGGACTGAAAATATGATGAAGGCAGTTGTCATCGAAGGAGATAATTTAAATCCTGAAAAATTCATGCCTGTATGTAATAAATAATTTAGTAAAAAGGCTGCCTTGTGCAGTCTTATTTACTTAAAATTTACTGAGGAGCAATATATGGGAATTGTATTTTTAATTTTTTTTATGATCGGGGGTTACGGGATAGTAACCTTGTTCATGGGAATTTGGCTTGTATATAAGAATCTCTACAAAAAAAGGGCTTTATTTATTGGGATATTAGGACTAGTCTTAATCATTCAAGCCATTTATTGTATATACAGCTTTATTGATTTTGTATACGTTATGAAAAACTACCATCCAGGGGGTTAAGATTTATTAAGAGATGGCTAATGAAGTCAGTTGCTTATAACTATATTATGTAAACTAATATTTTATTAGTTAATAAAAGAAAATCTAAACCCCTATGGCGATAGGGGAGATTATGATTCTTAAAAGGGTGGTTTAAAATGATTGAGGAAAAAGTTACATTAAGTAATTCAATTGGAATAAACGTTAAATACTCAATTGATATGAAGAATGATAAAGAAACAGTATTGTTTCTTCATTTCAGTGGAGGAACACTTGAAATGTGGAACGGAATCTTACCGATGTTTGGTAAAGAGTTTAATATTGTTGCTCCTGATTACAGGGGTCATGGGAAATCAGACAAGCCTTTAACAGGTTATCATATTGACGATATGGCACATGATATCTACTTATTGTTAAACGAATTAAATATTAATCAGTGTCATATTGTCGGGAGCTCGCTAGGTGCAGAAGTTGGTCTTAGCTTAGCAGCCACGTATCCAGAGAAAGTGAAGTCTTTAGTATGTGAAGGTGCATTGTATAACGAGTTTGGAGAATACGGCTTATTTAATGGAAGTGTTGAAGAAATTGCGGAAGAAAAGAAAAGATTGAGTGCTGGGTTGGCTGAAAGAGTTTTACCGAATTGTTCAACGAGGGAAGAATATATTGAAGAAGTAAAAGGTTCCTTTATTCAACAAGGATTATGGAATGAGTACGTACTCCGCTTTTTAGAGAGTACGATGGTTCAAAATGAGGAAGGTAAATTCACAAATCGCTATCAAAACCATGTAAGAACCGAGTACATAACGAAATATTGGGAAGTCCAATTTGACCACTATTATAGAAACATCCAATGTCCTATTTTATTTCTTCCTAGTGAAGAAGAATCAAAAAATGAGAAAATCAATAGAAGTTTACAATACTTTTCAAGTCTAGTAAATGGTTATGAAATCAAACATATAGAAGGTTCTCTACATGCCTATGTCTGGCTTCAATATCCAGAAAAGGCAGGAAAGACGGTAGAGGAATTTATTGAAAAAGTAAAGTAAAAATACTATTTGAGAGGTGAGCTTTTCACCTCTTTATACTGTTATAAATAATTGGTTATTTCTTTTTTTGATTCGTTATATACAAAGCCATAAGCAAATAAGTGGCTAATAATAAGATTAAAAATAATGATAAAGAGATTTCAGGTTTCACGACTGTCTCCCATTTGGTCTATTTTAGTTCAGAAATTGAAGGATGAAAGATAAATAATAAAATGATTATAATAGGTAGAGAAATAATCATAGCTAATAAAGGATTTCTATAATGAGTTCTAACCATCGTAAACATAATCACATTAAATAGTACAGACCATTTTAAATCCCACCCGTTTTCGTAAACAAATAATCCTCTTTTTTCAAAAAGAAACTCTATAAAAGAAAAATAGATAATCCAAGCCGCTAAATAGAAGAACTGCCTCTTTCCTGTTGGGTAATACCTCAAGTAAATCATAATGACAACAGGTACGATAAAAAAGGTAAAGGTTAGTTCGATAAGGGTATGATTCAACCAATCAATGGTTACGGCTCTATATCTCCATAAAGTATGATTATAGAATACGAAGTTGTACAGAAGATTACAGACGATAAAAAATAATATCGTTGGATAATATTCCTTCCATCTTTTCCAATCAACAAATAATTTGGCAAATATAATATAAACGATAACAACAAAAATTAAGTACATGAGTTTTCCCCGGATTAAGAAATATTTGTTGTAAAATTATCGCCTAAAAAATATAAAGTTAAACTCTAGGTCTGATAAGTCTCATAATAGAGGAGAGGTTTAGGGAGGGGACCAATTTTATTTAGTGAATCTA
Source organism: Robertmurraya mangrovi (assembly GCF_034427655.1). NCBI lineage: Bacteria > Bacillati > Bacillota > Bacilli > Caryophanales > Bacillaceae > Robertmurraya > Robertmurraya mangrovi. The sequence goes on from NZ_JAXOFX010000003.1 coordinate 295,400, forward strand.
ATCAAAGGATTTACGACTGTTCATGTATTGTTACCACTTCAACTGACTATATGCATGACGGGTTCCTTTATTAAATAGCAATTTTCCGTCATGAGGACCTAGTTAACTTAGGTATAAATTTATAAAGAGTTAAAGGAAATTCATTGTTTATGAAAGAATATATAGAGGTTGTTTTTACTATCTTAGGGGGAAATAAATTGAGTGTAGTCACATTTTTAGATTTAGAAAAGAAAATAAAGAATATAAAAATTGAAGGATTTATAGTAAACCAAGGGAATAAGGTCATTTTCGAATACTTGAAAAATAAGAAGGTTAAGGAAAAGCCAACTAAGGTTTACTCTGTTACTAAAAGTATCGTTTCTTTATTGATTGGGATTTTAGTTGATAAAGGTTTAATTAAAAATATCCATGATCCCATTTTTCTGTATTTTCCTGAAATATTAGCAATGAATGAACCTCTTAAAAAAGAGATATCCATATTCCATTTGCTCACCATGACATCAGGATTAAAGGTTTGCCCATTTCAAGGATCAAAAAATTGGGTTAAAAGCATCATAGAACAACCTATCATTCATAATCCAGGTACTACTTTTCAGTATAATTCGGGTGATTCACATTTATTAAGTGCTATTATAAAGCAAGTCTCAGGAATGCCTACAGCAGAATTTGCTGAAAAATATTTATTTGGTCCAATGGGTATTAATAAATATACGTGGGTAAGTGACCCTCAAGGAATTCATGGTGGCGGATTCAGTCTATCTTTGAATTTAGTAGATATGATGAAAATAGGAACGTTACTATTAAATGAAGGTATACATAAATCAAAACAATTAATATCATCTGACTGGATTTTACAGGCAAGGTACCCTCATAAGCAGGTGGAAGTGTTGCCAGAAGGTACATATGGATATGGTTATCAATTCTGGAATTTTGAAGGCAATAATGCAGATAACCCAATTAATTATTACAGCGCTAATGGATTATTTGGGCAGTACATTTTCATAGTTCCAGAATTAAATATAGTCGCGGTCATTAAAAGTCACCTACAAGACGAAGAGCAAAACCTACCTAGAGTCTTTTTTGAGGAGTTATTGTTAAGTTTAAGGAATTGATGGTGTAAATGTAGCAGGCAGATGTCAATCATCTGCCTTTTTGAGCGTCTATTTTCTCTTTTGACTTTTCAGTTTATTCATTTCAAGTTCAGCAGCATATTCCTCTTGCGTTTTCCCTTGTTTTGCGCTCTCAGACTCAATTTTTCTAAATTTATTATCATTGCGATTAGCCATGTTTACACCTCCTTTAAACAAAGATATTTTGTACAAAGACTGGGCGATTATACGGGAAAACTACACTTGAAGACTATTTAAATCACTTTAAACCAAAAGAGTTTTAATACCATTAGGTTAAATGGTATCATTTAGAAAGTACATAGATAAATTTTATAAGGAGACAACATACCATGAGCATACAAAAATGTGAACAATGCAACTCGGAGTTTCGTTGGAAAGAAATTTATTCATCCATTTTTTTAGCCTACAAGCCGATTATTTGTAACAACTGTTCAACAAAACACGAGATAGCATTTTCTTCAAGATTTATAGTTGTTATATTCACTATATTTCCTATCTTTCTATTTCAATTCATCTATTCGGACCGTTTAGACATGCCTATCTATTTTTCCATTTGTCTCGTTATTGCTATGGCACTTGTCATCTCACTATTTTTGCCATTTCTAGTTAAATATACAAAAGAGGCTAAAACTAAGTGAATACATCATTAAAAGTAGTGCGTTAGCTAGTGGATTTGAGCAGGTGAGTCAACCTCCTGTTATGATCTTACATAAGAACGAAATGCCTGCTAGAAACGAGCAATTATATGGAATTGCAGCACAGGCTTTTGGTTAACCTGGAAAAAACACTAGTTCAAAAAATGACTATCCAATTAAGTTGGATAGTCATTTTTTTTAGAAATATTACAACTAACAGGCGAGAGAATTCTAATTAGTAAAATTGTATGTTGCAAAAGTGGAAAATGTTGCTATAATTAAAAACGAACGAACGTTAGTATAACCTAAGATTAAATAAATATTATTGAACATACATTCTAATAAGCTTATATAAATAAAAATACTTAGTGATAAATGGAAAGAGGAGTGGACATTTTGTTCAAAAGTTTAGTTGGAGGATATGTACCGGTTGTAAAGGATCAACATGGAAACGTGCTAAAAGATAGTATTTCTCAATTAGAGAAACTGACTCTAGGTGGAGTAACTCAGTGGATTACTATAAGAGGGAAAAATAAGAACTTGCCTATTTTACTATTTTTACATGGTGGACCAGGTAGCCCTCAGACTGGTGCACAAAGAAAATACAATCGAGTTCTAGAAGATGAGTATATAGTGGTGAATTGGGATCAAAGGGGTTCAGGAAAATCTTTTACTCCTGAAGTAAAGAAAGAAAGTTTGACTGTTAATCAGTTACTCTCTGATGCATATGAACTGGTAACCTATCTATTAAATAAATTCAATCAAGAAAAATTATTTATTATGGGACATTCTGTTGGGGCAGCATTAGGATTATTATTTGCAGGTAAATATCCAAACCTCATTCATGCTTATATTGGAATTAATCAACCTGTTCATAGGCAAGAAGAGGAGAAGAAATCTTATACATTTGCACTGGATGTAGCTAAACGTAAACATGATAAAAAAGCCATTGCTCAACTTGAGTCTATTGGATTCCCAGAGAATGGACTTTACCGAAAAATCGAAGACATGGTTGTACAACGGACCTGGCTGACAAAGTATAAAGGAGTAGCCTATAAAAAAAATGCTGCACTGATTAATATGAATTATCTATTAAGCTCTCATTTAACATGGAAAGAAAGGCTGAATTTCATGAAGGGATTTGGCTTCTCATCTACTAATCTATGGAACGAAATCACTTCACTCAACTTATTTCAACTTGTGCCTGAACTTCATGTTCCTGTTTATTTTATTATCGGAAGGCACGACAAAATTGTGTTCCATGAATTAGTAACTGATTATTTCGAGCAATTAAGAGCAAAAGAAAAACAGCTAATTGTATTTGAAGAATCAGGGCACTTAGCTTGCTTTGAGGAACCTGGTAAATTTAATCAATTAATGAATGACATAAAGAAGAATCACTTATAGAAAGGAAAAAGGTTATATGTTAGAAATTGAAAATTATCTTTATAGAAAAAGTAAGTTCTCTGGTGTTGTCTCAATTGAACAAAAGGGAAAAATCATTTTTGAGAAAGCATATGGATGGGCAGATCAAGAGGGACAAATTAAAAATGAATTAAGTACTAAATTTTCAGTAGGGTCTTTAATTAGTAAGCCTATTACAGCTGTCTGCATTCTTCAATTAGTAAGTAAAGATTTACTTTCTTTGAACCAGGATATTGCTGAGTACTTTCCCGCGTTTACAGGTAAAGGAATTACGGTCCTCCATTTACTTAATCATACATCAGGTATCGTGAATTATTTAATGTTACGAAATAAAGTGAAATGGGATCAAGATTATTCACCTGAGCAAATTTTATCAATAGTTGAAAAGGAAAAGTTAAAATTTGAAGCAGGGGCAAAATCTATGTACTGTAACACCGGTTATTTGATGCTCGGACTTTTAATAGAAATGATAACAAGTATCTCTTATGAAGACTATGTTAGAAGAAATATCTTCAGGATCGCACAAATGAATGATTCAGGTTTTATACGTGATGATATAGATGGTGTAGCGCAAAATTATATCAATGGTCAAATCGGCCAACATGTCAGCCCGACCTTATTGTTCGCCTGTGGTGAAGTGGTAACTACATTAGAAGATGTGAGACGTTTTGAACGAGCCTTAAAAAGAGGGCTCCTACTAAATCAAGAATATTCTAACTTAATGGAACAAATGTCGTATAAAGGAAAATATGTTACGATAGGACATGGCTGGTTTATAAAAAATCTTTTTGGGCATAAAAGTATTTGTCACCCTGGAAACCACCCAAGTGGAACAACGAGCCATATGGAAAGATACATGGAAGACGACCTCACTATTATTGTTATAAGTAACAATGTGACGAGCTTTTCTAAGTTAACGATAAAAGAGTTTAGCGGTACACTATTAAACCGTGAAATAGCATCTATATTATATGGGGAAAAGCTTCATTTTTACCAGAAGATTATTTAAGAGTTTGAATTATTAAGTGCTTTTTGAAGGGAGACACAGAAAAAATCTCATGCAAACAAATTTAACAGAAAAGATGTCTACTAAAGAAAAAATACTTCAGGTTTCTATAAATCTATTTTCTCAAAAAGGGTATAGTGGTGTCTCGGTTAGAGAAATTACTAGAGAAGTTGGAATCAAAGAAAGTTCACTGTACAATCATTTTAAGAACAAAGAAGAGATTTTGGAAAGTATTTTCTCCATATTTAGAGAGGAATTTAGCAAGTTGGTACCACCATTTGAATTTTTAGATGAGATTATTTCAAAATCTACCGTTGAAGATTTTCTGTTAAGAGGATATGAAAATTTTAGAACGCATATTAACCATCCTGTGAATGAAAAGTTTTGGCGAATTCTCTATATTGAACATTATAGAGAGCCACTTGCCAGAGAAATTTTCTTAAATGATATTATTAAGGGCACTATTGACTTTTTAGAAAGTGCATTTGAAAAATTTATTCAGCTTGGAAAAATGAAGGCTTATCCTACTAAGTTACTTGCCTCTGAGTATCAATATCCATTGTTCTCTATGCATGCAGAGTACAATATGCTTAGATTTGATGGTAAAGATACATCTGAAATCGAACAAAAAATGAAAGACCATATCCAGTTTTTCTTAGAACATGTTACTGAGACGAAGAACTGATAAGAATGCGCCTATGTATGATTAGGCGTTTTTTTTATGGAATTTTTTCTAATATCCTATTTTTATTTAATAATGAGGTTTAATTATATAAATCTAGGGGTAATGATATAGGACTTTACATACAGTGGGGGAGCAAGATGAGATCAAAAGATAAGGTCTTATATAATAATGAAATTTTCGAAGTAATATTTAAATATAATAATGGGAAATTAGAAATTAGACATGAGAGTCAGGAACATCAAGTGCTTTTAGTTCAAGAGGAAGAAGTCTCACTACTTTCTAAGATGGATAAGCAAACAGCTTCTTAAATGCTAATTTGTCGACAATATTCGACAATGTTTGATATAATCATATGGAAACATGTTTTACATTACTTTAATTGATCATTTCCTTTTTTCTTTATAAGTAAGTATAAGCTTTTTGAAGTTAGACAACTGTCTAGCTCCAGCGCCCAGCGACTAGTGTACTTCGCACCTCTCCCTACGATAAGGAAACATCGAATCGCTATCGCTCTTCGTGTTTCCTTTATCTCAGTCGAGGCGCTCCAGTCCATACGTCGCTAAACGGGGCGCTTGCGCTTTTCTTATGAGATTAATGCTATATAACAAAAATATAAAATATAGAGGTGACTAGGAGGATATAATTACTCATTATGATTAACATCGATAAATTACTTGAAGATACTGTTGATATGGATGATAATGAGCACCTTTTTGATAAAGACTTCATTGACATCGATAAATTACTTGATAAGGATATAGATTACTAAAAGGCCATTGTTTCAATGGCTTTTTGTGTATCCTTTTTTGTTTTGGTCATACTATACTTAGTTATATTTTATGAGGTGACCATCATGGAGAAAAAAATTGATTTAACCGCAAGTGAGATGGGGTACTTATGGACCGTATATCAATCTTTAACGATGAATATTTGTATTTTAAAGTACTATAGTCATACGTTGGAGGATGATGAAGTAAGAGAATTAAATTCAAAATCACTTTCAGAATGTGAAAAAGTATTAGGTGAATTAGTAGATATTTTTGAGAAAGATGGCTTTCCTATTCCAGTAGGATTTTCAGATTCGGATGTAAATACTAATGCGGCAAAACTTTACACAGACCCGTTTATATTGTATTATCAATGGTTTGTTCATAAGGGGAATCTAAACTATGCTTCTATTGCTTTAAATACGATTGCAAGAGATGATGTGGTTGCTTTATTTAGTACTCTCCTTACAGGTGCATTAAAGTTATTAAATGAGTCGAGGAAACTGTTACTAGACAAAGGCTTGTGGATTAGATCACCATATATTCCTATACCAAAAAAAGTTACTTTTGTAGAGAAACAGAGTTTCCTAAATGGGTGGATAGGAGAACAACGACCATTAGTTGGTCAAGAAATTTCAGCTAATTTTTATAATATCGTTTCAAATCAAATAGGCTTTGAATTAATGAATAGCTTTATTCAAGTAATAGCGGATGGTGATTTAAAGCGATACATAGAGAGAGGCAAAGAAATAGCTAGTAAACACGTTAATGCTATGTCAAAAATATTTATAGATGCTGAACTCCCTGTACCATCTACATGGAGCGGTACTCACACTGATTCTAGAGAAAACCCTTTCTCAGAAAAATTAATCTTAAATATGATTAGTTACTTAAACGCTCAGGGTATAGCCAACTATGGGATGGCCATTTCAAATTCAATTAGAAGAGACGTAAGTACTACTTTTTCACGTCTGGCAGCTGAGGTAGGAAAATATGCTGAAGACGGGACCAATTTATTAATAGAAAAAGGTTGGTTTGAAAGCCCACCACAAGCTTCTAAATAATTTTCATGAATAAAAGAAAAAGGGTTCCAGGTGGTACTGTACCCCAAAAAGTTAGAGTGAAAATCTGACTTTCGGGGTTCACTACCGTAAGGAACCTTTTTCTTATTCCCAAAGTTGCCACCATTTTCTTTTCTTTGCAGCAGCTACTTCTCTATATCCTACCAGCATCTTCTGGAAAGTTTCTTCTCTAAGCTGGATTTCCTCTTTTGTTTGTCTTAATTCCTGGATTGTTTCCAATATTTGCTCTTGTTTTTCGTTCAGGGATTGAGTGTATCTTTTGAATTCCGATTTAGATTGTTGGACAGCTTTAGTTATTTCATCCATATTTGTGATTGTTGACTTCGAAGACTCAGCCACTTGTTTTTGCATTTGGATATGTGTTTTTTCTGTCATTCTAACCACGTTCTCTTTTAGGCTTTTGATTGATTCGGAAGTATGTTCCGATGATTTCGCAATATGACTGTTAATCGTTTCAAGCGTTTCAGAAGCTTGTTCCGAAGACTTCGTAAGCTTCTCTGTTAAGGTTCCTAGCGATTCGGAAGTAAGTTGTGATGATTGATTGATTGTTTCTGAAAGGCTTCCGAATGATTCAGAAGTCTGTTTTGATACGTGTACAACTTGATCTGATAACTGTTGCATCTCCGCCTTACGTTTGTCATTCGATCTCTGAATAGATTTAGACACTTCATTCACGGTTTGAAGGGAGGTATGAGACAACTCATTCTTAATTTCATCTATTAAAACTCTACGTGTTTGGATGATTTCTTGTTTGATTTCGTTGACTAGTTCCATTTTATAGTTAGCCATGGCTTGGTAAAATTCTTCTATGTTATTTTGACTGACCACTTGTTTATCTATTGGTGGATCTTGAATAACCATTTCGAATGTTTCGGAAGGTTCTTCTTTGGAGGGATTCAAATAGTTTTCTAGTAAAGTTCGTATCATTTCTTTGCCTACATTTTTTCCGCGCATTTCTTTAATCTTAAAAAGCAAGTCCATCTCTGGTTCCGTATAGAATCTTGCTCCTTGTTTTGTCCTAGGAATGACTAACAATCCTTCTAAATCTTTTTCCCATTGTCTTAATGTACCGGTTGGAACGTTTAGTTTCTTTGAAACCTCTTTTATGGAGTAAGCTCTAGTATTTTGATTCTTGTTCATCGTGACATTCCTTTCTATCTGTATGTTTAGTTAGGGTAAAATACTTAGAACAGTTTTTGAATAAAACGTTGATTTTTACATAATTCTTTATGTCTATATAAGTTTTCCTTCCGTATGACAAAAGCTCTCAAAACTAGTGTGTTTTCAGCAATATCTACCATTAGATACAGATTTAGTTGAAATTAGTCGAATAAAGAGGGTGTTAGGAGTTTTTTTTCACAGTACACTTTGTTTTTGAATATGATGAAAAGTGGTCGGTTATAGACAATCGCCTTTGTTTTAACATTAATAGATAAAGGGATGATCTTTCATGCAAATTAGGGGATACCATTTTTTAAACCATGGGGAATCATTATCTTCCATAGCCAATTATTACGGAATAAGCATTCAAGAGTTAATGGAAGCGAATCGAACCTCGAATCCATATCCTACTATTGGTCAGCAGTTAGCTATTCCTGTAGGAAACGAAATACGTCAAAAAGAATACCGACCTGTTACCGCATATACAGTGACTCGACCTGTTTTAGTAAACGGGGTTGATATTAATGCTGGATTGTACCCTGTTTTAAATTATCAACCAGAAAATGCACAATATCCTTTTATATACGTCCCTATTGCAGAATTTGGTCGGGTGGGGGCAAGGGTGGTTTGGAATGAACAACAACAAATTCTAACTGTAACAACAAATTACCAACAACTCGAGAACCAAGTAAGACTGCTTCAAGCTGAGAATGAGCAATTAAGAAGACAATTGTCAACCTATCAGACTGTCTCTGTTCGTGGAAACACAGCTGGCAATATTTCAAACTGGGGAATTGCAGCTAATCAAGGCGATTGGGTTTATTTTAGCAATATTAGTCAGGATAATAAGTTGTTCAAGATGCGTTTGGACGGAACAGGTAAACAATTATTGGCAAATGACCGTGCACTATATATAAATGTTGTAGGAGATTGGATTTACTATATTAATCAATCCGATCAATTTAAAATGTACAAAATACGTCTTGATGGAACAAATAAAACGAAGATTGATGATTTACATTCTGCTACGGTCTTGTCTGTAGTTGGTGACTATATTTATTATGTTACTCAAAGTGAACAGTATAAATTGTTTAGAATGAAGACAGATGGAACGGGAAGAACTCAATTAGGGACAGATTTCTTGATAGAAGAAATGTATGCAACGGAAGATTGGGTATTTTATACGTTACAAAATCAAGGCTTAAGAATAGTAAAAATAAAACCAGATGGAACTAGTCGAAATGTTGTAACCGAATACGGAGCTAGGCAGTTAAACATTGAAGGAGATTGGCTATACTTTGTCAATCAAACCATGCCAGGTATATGGCGTGTGAAGTGGGACGGAAGCAACCCAACCTCCTTTAGTGCAGAATATAGTAGTCCAACATATTTAAATGTAAAAGACAATATGATCTATTACGGTTATAGTGACCTATATAAAACACCAACAGATTCACCAGAACAAATTAAACTAACTCCACCTCTTGGATTCGCTGGTTTAATTAACATCGTGGGAGACTGGTTGTATTTTAGAATTCAATATAATGGTGAAAAGTTATATCGAATGAAAGTAGATGGAACGGCTGGAGAGATTGTTTATTAAATAGAATGAAAGATTAATGTTGTAGGGCTGTCACTTAACGGATAGTCCTATTTTTTTTATATAAAAAAATAAAAAAACCTCTTCTCAAATGGAAAAGGATGTAATATACTATGACTGTACCAACTGTACTACGAATGATAGTACACTATATACACATAGTACAGATAAGTGTTTACTATACATACACTACATAGAGATGGGAGGGTTACAATGTTTGAACTAGACGTTAGAAGCAGAAAGCCAATTTATGAACAGCTGGTTGATAAACTAAAGGAATTAATTATTACCGAAGTTTTAAAACCAGACGAACAGCTGCCCTCTGTTAGGATTATGGCGGGCCAATTGACCATTAACCCTAACACGATTCAAAAAGCCTATCGTGAGCTTGAGATACAAGGTTACATTTACTCGATTAAAGGAAAAGGAAGTTTTGTCAGTCCTTCGACTCCAAAACAAAATAGTGAGAAGGTAATGAAAATGAAAAATGATCTTATAAAACTTTTATCAGAAGCGATATATCTCGGTATAACAGCGGAAGAAATTATAGCGATAATTAAAGAAGTTGAAGCTGGTATAGGGGGTGGGTTACCGAATGATTAAATTTGAAAATGTTAGTAAGCGATTTGAAGATAAGGAAGCAGTTGAAGAAGTCAATTTGAGCATTAATAAAGGTTCAATCTACGGCCTACTCGGCTCAAATGGTGCAGGTAAAACAACATTGCTAAAACTGTTATCGGGAATCTACACTCAAGACAGTGGCCATGTAACGATTGATGAGAAAATGGTATATGAAAATCCAGATGTAAAAAGAAGACTGTTTTTTATCCCTGATTATCCCTATTTCTTCTCACAATATACGATTAGACACATGGGTTCCTTTTATAGAAATATGTATGATAACTGGAATGAAGAGAGATTTAATCATTTAGTCAAGGCTTTTGATATTGACCCTAACCGAAAGCTACATAAGTATTCAAAAGGTCTTCAAAGACAAGCGGCTTTCATCTTAGCACTATCTACTATGCCAGAAATACTAGTGCTAGATGAACCGATGGATGGTCTAGATCCAGTGGTTAGAAAAAATATTAAGAGCCTCATTATTGAAGATGTGGCTGAGAGGGAAATGACCGTACTGATTTCTTCTCACAACCTTCGTGAAGTGGAAGATATCTGCGATTTTGTAGGCATCCTACATAAAGGGAAAATGCTCATTGAAAAAGAATTAGACGATTTGAAATCAGATACACATAAAATCCAATTAGCATTTAAAGACGGAGCTCCAGAAGGAATATTCGAAGGCTTAAAGGTCCTTCATCAGGAAAATAGAGGAAGTGTCCTCCTATGTATAGTTAGAGGGAATGAGGATGACATAGTGAAAAAAGTAAAAAGATTCGACCCTGTTATTTTTGATATGTTACCACTCACTCTAGAGGAGATTTTTATATATGAAATGGAGGATGTTGGTTATGCAATCAAAAATATCCTTGTATAAAAGTGAGATGTCTAAACATATCGGACGAAATGTTGGATGGTTATCAATCCTATATTTTATTACTCTAGTATTTTGTTTGCCATTAGACATACTCATGACGGCTACAAACGAAAATCGAGGATTCTGGGAAAAAGTAAATTTATTTCAAATCAATCAGGATATTCAATATATTCTATTTATTGCAGCTCCAGTATTAATCGCTCTTTTCCTCTATCGATTTTTACATGTAAAAGAAAGTACGGACTTATTTCACAGCTTACCGGTAAAGAGGGAACAAATTTATCATCAATATACTTTAACAGGATGGGCTTATCTTAACGTTCCTGTTTTAGTAGTTGCCATATTCGTCTTTATTGAACATCGAGCATTTGATTTAGATCTTTATTTTAGTGTAGGTGATATCTGGTATTGGGCTGGTTTAACCATCCTGTTTAATACGATTATCTATATAAGCGCTGTTTTTGTAGGGATGTTTACTGGTTTATCTATGTTACATGGGGTATTAGCTTATATTTTTCTTCTCCTTCCAGTAGGGTTAATTGTCCTGATTTCGTTCAATTTGCGATTCTTTTTATATGGGTTTTCCGATTATTACTTTGCTAATGACAAGATGAGGTTTCTCTCCCCATTAATTATTTTAGAGAGACTGTCGCATCTCCCAATTGAAATGAGTTTTGTTATCGGTTATCTAGTTATTTCAATCGTTTTATATGTTTTAGCTCTATTTGTTTATAAAAAGAGAAAGTCAGAAGCGGTGTCCCAAGCCATTGTGTTCCCAATGTTAAAGCCCGTTTTTATCATGGGGACTACTCTATGTACAGCCTTCTTAGGCGCACTTTATTTTGGTGAAACTCAAAATCACTCCACCTTTTGGTTGGTGTTTGGGTATATTACTGGGTCCATTATTGGCTATTTAGCCGCTCAGATGGTGTTACACAAAACTTGGAGAATTATTGATACATTTAAAAAATTCCCTATCTATGCAGGAATATTATTGATTACTGTTGCTTTATTTAAATTTGATGTATTTGGATATGAAACACGACTTCCAGATTTAAAAGAGGTTACTAAAGTTCATTTAAGTAACAGTCCGCATTTATTGATGTATGAGGATGATTTGAATAAACCGTTTTATTTAAAAACGGAAGAAAACATCAAATTAACTCATCAATTGCATGAAGAAATTGTAGAAAACCGAAACCAAAAGGAAGAATGGGTAATCGGAGATGAAAATGTTGAAGACGTGTTTTTTGCTTACGAGTTAAAGAACGGTAAAAGGTTTGTGAGGGAGTATAGAATTGATAAAAGCAAGTATAAACAGTATTTTCACTCCATTCATGAATCCAAAGAGTATAAAGAGGTCACTAATCCTTTATTTAAGGTGAAAGAAGAAGAACTGAAATTCATTACAATTAACCCAAGAGGTCCACTTAACAGAAATGCTGTTATCTCTGAATCAAATGATATGAAAGAGTTTATCCGTATATTGAAGGAAGACATTTTTGCATCCACTTATGATGAGATGTATAACGAAAAGGGATTTCAATCTTCTATTGGGTTTGTATTGGGGAAGGATTCAATTGACATTCCTTTAAGACCTTCATATGTGAACGTACTTAATTGGTTAAAACAAGAAGGATTATATGAGAAAGCAACAGTTAGTGTAGAGGACCTTGAATATGCTTATGTTGTAAAGAAAGGTCAATTACAACAAGAAGATTTAAGAATTTTAGACATGGATCCTGGACAGTTTTTTAAGGAATACGCAAATGCTTCTAATAGCTTGAAATTTACGAGCAAAGATGAAGTAAAAATCTTGATGGAAATATCAAGAGAACAATATATCTTTGATGCTAATATTCAATATATCGTTGCTTTTAAATTCAAAAACTATGATTATCCAGTCGTCTATTCCTTTGCTACAAAAGAGGTTCCTACATTCATCAGTAGTCAATTAAAATAAGCTACTTTTCCAAGTAGCAGTGTGAAGCGATATGTTTATCAGGGAGAGGAGGAACAAACCATGAGCGAGATTCACAACAGCATTGATATGAATGATATTTGTGAAAAGTATAGTAAGCGTCTGTTTCAAGTGGCATTCTGTATTACAAGAGACCACTATTTAGCACAAGATGTTGTTCAAGAGACACTAATAAAAGCCTATCAAAAAATGGATACAGTAAAAGAGGTAGAAAAACTGGGTTCTTGGTTATCTTCAATTGCAACAAGAACAGCCATTGATTTTGTTAGGAAAGAAAAACGTAAAAATGAAACCATGCTAGAAGGTTCTGTTCTTGAAGATAAAAATGTTCATTTAATAGCTAACCAAGACGTAGAAAAAGAGGTAGAAGTGTCGTTACTAAAAGAGGAAATCGGACGTGTAATCAATGGTTTTTCCTCCGATGCTAAAAACATATTTTTACTAAAAATTAAAGAAGGCTTAAAAGAAAAAGAAATTGCTTCAAAGCTTCATATCAATGAAGGAACGGTTAAAACAAAAGTGTACAGGGCAAGAAAGCAGTTGAAAATGGAGTTAGCGGAACAGTATTTGGCATAAATGAACAAGACCCTCACAAATGTGGGGGTTTTTCTATTTGGGCGTAAATTCATTCATACAGCCAGTAATAAATTGATAATATGGCTGGAAAAAGAAATGTATGGGTTTTATATGTTAAAATAGTAAATATAGTTATTTAACATCGATTTTATAATGGATAAAGGTCAATAAATTATTTTTACCTAAGGTGTGATACGATGTTTGTTGTTTACATGTTAATTGCCATAGTTGGTATGGGATTATTAATCCTATTTTTAGGGTGGTTGCTAGTTAGTTTAATAAAGGGGAAAAAGAATCTATATTCTGTTATAACTTTAATCATTGTAAGCTTTTTCTTATTTTTAGCCCTTTATCAAGGTTTGACGTTTTTTCATATATTAGAAGTTAACACAACTTCAATATATTCTTAATTTAAAGGAGGTATTTATAGATGAACATACGGTTAGATGGTCCACAAAAATTATTTCTATTTACATTTGGAGCAGGACTAATCATTCTAATTTTTTTCTTCTCACCGTATATTGTAGATGGAGCATCAATGAATCCTACTCTAAATAATAGAGAAATCATTTTTATAAATAAGGTAGCTGACTATACTGACACTCTAAAAAGAGGAGATATCGTCGTGCTGTACAATGAAAAGACGAAAGAAAAATACGTAAAAAGATTGATTGGACTACCTGGAGAAAAAATTGAAATGATTAAGGATCAACTATATGTTAATGGTAACGTAGTTCATGAGCCTTATTTACATAGTTTGATAGAATATGCTAATCAAACAGATAGTAGATTAACAGGGGACTTTGGCCCAATTAAAGTTCCGAAAAATCATTATTTTGTTATGGGTGATAATAGATTATTTAGCTTGGATAGTCGAAATGGGCTCGGATTTATTCATAAGAGTAATATCTGGGGAACGAGTGAATTAGTTATTTATCCATTCAAAAGCATGAGAATAACCAATTGATAATAGGTCAGTCCCTCTTTAGCCAATTTAAGAGGGACTGACCCTTTTTTCATGTTAACGATACAACAATATTATTAATTATTAAGGTTGAAAGTCTATGAGAAAAGGGTTATAAATAAACTATACGGTCAGTTTAGGTAATCAAATTTTGGAATTTAAGGAGGGATAAGGTATGAAAACTACTAATAACACAGAAAAATGGACATTAGATTCCTTATATAAAGGAAAAGGAGATTCTCCTGAGATTATTGAATTTTTCCAATGCTTGAAGGAAAAAGTGAATGAGTTAATAGATAATCTCAAAATCCCGAGTGAAAAAGATTGGGAAAGTATTAAGCATTTGATTTTACATATGGATGATGTAACAAAAAGGTTGGAGGAACTAAAAGAATTCACCTTATCTTTAACTTCACAAGATTCAAGTGATGAGGCAGCTAAGCAACTAGATTATCAACTTTCGGATTTGAGTAGAGAATTTTCTCAGTTAGAACGGTTATTTTATCAAACATTGAATGGGATGGATGGTTCGATCTGGGAGAAAATGAAGGAAGAACTTTCTTCTCCTTTGTATTTTTATTTTTTAAAGCAAAAGGAGAGGTTGAGTGATACTTTACACCCCGAAATGGAAAACTTAATTGATGAATTGTCGATTGATGGTTATAGATCATGGGAAGCTCTTTACCAACAGTCTATAAATAAATTGAAATTTACGATTACCGTTGATGGAAAAGAAGGGGTAGTTACATTTGGTGAGCTTGCTAAGTATAACTCAAATTCTAAACGTAGTATAAGATTAGCTGCTCATGAAGCAAGGGTAAGAACACTGAATGAAAATGAGGATTTATTTGCCTCCATCCTAAATCATTTAGCAGGTTTTAGAACTAAGCTGTATAAACAAAGAGGATGGGACTCTGTTCTGAAAGAAACATTAACCTTAAACAAAATGTCAGAAACAACCCTTAAGGCCATGTGGGATACAATAAAAGATAATAACCAAATGTTCCAAGCATATTTTCAACGAAAGGCGAAACTGTTAGGTGTTGAAAAATTAAGTTATTTTGATCTCTTTTATCCGATTAGCTCGGCCGAGGAAACGAAGAAATACAGCATAAAAGATGCAATTGAATTCATATCACATAAAGCATATGAACATTCCTTCCCAGTATTATCACAATTTGTTAAAGATTCTTATGACAACCGGTGGATAGACTCAGAGATTCGTCCTAATAAGAGACAAGGCGGTATGGCATTTGCCTTTCCCATTAGTCAAGAATCGAGACTATTTGTAAACTACAACAGTGAGTTTAATGATGTCACTGTTTTAGCACATGAACTTGGACATACTTTTCATGCTACCGTTCTGTTTGACCAACCTTCATTTTGTCAAAAGTATCCTATGAGTTTGGCTGAAACAGCGTCGACGTTTAATGAATTAATTGTCACTGAATCTACTGAAGGCATTCCGGTAGAACAAAGGCTTTCGAACATAGAAGAAAAGATCAATACAGCCGTCTTATATCTATTATATGTCCAGTTTCACTTTCACTTTGAATTAGAAATGTATAATAGAAAAAAGGCAGGAAAATATTTATCTGCCGAGGAGCTTAAATCATTAATCGTAGCCTTTCAAAAAGAAGTATTTAGTGATTGTCTAGAACATTATCAAGAGTTCTTCTGGTTACATACTCCTCACTTTTATTATATCGATCAACCTTTTTATAATTTTGTATATACCTTTGGATTCTTATTCAGTAATGGATTATTTGAAATGTCAAAGACGGATCCTAATTTTGAGAAAAAATATATAGAATTGCTTAAAGATACTGGGATATACTCAGTCGAGGAATTGTCAGAAAAACACTTAGGAATCGACTTAACAAAACCGGTCTTCTGGGAAAAATCGATTCAATTGATTAAACAGCAAATAGAAGAGTTTTTAGAAATAACGAAATAAATGAGACATAAATTTAGCAGTATGGAAGTGAATTGATTCATGGCACCGATTGTATCCGAAGAATATAAAGAAAAAATGAAATCAAAAATTCTGAACAGTGCTCTTGAGTGTTTCGCTCAAAAAGGGTTTTCAACCACAACCATCAATGAAATTGGGGCACATTCAGGTATAAGTAAAGGGTCCATTTATAACTACTTTGTCAGCAAAGATGATATTTATCTTGAATTATTAAATAGAGCTACCGAAAACGATAAAATAGACATAACAAAGAATTTCTCTAAACTTCGATCGTCATACAGTAAAATAAGTTTTCTATTTGATGTGTTTTTAACTTTAGACCCATTTGAACCAAAAAGAGCAGGGCAAAATGTCGTGTTTTACGAATTTACATTTCATTGTACAAGGTCTAAAAGGCTACTGGAACTTATAACAGATCGAGGTAATTTTTTAGTGAATCTCATTAAAGAAACATTGGAAAAAGGACAAGAGGTAGGGGAAATCAATCCTAACATTGATACACAAGTGTATGCCCATAAGTTTTGGTTAATATTGGATGGTGTTTCATTACAAACGATATATAAGGATTTCCCTTACTATGACGTATTAAGTGAAATGAAGGAAATGTATTTGGAAGAAATCAAACATAAATAGGAATTGACGGGAGGCCATTATGTCCTTTGCAAAAAATGAACATAAGCAAGAACAGAGAAATAAAGTTTTGATTAGTGCCTTAGAATGTTTTGCTTCAAAGGGGTATGATGCAGCCACCATGGATGATATCGTACTGCATTCTAGTGTCAGTAAAGGATCTATTTATAAGCTTTTTAAGAGTAAGGAAGAAATTTATATCGAGTTAATGTATAAATATACTGATGAATTTTTTGAAGAGATAAACCTCATTTTAGCAAAATACACAACAGCGAGGGAAAAGCTGTCATCTTTATTTATTGAATATTTGAATGGTCAGTTTGACTCCTATAAATTAAACTCATTTTTAGTTCATTTCGAATTACAGCTTTATTCTACTAGAAAAGAACAAATGCTTAAGCTATTGGAGGAAAGACGACTTAAAAGACTTGGTATTATTTCAAAAGTGATAAGTGAAGGAATACAAAATGGCGAGTTAAAGCAAACACATGATGCAGATGTATATGCCGAAATGTTCTGGGCATTTTTTGACGGAGCAATTGAAACTAAATTGGTGTTTCCAAACTTCCCGTATGAAAAATTAGTGATTGAACAAAGAGATGTTTTTATTAAGAATTTAGCCAATAATTGAATAAAAGTAAAAACTTGTATATAATAAAATGACCAGCCAGTTTATTTAATTGATACAGACATGGGGGAATTAATTTATGAAAACATATAATATTGAAATTAAACCTATTACACAAGACAATATTAGAGCTTGTGCAAAATTAGAAGTTTCAGAGGATCAAAAACAGTTTGTTGCTAGAAATCTAGCCACTATTGCTTGGGCCTATGTTGATCCGCAATTTACTCCATATGCCATATGTGATGGAGATACAGTAGTAGGAGTTGCAGCCGTTGAATATGTGCCTGACAATGAAGACTATGATCGTCATTGGGTACCAAGATTCATGATTGGGGAGCAATTCCAAGGTAATGGCTATGGTAAACAAGCTATGTTAAAGATTATTGAAATGATTATTAATCAGCATCCTAATTGCAGTAGAGTTCGATTATCGGTTGTTTCTGAAAATCAGGGAGCAATTGACTTCTATAAAAGAATTGGCTTTGTTGAAACGGATGAAAAGCTAGAAGACGAACTTGTGATGGATTACTTTATTAAATCAGGTGTGAATCTTTAACGATTTATTAAGTAATTCAGAGTGATAAATTTAAACCTATATGGAAAAGCAATAGCCTTAAAATTATAGTTGAATGAGTAATTATCAAAACTGGATGGTCATTTTTAAAAAAATAATCCTTAAATTAAACTATCAGAATCTTAAAATAATAAACAATGAAATGACGCAATTGATATTTTAAAAGAGGGACGTGTTCTTATGATCGAAGTGAAACGATTAAAGGATTGTACGATCGAACAGGGCGTAAAAGCGTGGAATGTAGGGTTTGAAGGGTATTATTTTGATGCGACGACCACTCCTGAAAATTTCATCAACCGTATAGTATCGGAAGGTCTGTCACCCAATTTATCCATCGTGGCTTTTAAAGATAACGAGCCGGTTGGAATTGTCAAAAATGGTATTCGCAACATAGATGGGAAAAAAGTCGGCTGGAATGGTGGTACAGGGGTAGCATCCGGACTTAGGAAACAAGGAATTGGACTGATCCTTATGGAAGAAACGTTAAAGATTTATAAAGAAGAAGGCGTGGATTTTGCGACATTAGAAGCCATTAGTGAAAATACAAGAGCAATTGCCTTATATAAAAAGATAGGTTATGAGGTCGTAGATGACTTAGTATATCTGGAACATAAAGGACATTTAACTCTAGAAGAAACTCCTAATGAAGATTATTTGATTGAGCGTGCTAATCCACAACAAATCGGCTCTCTATCCTTTTATAAAGGAATGAATCCTTGGCAAACGCACTGGCAAGCGGCTAAGGAAGGAGAAGCGTTGCTTGTTAAGGATAAGGAAGATGTAGAGGTTGGTTACGCTTATTTTAAGCATACATTTGACCCACAAGGTAAGCATGTAGGAACAATCTTGTTCCAGTGTGAGGCAATTCCAAATCATGATGACCAGGTGACAATCATCCATCTATTGCTTCAGAATGTATTCAAACCCGTCCAAGATGAAATAAGAAGAGTCATTCCTAACCTACCGAAAAAACGTAGTGCGTTAACATATAAGCTACTTGATCAATTAGGTTTTACACCGTTTGCAAATCAAGTATATATGATCAAAGAAATGTAGTTTAAGAGAGGAGGCTATATTTATGAATCATCATGTTAGAAAATTAGAGGAAACCGAAATTCCTTCGTTCGTTGACATAGCCATTAATGCGTATCCAGGAACGATGCAGAATACTCCAGACTTTAAAGAACGATTTTCCACTATGTTGAAAACACTTCAAGAAAACGAGAAGTCAATCGAATTTTATGGAATATTTAGGGGTGAAAAGCTTGTTGGAGGTATGAGAATTCATTATTTTGAAATGAACTTATACTCTAAGATCATTGAAGTAGGTGGAGTAGGTTTAGTGGCGGTCGATTTGTTACATAAAAAGGAAAAAGTAGCAAAAGACCTAATTCATTACTTCATTCAACATTTTATCAGTCGAGATGTATCGATTGTCGCTCTTTATCCATTCAGACCTGATTTTTATAAAAAAATGGGCTTTGGATATGGAACGAAAATTAATCAATACTTTATTAAACCATCGAGTTTTCCGTCAAGAGTGAACAAAGAGGGACTTGTATTCCTAAACGAAACACACAAAGAGCTAGTGAAAGAGTGCTATAATCAATATGCTCTTTCCACCCATGGAATGATGTTAAAAAGCAATCATGATGTAGAGGTTATGTTCAAGAATCCTAATAAAAAGTTGGTTGGTTATCTTAACGGAGATAAACTAGAAGGATATTTGTTGTTTTCTTTTAAAAAGATGAGTGAAACCAATTTTGTCCATAATAATATGGTAATCAACGAAATGATTTATCAAAATCCACTAGCTTTATCCAAGTTATCAACGTTTCTTCAGAGTCAAAACGACCAAATTGCTCGTATTGAGCTGACCACACAAGATGATGATATTGAATTTTTCATTGCTGACCCAAGAAATGGATCCAATCGTCTCATTCCTAGTGTCTATCATGAAAGCAACAGTGCCGGAGTAGGGATCATGTATCGAATTATTAATATCGAGAAATTTATCAAACAGTTAGGTGAATACCGTTTTAACCAAGAAACGTTTACTTTAGAAATAGACATTATTGATAGTTTTATAGAAGAGCAAAGTAGAAAAGTCGTCATCGATTTTAATGATGGAAAAGCATCGATATCACAGGAAAAAAGTGCAGATGTGAAAATTTCAATTGATATTTCCGACTTATCGTCTCTACTAATGGGTGCTGTTCAATTTCAAAAATTATATCAATATGGCCGAGTAGTAGTAAATCTAGAAGAAAAAGTATCACAAGTGGATGAGTTATTTTCAACGCTACAAAAACCATTATGTATCACAGCATTCTAATTGGAGGAACTCTCTTTACGGAGGGTTCTTTTCTTTAGGCAATTGTATTAAGAATGAAATAATATGTAAAATAAACTAGAAAGTAAAGGAGGAATTATATTGATTCGTTTTGGTGTGATTGGTACTAACTGGATTACAGATGCATTTTTAGAGGCTGCAAATAAGATAGATGATTTTAAATTAAACTCCGTGTATTCTCGCTCACAGGAAAAAGCGGATGAATTTGCTAAAAAATATGGGGTTAACAATGCTTATACCAATCTAGAGCAAATGGCAAATAGTGATGAGATTGATGCCGTTTATATTGCCAGTCCAAATTCCATGCATGCAGAACAAGCCATCCTATTTTTGAGACATAAGAAACATGTCTTATGTGAAAAACCGATAGCTTCTAATACATACGAACTTTCAATGATGATTCAAGAGGCAAAGAAAAACGGAGTTCTTTTAATGGAAGCTTTAAAATCAACCTTATTACCAAACTTTAAAACCATTCAAGAGAACATGAACAAAATAGGTAAGGTCAGGAAATATTTCGCTAGCTATTGTCAATATTCATCCAGATATGATGCATATAAACAAGGGACTATCTTGAATGCATTTAAACCAGAGTTCTCAAACGGTTCCCTAATGGATATAGGAATCTACTGTATTTACCCGCTTGTTGTATTATTTGGTGAACCAAAAGAAGTTAAAGCTACAGGAGTGTTACTGGAATCGGCTGTAGATGGCGAGGGGAGTATCGTATTAAAGTATAATGATAAAACCGCTACTGTGATGTTTTCAAAAATATCTAACTCTTACTTACCCTCTGAAATCCAAGGGGAGGAAGGTAGTATCATCATAGATAAGATACATACCCCTGAAAAGGTTGAAATAAACTACCGAAATGGTAATAAAGAAGATATTACAGTCGAACAAAATGTAGATTCTATGTACTAAGAAGCAAAAGAATTTATTGAATTAATAAAAAAGGGTGAAACCGAATCGAAAATAAATTCCTTCAATCATTCAATGATTACAATGAAAATAATGGAGGAAGCTCGAAAACAAATGGGGATCATTTACCCGAGTGACCAACACCAATAAATAAAATCTCCCCTCTCAAATATACAGAGAGGGGAGATTTTATTTGTTATTCAGCTTTAATTTTATCAAACTCATAAACAGATACATAATTGTTTAATTTTAAATGAATGGTTAAAAAATATAGAACATGTAACTTATGGAAAAAATGTACGTCTAATGGAGTGAACCATTTGAAAGGAGATTTTTTATGAAGAAAGCGTTATTACCTTTACTTGTTATTTTCTTGTTTTTTTCCGGAATGAGTGGAACTGCAGTATTCGCCTCTAATCATGAGGGAACACATCAATTTGAAAGCGTAGACGAAACGAATCTATCGGAAGTTGAGAAAGAATTTGTTCAATTAGCAAAACAACAAAAAGGGGTGTATCAATATGGATCACTGTATGTGATTGCCCTCGGTCCACAACCAAACTCCGGTTATGATTTAATACTGGATAAACAAGAACAAATTTTTGAACAGTTAAAAGTCTATGTTAAATCGACGCATCCTGAGCCTGGATATGTATACACCGATGCCATTGTCTATCCATACGTTATAGGTAGATTAAATTTGCCACCATATACTACTTTAACGGTCCTTGACAGTGCAACAAATGACATATTTAGTAAGGAACAAAGCCCTATACATTTTGCCAAAACAACCATCACGACAAATACCTCAAAAGTTTGGACATTTACAGAGAAAAAAAGCTTAAAAAAATCAACTCTTAAAAAATATAAGATTTATGTAGAAAAGCTAGGGGACGAGAAGAAAAGACACCCTGTGAAGGTAGAAATTGATAAGAAAAACAAGAAGAGAATTCTTGTAACTCCGACTACACCTTATGAAAAAGGAGCTTCCTATCTATTATATTTTAATAATGGAAAAGGAACTAAAAAGTACATACCTTTTGAGGTGAAAAGTAAAGAGAAGAATATAGAGCTAAGTTATGATTTTACAAAAGAATTAAATGGTTGGGTAGGAGACTTTGCTGATTTACCAGTAAATTATGAAAAGGAACAATATGAACTACAGTTCGGCTTACATTCAATCCCTGTTAAAGGAGAAGTTTTGAGAAAAGGACTTTTACTTAGTGGAATGAATCGAAGTGACGACTTATTTATGTTTGCTAAGAAAAAGTTAGGGAAGAGTGATGGATTACAACCAAACACGACGTATAACTTGAATATGGAAGTGGAATTTTACACGAATGTCGACCCTGGGTTAGTAGGGGTAGGTGGATCACCAGGAGAGGGTGTACATGTTAAAGCAGGGGCATCAAATGTGGAGCCTAAGCCTACTAAATTAGGAAATGATTGGAGAATGAATATTAACAAAGGGGAGCAAGCAACCTCTGGTACAAACGGGATGGTCATTGGAGATATTGCCAAACTTTCAGAGACAGGTGAATCTTACGAGAAGAAAAAACTTCAATTGACTACACCTATGAAAGTAAAGACGAATAGTAAAGGTGAGCTCTGGGTATTTTTCGGAACAGACTCAGGTTTTGAAGGAAAAACTACATTATATTATTCAAATGTTAAGGTTAAACTTGAGAAAAGATAAGTTAAAGGGACTTAGTAGGTTTTGGGCTAAGTCTTTTCATTATGAAAAGAGGAATACGTAGGAGGACCAATTATGAAAAAGGTGTTAGTTTTAGGAGGAGTATCTTATAACTTAATGGTAGATGTTAATGATTTTCCAGAACCAAAAGCACAAACAATCCACTCTGTTAACTCATTCTTTGAAGGAATTGGATCAACGGGAGCAGGCAAGGCCTTAACATTAAGTCGGTTAGGTTACGATGTTACTTTATTTGCCACCATTGGAAGTGATACGTACGGGAAATCAATTAAAGATGAGTTAGAAGAAAATCATGTTCATTTAGAGTATTCAATCAATCCTAAGGGTACGACGAGACATGTCAATTTCATGAAAAAAGCAGGAGAAAGGCTTTCAATCTTTCTCAATGCGGACCCGGATCAGGCACCATTTGATTTTAATAAGTTAGAAGTTTCAATAGCAGAAAGTGATGTGATTTTTTTAAACATCATACCATATTGCAAGGAGTTCATCCCTTACATCGTGAAATATGATAAACCAGTTTGGGTAGATTTGCATGATTACAACCCTGAATCCAACTACTATGATGAATTCATCTCAGTAGCCGACGTGATTCAATTTAGTTCCGAGAATATAACCGATTATAAAAAAGTCATGCTGGATTTATTAGATGATGGAAAAGAGATGGTTATTTGTACACATGGTTCATTAGGGTCAACCACATTATTAAAAGATTCTATTTGGATTGAGACACCGAGCTTTCCATATGAAGTGGTTGATACGAACGGAGCAGGGGATGCATTTTTAGTAGGGTTATTCCACGGTCTCGCAGAACAACAAGATGTGCGCACTTCCTTAGTAATAGCATCTGTTTTAGGAGGTTTAACCGTACATTCTCAAAAACTATTTTTTGAGGGCTTAACGAAGGAATATTTGGATGCAGAATTGATTAAGAGGGACGTATTGTAACAGGTCGGTTTAGGTTAGTTTACCTTTTTTTGCGGAAATTGAAATAATCTTGCTAAAACTAAGATATTCTTGCGAAACTCTCGATAATTTTGCGAAACTCTCGATAATTTTGCGAAAATCAAATTAATTTTGCGAAAATCAGGATTTTTTTGCGAATCACAAAAAAGAAGTACAACCCACAACCAACCGGTGAATTGTACTTCTCCCAAAAAATCATTTTAGTGCATTTACTGCATTGATTAAACCATGACCAGCTTCTGCATCATAACCATTTTTGAACACATCTTCTGAAGATGCTTGAATTATGTGTTTTACTTGAGCAGGAGAGATGTTATCTTTTCCGTGCTTAGCAATGATAATCCCAGCTAGAGCTGCTACTTTTGGAGCAGCCATTGATGTACCTGCTTTATAACCATAGCCGCCACCAGGAATAGTAGCTAAGCATAGGTAAGTGTTATCTCTCCCAGTACCAGTTGCAGGGTTATAATTTGGTCCTAAATCTCCACCTGGAGCCATTACATCAATTTTACCTACACCATAGTTTGAATAGAATGCTAGATTCTTCATTTGACCGCCAGCAGATACACGGATTAACCCTTGATTACTAGGGCTTCTATGTGTAGCACCTTTATCATCCCCAGATAATTGTCCAGGACTCTTTAAATCCACACCGTTATTACCAGCAGAACCTACAACGGTAACCCCTTTTTTAATGGCGTACTGAATTGCTCGGTTAAATAGTAAAACATCTGCAACAATATCCTTTGTAGCATAAGCAGGGTCTTGGTACCAGTCGTAACCACCAAGAGACATGTTAACAACATCTACATTATCATCAGCTGCCGTCATTAAGGCGTCAGCGATATGTGCAGTTGAAGCTCCTCCAGTTGGTCCAAATACACGATAAGCCGCCACTTTTAAGTCAGGGCCAACACCCATCGTTCTGCCTTTTGCTGCAATAGAACCTGCCACGTGGGTACCATGGCTGTTTTGGTCCATTGGATCAGGGTAGCCAGGAACAAAAGATTTTCCATAAGCATAGTTTTCTTTTAGATCTGGGTGATTGTAGTCGATTCCTGTGTCAATAACAGCGACAACAATATCATCACCGGAAGAAGGTTTACCTGTACCGTTTGGTAGTTTCCAAGATTCTCCGTTATTCGTCACTTGTTTAATATCCCATTGAAGAGTCTGGTACAAATCAGCACCAGCACTTTCTAATTCTTCGGCTGTTAATGCTTCTTCGATTGCAGGTGTTTCTGGATACAGTTTGTTTTCAGCTCCTGCTTGACTCACTAGGCTAGACTTTTTAATTTCATTTAAAAAATTTGGGTTTTCTGAAGATACCTCAACAGCACCCAGCTTCTCTAGTTTGTATTCAATTTGTCCACCTGCTTTACTAACAAGACTCTCATATCCACTAGGCAATTTTTCTTGATCTTTAAAAACTACTATGTATTTTTGGTCGACCGTTTTAGCTTGGCTCACTATTGGTCCGCTACTAAACACGGCAGCTGCACTTAATGCAACTGATAGCGCTCCAGCCACAAATCCTTTTTTTATCATCATTTGTACCCCCTTCATTTGATTTAATTTTCATTATATTCAAAAATCCGTAACTATCAATAAGGGAAGGAAAAGCCCGAATTTAGTCGCAGAATAACCATTTTGTACTAAAAGGACTAAAAATAGGTTAAATAGTGACTGAATTTTAGGAATATTCTAGCGTTTTTGAGAGAGAGTAGGGCATAGTAAAAGCAGAAATAGCCTAAAAATAACAGATAAAAAACAGTTATAATTACATACCAATTTTTTCTGTAAAAACTAGGTTTGTACAGGATTAATACAAAATGTAAAATGGATTATAATGGAATAGTGAAATTGAAAGGAGAATTTAAATGATAAAAATTCGGTTAGCTTCTGCATCAGATTTAGAGTGGATTAATGAACAATATAAAAAAGCGGATTTTTTATTATCAGATTTACAGAATGAATATGTTGTGATCGCTACTATAGATAATGAAAGAGCAGGGGTTGGAAGACTGGTAAAGATTAATGAGGATACAGCAGAAATGGGTGGAATCTATACGTTAGAAGAGTTCAGAGGTAAAAAAGTTGCTGATTCCATTGTAAAGCATTTGGTTGAACAAGCTCAGCAAATTAAGTATTTTAACATCTATTGCATTCCTTTTAAGCCATTAAAAAATTTCTATGCGAAACATGGTTTTTCTGAAATTACCCAATTTGAACATATTCATCCTGATATTTTAAATAAGCTAAATTTCTGCAAAAAAGAGTATGAAACAGATGTTTTGTTAATGAAAATTTAATAGAAAATGAACGAAAAAGAGAGGTAGTAGATGGATAAAGAGCAGATAGTAAAGAGAAAGCTGTTATTGACCGAATGGGCTAAGAAGTTATATTCAATACCTGATGAAGTATGGTTTAAACCTTTTAATCAAGGAACATGGGGAACGGCAGATGTAATCTCTCATTTTATTTCATGGGATCAATTTTTAATCGAAAATAGATTGCCATTTTTATTAAGAGAAGAAAGCTTTCCAGCCATGGTTTTCGATTCAGAACTTATAAACAAAAGTGCTAGCGAATATGCTAGATCGGGTATAAGTAAGGAAAATCTACTTAGTGAGTTTATTTTAATTCGAAAAAGTCTTGTTTCACTTATAGAATTGCTTCCTTTAGCCACGTTTAAACGGCCATACCCACTCAAAAAGGATATTTCAATAAGTGAATATTTTATCGGATTGATTAATCACGATCTAAAACATAAAGAGCAAATCGATGAATTTTTAAACTCCTACTATTAATACATTCTCTTTTCTTTTGAGTAATATATCTTTTCTATCACCCTTTTTACAACTAGCCAATAAGCTTATGCTACAATAAAAAGAGCAATATTAAAGGAAGATATGGCATTGGTATAGTGTAAGGAGATAATAGAATGGCTAGCAAACAAGATAAGCTATACGAGGTTGATTTATATAAACCGATTCAACAATATTTTACAAAATTAGGTTATATCGTTCATGGAGAAGTGAATCACTGTGATATGACCGCCGTGAAAAATGATGAGCTCATTATTATTGAACTAAAGAAGAATTTAAATATTGACCTCCTGATACAAGCAACGAAAAGGCAACGGATAACGGACTTAGTTTACATTGGTATCCCGAAACCGAAGAGATTAAGTTCAAAAAAATACTATGAGATATGCCATTTAGCGAGAAGACTTGAAATTGGGCTCATCATGGTGTCGTTTAAAAGAAAGACTCCTTCAGTAGAGGTTTGTGTTTCACCCGAGCCTTTTGAGCGTTCAAAGAGCTTGCAACGGAACAAGAAAAAACGGGAAAAAATATTGGCTGAAATCGAGGGGCGTAATGGTGATTATAATATCGGTGGAAGTAATAAGACTAAGATAATGACCGCCTATAAAGAGAATTGTATTCATATTGCTACCATCTTAGATCAGTTAGGGCCTCTTTCTCCGAAGAAGCTCCGACAAATGAACACAGGTGATAAAACATTATCCATTCTCTATCAAAATCACTACGGTTGGTTTGATAAGGTTCAGAGGGGAATTTATTGTTTAAGTACAAAAGGGAAAGAAGAGCTATCAGAATTTCCCGAGTTAGTAGAGTACTATAAAAATCTCCATCAAGCAAATGACGAACAGTCTTCCTAGAAGATTGTTTTTTTATGAAATAAAGGAAACTTTAGAAAAAAGAGAGAAGTAATAGATAAATCAATTTAAGGGGTGCTAATATGTCTAAATTATTACGCGTAGGAACTACCTATCTGCCTGTGAAAAACATAAAAGAAGCGGTTCATTGGTATGTAAGCAATCTTGATGCTGTTTTAAACTATGAGGACAACGATAAAGCCATTCTAGATTTAGCTAACCAAAGTTTTTTCTTAGTAAAGGTCAATGAAAAGCAAAATAGTAACTTCGTAGATAGCTATGGAAATGAACGATTTACCTTAACATTTGAAGTAAATGGACTTACAGAACTTGAGAAACTACATCAAGATTTAAGTGAAAAAGGCGTGAAAATTGGTGAAATTGAAGACCGTGGCCATGCAGGGAATAACTTTATATTCTATGATCTAGATGGGAATAAGTTTGATGTATGGAGTGAATTGAGTCCGGACTTTAAAAAAAGGTACCTAGAAGATGGTGTTGCGAGTGAATCCAAATAATTCAATGCTAAATATTGAGCTTGCAACTGTTAGTGAATGTGAACAGGTTATTAATCTTTTAAAAGAAGTAGCACGATGGCTAAAAGAGAACGGCATTCATCAGTGGGGTTTCCTATTAGCTGGAGGAGAAGATGAGGAAATTCGTCAAGCCATTCTGGACAAAGATACATACATAGTAAGAGATAACGGAATAATGGTAGCTACGTTTTCTTTATATGAAAAGCAAAGTGAGTGGGATCAGCATATCTGGGGTGAAGACTCTGTTGATTCGATTTATTTACACAGACTAGCAGTACTACCTTTATATATGAAAAAGGGAATAGGCAGCAGCATTTTAACTTGGATTTATAAAAATAAAGTGGCTGAAACAAAAATATTAAAACTAGATTGTATTGCAGCTAACACGAAGCTAAATGAATTCTACCGCAAAAATCACTTTGACTTCCTCGGACAAACGAGTGACGGTCACTGTAAGTATCAAAGGAAATCATCATAAAAAGGAGTACTAAACCATGGACTTACGATATCCTATAGGAACGTTTAAACAGGAAGAAGAAATTACGGATGAAATGATTCAGCAATGGATAAAGGATATTGAGGCCGCACCGTCTCAATTAAAAGAAGCAGTTTCTGGATTAGATGAAACCCAACTAGATACACCTTACAGACCGGGTGGATGGACGGTACGCCAAGTGGTTCATCATATAGTGGACAGTCATATGAATGCATATATTCGTATAAAATTGGCCTTAACAGAAGACGTACCAACCATTAAGCCTTATAAAGAGGAAAGATGGGCAGAGTTAGAAGATTCTAATCTTCCTATTGAAATTTCCGTAACCCTATTGGAATCACTTCATGTCAGACTAGTTACCATGCTCCGTTCATTGAATAAAGATCAACTTGATAGAACTTTCAACCATCCAGAATCAGGGTTAATCCCTTTGTCCTTTTGTATAGGCTTGTATTCTTGGCACGGTCGACATCATATTGCACATATAACAACTCTAGCGGAAAGATTAGGTTGGAAAGAGTAAAAAGCAGAGAAATCTCTGCTTTTTACTCTCCTTTTATTAGGCTGTTCCGATCATCCGTTTGAGGAGGCTCTTCTAGCCAGCTGTGCTTAATCATAATGTTAGCACCGTCTTCAGCGTATAAAGCGATCTCTGGTATAAGTGACGCATACTTTAAACCTAGATCTTTTCTAGGACTTGCCCCCATTGCCGCACCATAGTTACCAACTCCAGCAGCAATCATGGCTGAAATATGAAACATAATCAGCTTATCTGAAAATATTGGAACGGTAGTGTCTGTTATCGCAGTATCCCATTGCATCGGAGCTGGCAAGTCTTCTTCTTTTAAAATTTTACTAAAAATGTCGACGTGTTTTTGAGCAATTTGTTTTCCGCGAAGTAAAAATTGTTTTACTTCCTTGTTCTGAGCGATTTGTCCGAATCCTGTTATTAATGCCTTACCAATGGCATTTGTTTGGATGTTGATAAAAACATGTGTAATTTCGATGGAAGTAAGAGGACGCTTTTCCCCAATAAAGCCAAATAAAAAGGGTTGCTTATCTACAAAATCTACTTGATCGGGTAAAGAAATATAAGGTGGTCTTATATACGTACCCTGTTTTAACATTAATTCTCTTGTTTGATCCTGTAGACTAACAGAGCTTTGTAGAACATTTTTATGAAAAGTAACTACATCGGGACGTGTAATCACACCTAATGCCATTCCACTTGCTGCCATTGCTAGAATAGACATATTTCTTAAGTACATCAATACAAATGTATCTGAAAATAGTCTCGGTGCTGAAGGATTAACGTCTTGTTCCGTGAATCCGATAGGAACAGGGAAGTTTTCATTAGTAAACAGATCCTGTAAAATTTTAATATTTTCTTTAGATGTATTTAAAGCAAACTCGATGACCGGTCGAACTTCTTCATCCTTCACTTTCTCCAAGAAATGGCTATTTACACATATAGATACGGTATCATTAATGTATTGAGTCCATAAAGTGGACATCTCTGCTGCAGTTAAGCGAATCTTTTCTTTATTCTTCATTAAACACCCGTCCTCTAAAATAATTCATTAATTGTAGCTTCTCACTTTTTGTTATAATTATGATAAAAATCATGATTCTGGAATAAAGGAAGGAGAAAAGAAGTGTATATTAAAAGATTACAGCCTGAAGATGGAGAGTATTATAGAATCCTTCGTTTAGAAGCTCTAAGAAATAATCCTGAGGCCTTTTCATCAAGCTTTGAGGAGGAAAAAGGGAACTCAGTTGAGTTTTATCAAAATCGGTTAAAATCCACTCTTTCCTATACATTTGGCGCTTATAAAGAAAACGAACTTATTGGAGTAGTGTCATTAGTTTGTGAAGATAAACTCAAAATTAGGCATCGAGCAAATATCTTTGCGATGTACGTAAGTGAAGAGGGACGTGGTAAAGGGGTTGGAAGGAAACTAATGAGTGAAGCAATCAATCAGGCGAAATGTATAAGAAATATAGAGCAACTGTACTTAACAGTAGTATCTAGTAATGAACCTGCGAAAAATTTATATGCTTCATTAGGGTTTGAAATAATAGGGGAAGATAAAAAGGCTCTAAAAGTGGGGAATACTTACTATGATGAAGATTTAATGGTTCTCTATCTAACGTAATTTCCCCTATTACATTTCATTTAAAGGCCGTGATATTAATGTGTCTCATATTATTTGCCTATCAAATTCATCCAGAATTTGATCTAATCGTTGCATCAAACCGTGATGAATTTTACGATCGACCAACAGCACCTGCTCACTTTTGGGAAAATCAACAGAATATATTAGCTGGAAAAGATCTATTAAAACAAGGGACCTGGTTGGGAGTGACGAAATCAGGACGATTTGCTGCACTAACGAATTATAGAAACCCGAGCGAAGTCGTTGAGGGGAAGCGTTCACGTGGAGAACTTGTGGCTGATTTCTTAAAAGGAAAACAATCTGCTTATAGCTATGTGAAGGAAAAAACGCGCTCCAGGGATTTATATCCCGGCTATAATTTAGTAGTTAGCGATGGAAGGGACCTTTATTATTACTCTAACCAAGAATCCATGTTCCACAAATTGACTCCCGGGATATATGGGTTAAGTAATCATTTAATAAATACCGAGTGGCCAAAAGTAACATATGGCCGGGAAAAACTAGGTGAAATTATTAAGGGGGAGATGGATACTGATGAGCCATTGTTTCAGCTTCTTAAAACATCTGACCCGGCTCCTGACGAACTGCTCCCTTCAACTGGAGTGTCACTTGAATGGGAAAGAATACTATCACCATTATTTATTGAAAGTGAAACGTATGGAACTAGATGTTCAACCATTGTTAAGTTCACTAACAATGAAGTAATCTTCTCTGAAAGAATCTATACTAGGCTGAGCATGACTAATCAAAACTTTTGTTTTACTATTGATTATGCTAAAAAGGTGTCTCCCCCTAACCTGAAATGAATTTCAGGTTAGGGGAGAGTTGGAGTTAGACCACTGTCTAGCTCCATAAGGATATTCTAAGGGAAGCGATAGCTAATTTGCAGGGCAGTGTTTCAATTTCTTTTATCCCGGCGCTACCCGCTATCTTATTCAATGGGGTTTTCAGAAAACACGATCGGTTGATCTAAGTTGAATTTATCCCTGTATGAACGATAAGATACAATCGAATGGCCATTGATAGAAAGGTCTAATTGTAAAATAACAGAATCTTTCATTTCGAGGTAATAATACATATCCCCGCGTTTTAAGTGATAAAAGTGATATGTTAATCCTAGTAATGATTTTGAAGTCTTGTCGGTATCAGCATGATTGATGACAAATTCAGCAATTTGTGGAACCGTAGCTGAGGGAGTCCCCGTTAAATCATTCAATTTCTCTTTAATAAATGCAGTTGCCTCTTGAAATGTCATTTTGGCTTTTTCCATAAAAGAACTTAAATATCCGTTCATATTCTTCCTCCTATACACTTTAATATTGTACGTTGCTTAAATTTCTATTTGTTCTTTATTTAACTAAGATAAAAATGTTTCCTAGAGGAAACATTTTTGTTTTGCTGAAATATACTATAAGAAAGCAGGTGATAAACATGAAAAGAATTCATAAAAGGATTGTTCAGTATTCTGTATTGCTCAAATTGTTAGGTGTTATAAGTGAAGAGGAATACAAAAATATAGCTGAAACTCAAAAAATCAGACAACCTAAGTAAGGTAAGGCAACTGAGAAAGTTGCCTTTAACGATTTTGTTCCAAATACTTAAAGTAATTTAGAATATACCAACAAAGGATAGCTAATAGCCAATAAATAGGGAAAGAATATATGTGCTTCCACGTAAAAGGTTTATAAACATCGATCCAAATCATAAATGGCTCTGCAATATAGGCTATACTTAATGACAAAATACCACTAGCTTTCCAAAATGACTTAATCGTCTTTCCCCACTTTTGATAAATAAGCATAAAAGGTACGATAATTACGCCAACGTCGTATGGATAAATTTGGGGGAATAAATTAGGAGAAATTATAACTGGATAAGTCCATAAAAGTAATGACGTTCCAATTGAATCTAATATTATTGCCGCTACACCGTAGAAAAGTCCATAGGCTGTAATCTCAATAACTATTTTCTTATCAACAAGTTTCCACCATATTGCCGCTGGAATTCCCGCGAGCCCTAACAAAAACCACCATCTAGCTGTTAAAAAAACATGCTCTTTCCAATAGCTTTTTAGTAAATGGTAGAAGTTTTCCTCAGCCTCTATTACTTCATGATAGGAAATATTGGCTACATAATGTATGTGGTTTGTAATTAATTCTATAACCGTTAAAAACCCCATTGAAAAACACATCCTCTACTTATTATTAGAATGTGGGATTTTTGAAAAATCATTCACGAACAATTAACGCGATATGTATTTAAAATAAAGTATTACCAAGCGACACTATTTTTAGGTTAAAGCTAATCGTTTGACTGGTGAACATTACTCTAATACAATTTAGTTTGAATTCGAGATATTGTATATGAATAGGAGAATTTCAGATACTATAAAAGAACACACCTAGGAGGTACAAGCATGGTTCAAGTTATGGAAAAAAATATAGTAGACGTTATGAAGGAAAGAAGTAGTGTTCGTAAATATAAAAAGGGATTGAGAATACCAAAGGAAACTTTGGATCAAATATTAAGCGCTGCAGGAACGGCACCTTCTTCATGGAATCTTCAACATTGGAAGTTTATTGTAGTTGAGGATGAAGCTAGAAAGGAAAGATTACTGCCTATTTCCTATAATCAGCAACAAGTGGCGGATGCTTCAGCAGTCATTATTGTACTAGGTGATCTAGAAGCCAATAAAAATGCTCTGAAGATCTACGAAAACGCACCTGAACATGTAAGAGAAGCACTAACCCGCAACATTGAAAATGCTTATAAACTGGAAGATACAGGAATGCTTGAAGCAATTAAAAATTCTTCCTATGCAACCATGCAACTCATGCTTGCGGCTAAAGCATTTGATTTAGATACATGTCCAATGGGAGGTTTTAACTCTGAAGCGTTAATTAAGGAGTTAAACATTCCTGATAGATATATACCTGTTTTAATGATGTCCATTGGTTATGCTGAATCTCCAGCACATCCAACGGAACGTTTTTCAATAGAGGACACAGTTGTAAGAGAAACATTTTAAATATAAATATAAATATAAATCTCAGTACTAGACTAGGTACTGGGATTTTTTGTATTTACAGCCAGTAAACAAAATAGTGAAAAAATTCCAAATCTATAGTATAATCTGTATTAGGAAAAATATGGGGGTTTATAAAATGAAGATTTTGGCAAAACTTGTGAGCGGTTTACTTATATGGTTGATCGTCACAAGCATACTACTAGCTATCATCCTACTACCTAGAAATGTTACATATGAGAGGGTAGGGTATGATGATGTAGCTACCTATAAATTTACATGGGAGGCTTATCAAGAAAGTATTACAACATATTCAAAAGAAGTTTGGGATAATAAGAGTTTTGGCACTTCAAAAGTGGGATCACCAGTAGAAGAAGAAGTGTACCACTACATGAAAAGAACAATTGTTATCATCTTCCCAGCTTTAATTATTAGTTTATTATTAGGAATTTTAAAGGGTGTATTTGATTATAAAAATGTAAATTCCAGAAAAAATATAATTGGAAACGGCACAACATGGCTGATGCAATCTGTACCAGAGTATTTTATTATCATTACTGTACAGTTAGGGTTATTATCCCTTATGTCTAAAGGTTTTCCACAGCTCGACATATATGGGTATGACAAATGGTATAACACTCTACTTCCGATATTATTCTTATCGGTTTATCCAATATCATATATTGCTAGAATTACGTCTTCAGCCCTCTCTGAGCAAGAAGGTAAAGATTATATTCGAACAGCCATTGCAAAAGGAACATCTTCAAAGAAGATATTATATATTCATGTATTGAAAAATTGTTATCCTACTATTTTAAGTCAGTTCTTAACCATTATGATTACTCTTATTTCGAGTTCTATTGTAGTAGAATACCTAACATTCTATCGTGGAGCGGGAACAAGGCTGATAGAAGCATTGGACATTAAGACCATCTATAATATTACAGATAACTTTCCATTAGAAGTTCCGACAATTGTTGGGTTTACTATTGGATTTATGATTCTGATTCTATGTAGCCTTTGGATTCATCAATTACTCAACTACATACTAATCCCGGCAAAAAGGGGTGAAGAGTAATGAAACAAAATAAAACATTAATAATTGGCTCAGTAATGGTAGGTTTGTTATTACTGATTACCATTTTAGGTCCATACTTACCATTTGTTGACGCTGATTTAAAAGAGACAAAGTTCTTTAAAACTGAGAATGGTGCAGTTTTACCTCCACCATTACCACCTTCAGAGGAATTTATACTAGGGACAGATCGTAAGGGAAGAGATTACCTAAGTATCTTAATAATAGGTGCCAAAGAAACTCTTGTCACTATTTTATTCTTAACATTTGTTTGTTTCTCTCTAGGTACATTGTTTGGAATTTTTGCTTCTAAAAATAAATTTACAAACACGATTTTAGTTGCATGGAACCAGTTATTTTCTAGAGTTCCGAATTTATTTGTTATTATATTAATTACTAATATACCGTTTTTTATTTTTTCACCTAATCGGTATTATTATTTTATTGCCTTAATAGCCATTTTAGAAATTGGTAAAATTGCAGATATCTTTAAGCAGCAGTTAGATGTTTATAATAAATCTGCAATCGTGGAGTCTGGTGTTGTCGTTGGAAATTCGAGTTTTACAATGCTTAAACGATATTATCTTCCTCATTTAACCCCACAGTTAATTTTATCGTTTGTGTTAAATTTTGGGAAAATATTGTTTTTAGTTGGCCAACTTGGAATATTCTCTATATTTTTAGCGCAAGAGTTTATTCAGTTACCAGGAGCACCAGGATTACCAACATCATACCAAATTAATAACACTTCACTGATTTGGACGACCCATTTGTCCAATATAATAAGAGATATCAATGTTGCACCATGGATTCCTTTTGGTGCTGCTGCGTTAATTACATATACCATTATGGCATTTAACTTATTAGGTGAAGGTTTAAGGGTATATTTCCAAAATCGCACAAAAAGTAGTAAAAAGAAAATCGAGACGAAAAGTACTATGGTGGAAGCAGAGGAACAAAAAGTAGTTGGACTTTAATAAATCATATATCAAAGGAAAAAAGGACGGTTCTTAAAACTAGAACCGTCCTTTCCTTGTTGCTATATTATTTCTTTTCTCTCGGGTTATCTTCTTCAGCAAATTCGGTACCATAAGCTAGTCTAGGGTTAAAGTTTGTTTTCGTCTGCGCTTTTTCTTCAGCAGTGTTTGCTGTACGGTTTTGAATAAAGTTATGAATGAGAACTTCTCCTCCAGCAATAAGGGTTGCTGAAATAATACTTCCCCATGCAATTTGCAAATAACTATGGAGAAGAATACTACCAAAAATCCAAACTAGGGTATAGGTCATAAAAAAATCCACTATAGCAGCTTTCACATTTCCAATTCGAGGTAAAATTAAGCGATCTCCTACAAAATATGATACAACCGTTATTAGTATACTAAACGATAAAATATCGACAAAGGTTGCATCAAAGAATAAATCAAATGCAATTGCAAAAGCAAGAAAAGCAGCAACAAACTTTATTAATAAAATCATCATATTATTCATATATAAACCTCCTATATACACATATTTTTGGATAAAAGGAATGGTTTCATACATAGAAAAAAGATTTCTGCGGACTATTGACAAATAAAAATTTTGTGTTATAATAAAATGTTTTACTATTGATATTATTTATAGCTAATATTAACATGTTAATTAGAATTCACTTAAACCTTTTACATCCATTTACTTATAGGGGGATTTTAATTGAAATCTTTATCGGTAAACGTAATTGAATTAGAAACAGAAGCCTTTAACAATAAGGCAGTACTATGTCCAACTCTTATATCTGATGGAAAGGATGCTATTCTTATTGATGCCGGGATGCCGGGCAGTTTGAACCAGATTCAAGCAGAAATGGAGAAGCAGGGGCTATCGTTAGGTCAATTAAGAGCCATTATCATTACTCATCAAGACCTTGATCATATTGGAGGAGTACCCGAGCTACTTGAGGCAATAGGTGATGGGGTAAAAATATTTGCACACGAGTTAGATCGTCCATATATTGAAGGGAAGCTTCCATTAATCAAAACGGACATCAACAAGATGAGTAAACAAGTTTTACAATCATTTTCAGACTCAGACAGAGAGCTCTATAAAAACCCACCAAAGTTTAAAGTAGATGAAATTATTGCTGATGGCGATGAATTACCTTTCTTCACAGGTATTAAAGTTATTAGTACTCCTGGTCATACACCAGGGCACATTAGTTTATATGTTAGTGAAGAAAAAACATTAGTTGCTGCGGATGCATTAATGAATATAAATGGAAGACTGATAGGTCCAGTTCCACAAACTACACTAGATATGAGTACAGCTCAACAATCAGTAAGAAAACTATTAGAATATGAGATAAAAACTCTTATATGTTACCATGGTGGTATTTGTGAGGATCAAGTAAAAGAACAACTAACGAGTTTGGTAGACGAATATTCTATAAGAAAATAAATAAAGAAGCTTCGGATCATTCCGAAGCTTTACTTCTCATTTATTGCTACAACTCTTTGTGGTTCAGGTGCTTGGTTTCCTTTCCAAGATAGAGACATAAAGAAACTAATAAACAATACAATCGCACCAAAGACATAAGGATAATGAATATCGACATCATATATAATACCAGCTAATGCAGGCCCAACCATGTTACCAACACTCATATACATATTATTCATACCTGCAACAAAACCTTGTTCATTTCCAGCCATTTTAGAAAGTAGCGTGTTTAGAGCTGGACGAACTAATGAAGTAGCAGTAAAGAATACAAAAGTAACTGCCAAAATCGTTAAGAATGTATTAGCGGCTAAAATAGCTAGCATGGAAATACTTGAAAGAAGGAACGTCCAATAAATTACTTTTTTCTCACCGTATTTGTTTAACAATAAATCAACGACAACCCACTGTACAATGACTCCGATTAAGGCACCGACGGTAATGATAATAGCAATGTCTTTAGGTGTGTAACCATATTTTGTGTCAACGTATAATCCAAAAATGGCTTCGAAGTTTGCAATTCCAAAAGTCATTGTAAAAACGAGAATCAGAAGTAAAAAATAAGGTGCTTTGAAGGATTTCTTAATTTGCACAATCATGTTTTCGTTTTTACGTGTAAGAGACTTTGCTGCCATTCTTTGTTCTACTGACAAAGTTTCGGATAAGAACAGGAAAGAAAGTACCGTTGCAAGTGCTGCGCAAATAGTAGAAGAGTAGAAAGGTACTCTTAAACCTAGTTCTGCTAAAAATCCTCCAATACCAGGGCCTATAACAAATCCTAATGACATGCTCGCTCCAAGCAATCCCATTCCTTTTCCACGTTCTTTCTCAGTGGTGATATCCGCCACGTAAGCCATCATAGGCGGAACTAGGAAAGCGGCACCCACGCCACCGATTAGTCTAGATACATAAAGCATCCACATTTCTGTACCGATAGCAAATAGAAGTTGAGATAAAGTGAACATAATTAACCCGAAGATAATAGGCATTCTTCTACCATATTTATCGGACATTTCTCCCGCAATAGGAGAAAAAATAAATTGAGTAATAGCAAAGACCGCAACTAGGTAACCCATTGCTTTTCCGCCAACACCAAACTCGTTTAAAAATACAGGTAGTACGGGAATGATTAACCCAATACCAACCATCGCTATAAACATGTTAAACATTAAAATGGATAATCTTGTTTTATTATTCCTTTC
Organism: Robertmurraya mangrovi; assembly: GCF_034427655.1. Taxonomy (NCBI): domain Bacteria; kingdom Bacillati; phylum Bacillota; class Bacilli; order Caryophanales; family Bacillaceae; genus Robertmurraya; species Robertmurraya mangrovi. The sequence continues at coordinate 334,333 of NZ_JAXOFX010000003.1, forward strand.
AGAGGGCATATGAAGCCTCCTTTAACCCGTTAAATTTTTACATACTTACAAAGTTTACTATGTTGATGTTTGTTTGAGCAACTATTTAATTACTTTTCAACTATATAAGGTAGAAATTATGAAAAAAATAAATTAGTGTTCGTGATATAAACACAAATGTGTTTGTAGGGAAGAAAAAACTATTGATTCTTTTTGTTTGAGGAGTGATAATTACATATAAATTATTTAAAAAGCAGGGGATATAAATATGAAGGTTGTTAAATTTGGAGGCTCATCTTTATCATCAGGTGAACAAGTGAAAAAGGTTTTACAAATTGTAGTTTCTGATATTGAGAGAAAAATAGTGGTTGTTTCGGCGCCAGGCAAGAGATTCGCTTCAGATACAAAAGTAACTGATTTATTGATTCAATTGGGTGAGTATTTCTTACAAGAGAAAGATGTTTCCGAGTTATTCGGGAAAATTATTGAAAGGTATGAAAGTTTAGCAGAGGAATTACACCTTTCTTCAAACATTGTTAACCGAATACGCAAGGACTTGTTATGTTTATTGGAAAGGGATAGAAGCAATCCTGAAAGATATTTGGAAGCGATAAAGGCTTCTGGGGAGGACAACAACGCAAAGTTGATTGCAGCTTATTTTAGAAATGAAGGAATAGAGGCCCATTATATTAACCCTAAGGATGCAGGATTATTAGTTACAGATGAATATGGAAACGCACAGGTGTTACCACATTCATATGAGAATTTAAGCAATCTTCGTCATCAACCAGGTATTTTAGTATTTCCAGGCTTTTTTGGGTATACAGAAAAGGGCGAAGTAGCTACTTTTTCACGGAGCGGTTCGGATATTACAGGTTCCATTCTAGCTCATGCTGTAAATGCAAGTATGTACGAAAATTTTACTGATGTGGACGGTGTATTTTCTGTCAATCCTCATATTGTATCTAATCCTAAAGGAATTAGGGAACTCACATATAGAGAAATGAGAGAGCTCTCATACGCGGGCTTTTCTGTATTCCATGATGAAGCTCTTATTCCTGCTTTTCGTGCCGGGATCCCGGTTAATGTAAAGAATACAAATAATCCATTAGCTCCAGGAACTTTAATCGTGAACAAACGAACAAATCAAAACGGACCAGTTGTAGGTATAGCAAGTGACAATGGTTTTTGTAGTATTTATGTAAGTAAGTATTTAATGAATAGAGAAATTGGATTTGGGAGTAGATTGTTAGGGATTATCGAGGAAAACGGTCTTTCCTATGAACATACTCCTTCAGGGATTGATGATATATCGATTATTTTACGTCAAAATCAACTAACATCAAATATAGAGGAAGAGGTTATTAACCGAATTAAGACAGAACTAAATGCGGATGAAGTGATTGTTGAGCACGATCTTGCCCTTATTATGGTAGTTGGTGAGGGAATGAGACATAATGTCGGCACAACTGCGCGAGCATCAAGTGCATTAGCTAAAGTTGGTGTAAATATAGAGATGATTAACCAAGGATCCTCTGAGGTCAGCATGATGTTCGGCGTGAAAGAAGCAGACGAAAGAAAGGCTGTTCAGGCGTTATACGAGGAGTTTTTTGTAACAGTTCCAGTTTAGCATCTATTTATTTCTAAAACACCTATTTATTCGTAGGTGTTTTTTGTTTTTTTCACATAAATAGTATCTCTAAGAAAAAAACTGTTCCATTATATAAAAAGAATTTTTATATCATTAGCATTAATTGGTGAAGATAGGGAAAAAGGATTCGTTGTTAGGAGTTATAAAAATGGAAGTGAATCTTACTCATTGGATCATATTAATCACTGTTATCACGGTTACAAGTATAGGATGTATACTAATCATTAGGAAAAATGTTTTACGGTATGGCATCGTGTTTCTAATTAGTGCAGCCCTTGCCATTTTTCTCTGTTTCTTTTTCTATATAAATGGTTATTATCGATTTGTATTTCCCATAAGGTTTATTTTACCAACCGTTGCTTTGAGTTTTGGATTTTTAAGTTTGTTTATTATACGCTTTCAACCGGAAAAATGGACGTTTCCTTTTTTCTTTATTACAGTAAATCTAGTTTTTACTTTTGAGATTATCTTAAGACTAGCCTTTCACTTTATTGTATTTAGAAATGCATGGGACACGTGGGATTCTTACAGCTTGTATTGGGTGTATTTACGTTTAATGCACCATATTGGTAGGGTATTTGTATCAAGGAAATATCGTAACCCAATCTCGTATGATACAAAAAAATATTGGATTCTCTTTATGTTGGTTATCTTTTACACGATAGCAGGAGTTGCTTTTCTATTGATTCGACACCAACGGTTGACTTCATAAGCATACAAAAAATGACCACTTTCGCCTTGAAAAGTGGTCATTTATTTTATCCTTTTATAGACGCTGTTTGAATGTTTAGTTGAGCACGATTTCCTAGTGTAAAGAAGTAAATACTACTAATAGAGATGATTGAGATGATCCAGAATGCTGTTTGTCCGCCAAATTGACTTAAGAAGAAACCACCCATAATCGGTCCAACGAAGTGTCCAATTTTTCTAAATTGACCTGCACCAAAATAAGTTCCTCTTAATTCTTCACTGGCTAACTGATCAATTAGAATACTATTGGAAGGGAAAATTAAAATTTCACCAATGGTTAAGAGTGCTATGGCAAGAATAGCAGAAACCCAGCCGTTTACGAAACTGAAGCCTATCAAACCTAAAGACAAGAATATCGCACCAACGATCATTACCTGCATAGGACGATATTTCTCAGCTATATGGCTAATTGGGATTTGTAGAAATACAACCATAACAGCATTTATGGACAGCAATACTGAGTATATATAAACACTATTAGCGATGGTTTGATCTAAGTGTTGAGGTAAATTAGACTCTAATTGACCATAACCAATATTGATTAAGATTCCGCCTAATATTAAAAAGCCTAACGCTTTATCTCTTCTGACTATGTTTAGGGCATCCACAAAGGTAACACTGGATTTATGAAGTTTCTTTGTTTCCACTAATAATCGATTCATAAGGATGAATAGGATGATGCCATAAAACAGATAAACGAGACTTGTGATGATAAAGGTTGTTTTAGCTGATACCATTGCTAAATAAGCCCCGACTAATGGACCGACAGATGCTCCGATATTAATGGCTGTATATCTATAAGAATATGCTTTTAAGCGATTCTTTTTATCTGTTAAGTCCGCCATTAAAGCTTGAGAAGTAGGTTCAAAGAAAGAATTACATAGACCATTTAAAGCGTTTAATAGAATGAACCAACCTGCATGATTAGCGACAGTAAATCCGAAAAATACAAAAGCTAACAAGAATAAAGCGGTTAGCATGACTGGTTTTCTACCATATTTATCTGATAGATTTCCACCTACAAAGCCGCCGACAGTGGCCATTAATGGCGACATACCAATGGTTAGACCAATAAGTAATGGATGAATGTCCATGCCTTTTGAAAGATAGATGGCTAGAAAAGGTAGAGTCATAGTTGAAGCACATCTTATAATAACAGTACCCAATAATAAGACCCAAACAATGATATGGAATTGGTTTAAAAAAGAATTGAATTTGTTCATAGCTGTCCTCGTTTCTAAATAGCTGTTTTCAAAAATCTAAATACTAATGGTGAAAAGAGCATGTTTTATTTTAATTGATTCCATTAATGATTGGAATATATCCCCATGAAAAATATAATATAAACTCCTTGTATAAGTAAATTTTATTTTAATTATTAAAACATATAAGTTTTACTTATGTTAATGAAACAAAATCACCCTATCTTTAAGATAGGGTTGAATAATCTTTTAAGACTCCCTTAATAACGGAAGGGTACAACAACGAAAAGCTCCTCCAGATTTGATAATCTCGGATAAATCTATCTCAATGACTTCATAGCCCCGAGCTCTCAATTGCATGTTTACATTTTTGTTTACAGGTAAGCTGAATACTCGTTTGTGTCCGATAGATAGGACATTTGTGCCGAGAGTATATTGTTCTTCCTTAGAAATTTCAATTAAGTCATAACGAGATTTAAGATATTTAATTTTTTCATCATGAATTTCCTCTGGGTAAATTAAGGCTTCAGTCGGAGACAGGATATTAAACACACAATCTAAGTGTAGATATTCATCAGTAAAGGGGATAGTAATGACTTCAAAGTTTTTTAACTTAGACTGTAAATGATTAGCTGCCTCTTCGGTCGTTCGATTGCTAATCCCAACATAGACCGTGCTGCCATCAATCAGAACATCTCCACCTTCAATACGGTCTGTGTTTAAGTCATTGTAGGGAAGATTAGCTTTTTTAAGCCATTCCCTTAATTGGTCTTCTTCACCTTGTCTCAAAAAGCTAGCAATCTCCGCTATATACATTTCTTCCCCTAAAGTATAACCTATATCGCGAGTAAACACTTGTTCAGGAAATTGTTTTTGTGAAGGGAGAAAAAGTACTTCAACACCATAATCTTCTAGAGCAGAGACAAAATGACGATGCTGTTTCATAGCCCTGTCTAGACTTAACCCCTTTTTATAATCATTGTCTGTTTCAGGAATCGTATCTTTTACAGTCATGTGATCAGGTTTACAAACTAAGACTGTTTTTAACGGATCATATTCATTCAAGCAAGAAAGCCTAATGGAATTATCTTTTATTAACATATATTCCTCCTAGAAAATAGACTTTTTGCTATAGGCACTAATGAGATATATTTTTCACTTAAAACTTTAAACTATTCAAAATGCATAGTGCGATATAAGAAAAAGAGACCTTTGTGGGTCTCATTTGAATTTTTATGTAGTGTTTATCATACTTTAGTTACTTAGTATTTGCTTATAGATACTTAGGTAAAGTTCAGGTGTCGAGTCACTTTTAAACACTTTCCCATCAACAAGAGTAAAGGGGCAATTCTTACAAGTTTTACACTTTCCTAAACACTTTTTACGTTTAATTTTAATTTTTGGGAACATGGATTTTAAGTATTTGTATTCTTTTTTCGAGTGATATTTACTCTTTTCACAAAAGTAAACCTTTTCCATTCGACAACCGCCTTTGTTGATAATGATAATCATTATCAATGAATATTATATCAAATTCATTAGAAAAAGGGAATCTATTTTAAACATTGTTAGGAATCATACAAAAGGTGAATAAAATATACGTGTAAGGACATTCTGTTATATATCTGATTTTATAAATTTGGCAGAGGTGCATGTATGGCTATTTATGTTTATCAAACTTTTGAAATTAAACAAGACAAATTTGAAGATGCAATTAGTAATTTAAAAGAAATTCAAAAATATCGTAATCAACAGCATAATCAAAAGGTTGAGATTCTAACACCGGTTTCGGGACATGACCATACTTATTCTCTTTTAATCACATATGAGGGATTAGCAGAAATGGAGCTTTCTAATAAGAAGCTTTTTGATGATGATGAATATGTTAAGTTAATTCAACCTTTCTTTCTAGAGAACATTGTTCAGGGGAGTATGCATACACAAATTTTCCGTTCAATGTGGGTTGAAGAATAAATGATAAAAGCATTCCTTTTGAGGAGTGTTTTTTTTATACCTTTTTATAAATTCACATATAAACTTTGAGTTTTATTTCACTCCTGTTAATGAATTTTCTTGTAAAAAAAGGAAAGTTATTTTACACTTTTCATCATACAAGAAGGGGAAATTAGGTGATTAGAAATGGAAATAGAAATGTTAAAAATATTTGATGATAAACGAAATGAGATAGGGACAGCTACTAGAGAAGAAGTGCACCGATTAGGTTACTGGCATGAAACTTTTCATTGTTGGCTTATAAAAGAGGAAAATAACACAACGTATATTTACTTTCAATTGAGAAGTAAGCTTAAAAAGGATTATCCTAATCTTTTAGATATAACAGCGGCAGGTCATCTATTATCACATGAATCGGTTGAAGATGGCATTAGGGAAATGAAAGAGGAGATTGGCATAGATGTGTCAATAAAAGAATTACAATTCCTAGACTCCATCGACTATTGTGTGACGAAAGAGAATTTTATTGATAAAGAAATTGCACATGTCTTTTTGTATGATAGTAAAGATAAACCACTTGATTTTATCCTCCAAGTGGAAGAAGTGTCTGGGATGGCTCGAGCTGATTTCTATCATTTTGCTCGTTTATGGTCTGGCGAGGTTAAAGAGATTAAGATAGAAGGATTTGAAATAAGCTCTATAGGTGAGAGGGAATCGATTGATAAGACAGTGGGTAAAGAAGCATTTGTTTCTCACGAAGATTCCTATTATGCAAGCATCATAGATTGTATTCAAAATTATATAGAAAATCACAAGGATTGAGAGGAAATATCGTGAATTATTTAGGAACCTATCCTTTACCTGATACCCTAAAAAAGCTTTTTTACCTGGAGGAAGAATTACAACAAGAAGGATTTTCCCTTGATAGTGAACTTTCACTCATTCTTATGGAGGAGTACGAAGCATATAATGTTACTCCTTATGATGTAATTCCATTTGCTAGGACTGGAGTAGATGGTATACATTTTGGTTTTCTTACAGATTTCGGGAGAGTCAAAGATTTAGAAGAGGCAAATATAGTATGTGTAAGCCCAATGAACTTCGGTAATTTTGTTAAGATTGTTGCTAGAAACTTAAAAGAATTTATAGATGTCGTCTTTACACTTAAAGGTGCAATTGCCATAGAGAACTTTTTAAGTTTTAGCACCAAAGATGAATATGAAAGTCTAGTAGAACAAATCAAACAAGAATTGAGCGAGAATGAGGACTTTAACAAAAGGAATACTTATGTATTGGAACACATTAAAGTCATGTATGAATGCAAGAAAATAGATGATTTATATTTATACCAGAAAGAACTAGAATACGAGCGCCTAAGCAAAATCCTTATACCTACTAAGGATCAATTGGGAATTATATATGAAAATTCTTCCAAGAATTACAGAAATATGGATTTAAACGAAAATATGAATATAGAGTTAGATGAGGTTGGAGCATTCTTTAAAGAGGCTCCTGTTGAAGCAAAGCTTGCCTTGATAAGGGATATACAATTCTTGTACTTAATCCAAGATCAGTACGAATTGGCAAATTTAATAAAAGAAGAACTATTAAAATTAGGTTTTACAGATGAAGCAAATAGATTAGATTGGCAAGAATTATATTAATACAGGTTCTAATGAGGTGAAAAGTCTTGAAAATCGGTTTAGCACAAACGAAATTCCCTGAAACTAGTATCGAATCTTTACAAAGGGTGAAGGAAAAGATTATAAAGGCTAAGGAAAAAGAATGTGAAATCGTATGCTTCCCAGAGTCTATTGTACCAGGATTAAGAGGTGTTGGTTACGAGGTAGAACCATATGACCATTCATTTCAAGAGCGTGCCATCCAAGAAATTTGTCAACTAGCAAGAGAGCTTCAAATAGCGGTTATTCTCCCAATGGAGTGGAAGGATCAACTTGGTCTACATATGGTTGCATTTGTTATCGACCAATCCGGACAAGTATTAGGTTATCAAACGAAAAATCAAATTGACCCTAGTGAGGACTTCTTTGGCTACGTTCCGGGAGAGGGGCGTCAACTTTTTGAAATAAACGGTGTTAAATTTGGAATTGTTATTTGTCACGAAGGCTGGAGATATCCAGAAACAGTAAGATGGGCAGCTTTAAAAGGGGCAAGTATTGTATTCCATCCTCAATTTACCGACCGAGTGAGCAACCCTGAATTTTTTAATCATGCTATGGTATGCAGAAGTGTGGAAAATAATATTTACTTCGCGAGTGTGAATTATGCCATTGAAGGACAGGAAAGTACAACGTCATTAATATCACCTACTGGAGAGAGACTCATTACTGCCGAACCAAACATAGCTGATGTATGGGTTCATGATATAGATCCTAAACAAGCTACGAGACTATTAGCCAATCGCTTTCACCCTCACTTACTCTAGTAATAACTTAGTGTTAAAGTTGCATTTTCTATGGTAGATGAATTTGTATCGTTTATTAGTGGTTGTGTAACACTATAATCATCAGGCTAGAAAGGATGATTATAGTGCGTAATATTAGATATTTGTTAAAAGATGAGTATACGGCTGATTCCATCGCGGAAGACTTAAAGGTTCAACTCGAAGTGAATAGAATGAACCATATAAAAATAACTTCCGTGAATACCCGAAACGAAGTGATTGTTTCCTTACCAGAAGGGAATGAAAACTTAGAAGAAGTAGTGGAAAGTTTCATGTCAGGGTATAAAACTGGTGAAATTCTAGAATAGTTTTCTAATTTGAGCTCTCTTTAAAGAGGGCTTATTTTTTATGTAAATGGTAAATATTAGTTTTAATTTAGCTAATATTTACCACATGATACCCAATGTTTTCATGTTAAAATTGGAATAAAACAAAATTGGAAAAACAAGGGGATGATCGGACATGACCTTTTCACATATTAACATCCCAATTTTGATATTGTCGGTGTTAGCATGGATTACAATGGGGGTATTATTTTTCCAGATTTATAAAAGACAAATAGAGAAGCCTAAGGTTTGGAAAGCCATTTTGGTTGTTATCATTGGCATATTTTCATTTTCAATCAATTGGCCCATGCTTAATCAAGTAATAAAAATTCCTATTTTACCATTAGGTGTATGGTTACTGTATTTCATTTATCGAAAATCCGTGGATAAATGGTTGGTGTATAGAAAATATGCATGGTTAGGCTTTTTTTCGGGGTATTTGTTCCTTGCCACTTCATTATTATCCTTACCTGTTAACCATCTATTCTATCCTAAGGACCAACTTGAGACATATTTAGCAAACATGGAGAATGCTCATATGATTATCTTACATCCATCAGGTGTGGAAAGTTCATTAAATAAAGAGAAGTTAGAGCAATCGATTGGTCAAATGGAGCCGTCAACCATTTACAGTGACGAGTGGTATTCAGAAACATATATGGACCCTGATGAAAAGAATAAGAGTGAAAGGTTTCCTTATCAATTAGTTGGTGTAAACCCAAAAATCGGTAGCGGAATGGTCTCAACTGTTTATGTAGAAAGAGATGGAAAAGGTTTATTAATCTCTACTCCAAATGGGCAACAATATTTCCGCTCAAAAATGCCGTTTTTAGAAGGATTAAAGGAGGAGAAACGTGATGAATAGAAAACAGACCATCTATTTCATGTCCTCTTTGTTCCTTATAGTAGCTTTAGCAACTGTTTATTGGTTTTACTTTTCAGCTCCAAAGGCTTTCCCGAGTGAACAACAGTTAATCTCTAAAATGAACGCATTATTTGCTGAAGCTGAAGTTAGTGAAATATTAGATGAATTATTTTTAGATGAATCGCATGCTTATGTCCCTTTTAAAACTGATAAAGGGGCATATGGTTCGAGTTACTGGGTTTGGAAAAATCGCAAATGGCAAGTGTCCACTATAGAGGGGTCAGGTCAGCCGATTTTATGGACACCAAATGAGAGAAAACCTTCAAAGCAGTTTCTTGTTTGGAATATAGACCCGAACGATGAGGTTGATTCAATCGATTTTTATTTAATTAAAAAGAGAAATTACTTTGTTTCTGACGGGATTCATACGTATGAGCCACAAGTTCAGATGAAACATGCCGTAATTCTTAAAGAGAAAAACTATGGGATTCTACAAATCCCAAATGACTGGGTAAAATTTATCGATAGTAGTTATCATGTTCAAAAACAAAAGACACAAACTTCAATCTTTGGTGATTTTTTTCAACAACCTAACCATTATATTGGCTGGAGACCATATGACCGAAATGGGAAAGATGCATTTCCTGAAGGATCAGTAAATGGAAATGGTTATGTGAATTTTCATCAAAAATTTGATCATGTCATGTTTGTTAATGAAAATGAACTGGAATAGTTTGATAAGGACGCTTTTATGGAGCTTTCCTGAAGGATTCAAAATATAAGCAAGTGGATTATTTAGATAACTCGATATATTGTTTTAATGTATTTTTTATGTACATTACATGTATAGGGCACCAACGTTTTAGAAAGAGCGATTATTAAAAGATACTATGTTAAAGTGGTATCTTTTTAGAGTGGGCTCTGTTGATTGGAGTGGAAGGCACGAAGACTCCTGCGGGAGAACGGGGCTGGGGAGACCCCACAGGCGCTTCAGCGGCGAGGAGGCTCCCCGGCACGCCCGCGGAAAGCGAAGTGCCTGGAACGGAAATCAACAGATCTATTAACTGCTGAAAACTGAAATATTTTAGGGCTGTCCAGTGTGTCATTTATCTGACTATTTGGACAGCCCTTTTTATTCCTAATCTTCATTAAAGAATGCATAGTGTATAAAATAATTTGGAATACTTAAAGATTAATACAGGCCAATTTTCACTAGGGGGATCATTCAGTGTCTATCGAAGTAGTGACCACTTGCCTTATTTGGATTATATTGCCTCTCATGTTGATTATCTTTGTCCCCAAAAAAAGAATAAGGGAATCTATTGCTGTGTTTCTGTTCTTTCATTTCTTAACTTGGCTATTTAGCATCGGGTTAACATACTTCGGTTTACTAGAAGCACCATTCAGAGAATTTCCCTACGCTACAAAGATAAACTTTTCTATGGAATACATGGTTTTTCCCACAATAGCCGTGTTCTTTCAGTTGCTTTTTCCAAAAAGGAAAATATATAGGATAATTCACTATATACTTACTGTCACATTTATTTTATTCATCATGGGTGTCATAGGATATTTTACTGAAATAATGGATGTTACTAAAGAGAGTTTAACTAGAAGTGCCCTGAATTTTACTGTTGAACTTTGGTTATGTAGAAAATATATTACGTGGTTAATGGATAGTGAGTACACTAAAAAAAATAAGGTGGAATCAATATGAGTATAGAATGGATCATTCTATATATAGTTTGGTTAGTAACCTTAGGGTCATTATTCTTTGTCCCTAAAGATAGGAGAAAGGAAGCCAGTATTTCCTTTTTGTTTTTACAGTTTTTAGGGTGGTTCTTAGGATTACTTGTTGTTGAGTTAAAGTGGATTGAATATCCTATACGAGAACTAGCCCATGTGAATCGTTCTAGTTTTACCTTTGAGTTTTTAGTTTTCCCCGCAATAAGTATGTTTTTTAACCTCTACTATCCATCTAACAGAAGACTACTGACGAAAATATATTATATATCCCTATTTACAACGGGAATCATCATACCGGAAATTATATTTGAAAAGTATACAGATTTAATTAAATATATCCATTGGGAATGGTACTACAGTTGGATTAGTGTATTTTTCACCCTATGGATTGTAAGAGGTTTTTTTAGTTGGTTTTATAAAGAAAGTATCAGCACCCAATAAGAGATGATGAAAAAAGGAGAATGAGCTGCTTTTAGAGAAGTAATATATAAAACATATATCAGGAGTTACTAATGAAAAAGTTTCTTTTAGCCTTCCTTATTTTAAGTTTATATTTTAATTTAGTTCCACAGTTGTTTCCCATGAATGATATCCTACGATTCATCCACTTAGTTAGTTTTTTTCCGATTGCACTTATAGTAAGTAAAAAACTTTTTAAATCTGGCCTAGAATTGTATGGGGTAAAGTTTTTTAAGGGGTGGTATGGGTTAATACTAGTAGGATTTGCTACGGGCTTTATTAGTTGGGCCATTTTATACATTTTGAGTTTTGTTTTTAATAAATATGAATATATCAGTATGAAATCTTTTACAGAAAGCGGCCTTATTTTAATAGTAGTATTAGTTGGGTTTGGTTTAGGTTCATTAATAAATGACATGATTGTAAGGGGCCTAGTGTTTAATTCTTTAAAAGGGAAACTACCCATATATTTAATTTTCATATTGTCGATTTTGATTTACTCCTTTGATGACATTTGGTTTGCTGGGTTTAGCGTTCAAAATACAATATTTTCTATCGCTTTAGGACTGAGCCTAACATATGCCATTTATAAAACTAATTCCATCTGGATGACAACGGGCATTCACTGGGGGTTGAATGTATGTTACGGAGTTTTATTTAGCGTAAGTAACAAAGTTGGAGATGGAATCATTTTGTTTGAGGTAAATAAGAGGGCTCCTATTCTATTAGATTGGATGTCTACTATCATTTCTATAATGATGTTTATTTTTATCTATAGTTATTGGCGTCTGTCAGGAGGGGAAAACTCAAAAAATTAATCGGGCAGTATAATGTAGGAGAATGAAAATATGCAAACTTGGAAAAACCCATTATTACTTATATCCGGCATTGGAGTTTCGAATCTTGGAAACTGGATTTATTTTGTTGCTATTAACCTATTAATTCTGGATTTAACAGGATCACCCGCAGCTGTTGCGGGCCTGTTTATCATAAGGCCATTAGCTGTCCTCGTAACCAATACTTGGTCAGGAAGTCTAATTGACCGAATGAATAATAGACATTTAATGATTATAACCGATGTTGTTAGAGGAATACTCATTGGGTGTATCCCATTTATTAATTCTTTATGGGGAATATATGTATTAATGTTTATCGTAAACATCGCTGGTTCCTTATTTGGACCAAGCTCAACTACCTATATGACCAAGCTAGTTCCTCCAGAAAAAAGGAAGCGTTTTAATTCCATTTTTAGTTTTACATCATCTGGGGCATTTTTAGTGGGACCAAGTATCTCTGGTCTACTCATTATGTATACAAGTATTGATGTTTGTATTTTTATTAACGCGATTTCATTTATAGTTTGTGCACTCATTATTTACTACTTACCTAATGTTGATAATCAAACGGAAGGCAAAAGAGAGCGAATCACTCTAGCTCATGTTTCTCAAGATTGGAAATCCGTCCTTCATTTTAGTAAAACAGCCGGCTATTTTAGTTTTATTTATTTACTATTTCAAATAGCTACATTAATTGGTTTTGCGTTAGACTCTCAAGAAGCAACGTTTATTAAAGGAGTTATAGGCTTAACCGAAAGAGATTATGGTTTACTTTTGAGTATTGCTGGAGGTGCCTATTTAGCAGGGTCTTCTGCAGCAACGCTTGTAGCAAATAAGATTTCGTTAAGAATGTTTATAGGATTAGGTATGATTCTCACAGCAGGGGGCTATTTCGTCTTTTATTCATCGTCCACACTGTTTTTAGCGGCTGTTGGATTTATCATATTTGGAGTGTTTTCTGCATTTGCGAATACTGGTTATATGACATTTTTCCAAAATAATGTTCCAATCAATATGATGGGGCGTTTTAGTTCCACTACGAATCTCATACAAGCTATTATCCAGATTGTTTTCACCCTCATGCTAGGTTTTCTAGCAGAAATACTGAGCCTTCAGTTTATATGCTTAGTCTTTAGTGGAATTTCTATCGTCATCTCAATCGTTTTGTGTATTTTTGTTTATCGACCTGCAAAAATTCATTACTATGAACTGAGTGAGGTTTCTAAAGCATAAAGAGTGGACAATGTAAAATTCAATTTGACAATATATTCATCTATATATATAATTTTGAAAAAAATATACGAAACGTTGATAAGGATTAGTAAAATGTAAGATCTTTTACAGAGAGGAAATCACTTGCTGGGAGATTTCTAAAGATACCATTTGAACCTGCCTTTGAGTTCTCTATCGAAACAAGTGAAGATAGAGCGGAATAAATCCGTTAGAGTGAAAGAGTGTATAAAGCCTCGCTTTATAAATTAGGGTGGTACCGCCAAATTATTGGTCCCTATTTATGAAGTGGGGCTTTTTTATTTTTCTAGCTGAAGGAATAAAATAATGAGAATAATGAGGTGAAGCCAGATGGCTAAGGATTTTGTTAAAGAGATTACGAACATGGACGAGGATTTTGCACGATGGTACACAGATGTTGTTACGAAAGCAGACTTAATTGACTACTCAAGTGTAAGAGGATCTATGATTATTCGACCTTATGGTTATTCTCTATGGGAGAACATAAAAAATGAATTAGATTTTCGGATTAAGGAAACAAGTCATGAAAATGTTTATATGCCTTTATTTATTCCTGAAAGTTTATTACAAAAAGAAAAGGATCATATTGAGGGGTTTGCACCAGAAGTAGCTTGGGTGACTCATGGAGGTTCTGAAGAGTTAGTAGAACGTTTGTGTGTACGTCCTACTTCGGAAGTACTATTCTGTGAGCATTATAAAAATATTATTCATTCTTATAGAGACCTACCGAAGCTCTATAACCAATGGAGTAACGTAGTAAGATGGGAAAAGACAACAAGGCCATTCCTTCGTACTTTAGAATTTTTATGGCAGGAAGGGCATACTTGTCACGCAACGGATGAGGAAGCCCATGAAGAGACAACGAAAATGCTAGAGGTATACGCAGATGTACTTGAAAATGTATTAGCGATACCAGTATTAAAGGGACAAAAAACGGAAAAAGAAAAATTTGCTGGTGCTAAGTTTACTTATACGGTGGAAAGTTTGATGCATGATGGAAAGGCTTTACAATCAGCAACTTCCCATCATCTAGGAGACGGCTTTGCTAAAGCATTTGGGATTCAATTTAGTGACCAAACGGGAGAATTACAATATGTGCACCAAACTTCTTGGGGATTCACTACTCGAGTTATCGGGGCCATGATCATGGTTCACGGTGATAATCGAGGATTAATTATTCCTCCTAGAGTGGCACCAACTCAAGTGATGATTGTTCCAATTGCTCAGCATAAAGAGGGAGTACTTGATTTTGCCTATCATTTGAAAGCGACTCTCTCTAAAATTGCCAGAGTAGGAATAGATGCTAGTGATAAAAAACCTGGTTGGAAATTTAATGAACACGAAATGAAAGGGATTCCGCTACGTTTAGAAGTGGGACCAAAAGATATTGAGAACAAACAGGTTGTTCTAGTAAGAAGAGATACGGGTGAAAAAACGTTTGTTCCAATGGCAGAACTAGAAACAAAACTTCCACAAATGTTAGAAGATATACAGCAAAATCTGTATGAGAGAGCAAGAGAGCTACGTGAACAGAAGACAACAGTAGCAACCAATATGGATGAATTTAAAGGAAATCTTGAAAGCAACCCAGGGTTTATCAAAGCAATGTGGTGTGGCGATAAAGATTGTGAAGATCAAATCAAAGGGCAAACAAGTGCCACTTCACGATGTATCCCATTTGAACAAGAGAAAGTTTCTAGTAACTGTGTATGTTGCGGTAAAGAAGCCGAAAAATTAGTTTACTGGGCTAAAGCGTATTAGAAAACGGGATCAGTCCCCCTTTAATGTAATAAAGGGGGACTGACCCCAATTAAGGAGATTATCGATGAAAAAATTATATTACGAAGATTCTTATATCCAATCATTTTCAACAAAATTATTAAAACAGCAAGAAGATGAGAATGGCCATACATATGTTGTTTTAGGGGAAACAGCATTTTATCCAACTGGTGGAGGACAGCCTTTTGATACAGGTCAAATAGATGGAGTTGACGTGATAAACGTAGAAGAAGTTGACAATGAGATAAGACATTACATAAATAGACCATTAGAGGGTAAAGCTGAAGTGTCTGGTGTAATCAATTGGGAGAGAAGATTTGATCACATGCAGCAGCATGCAGGACAACATATTCTCTCTGCTGCTTTCGCGGAGCTTTTTGACATGGAAACAATCGGCTTCCATTTAGGAAATGAAACACTAACCATTGATTTGAATGTAGAAGAATTAACAGAAGAAGTAGTTCGTGAAGCTGAGAAACTAGCAAATCAAATAATATTAGAGAACCGACCGATTGAAACGAAATGGATTACTTTAGAGGAAGTTACACAATATCCTTTAAGAAAGAAACCAACCGTTACAGAAGATATAAGGCTAGTGATCATACCTGAATTTGATTACAACGGTTGTGGAGGAACTCATCCAAGCTCAACAGGCCAAGTTTCATCTATAAAAATTCTTGATTGGGAGAGACAGAAGAAAAAAGTTCGCCTTGGGTTTATTTGCGGTAATCGAGTGTTAAAGCATTTTTATCAGAAACACCAAGTCTTATCCAAACTAACCCAACAATTAAATGCACCTGAACAAGACATGGAACTAGCCGTTGGAAGACTTTTAGATAAAAATAAGGAACTTGAAAAGCTATTAGAAGAATCAACTGACCGATTACTTCATTTAGAGACGGACCTATTACTAAATCAGTCCTCAATCATTAATCAACATCAAATTGTTGGCCAAGTTTATGAAGGAAGAACCATCCAACAACTCCAAAAACAAGCAAGAATACTGGTATCAAAAAAGGAAGAGTTAAATGTGTTCTTAATTTCCGAAAACGAAAATCAAATCCAGATTGTGTGTAGCAGAGGTAAAGAGGCAGCTGTTAATATGAAAGCCCTTGTTGCAAATATTCTTCCATTGATTAACGGAAAAGGTGGAGGAAACGAAACCCAAGCCCAAGGTGGAGGAGAGAAGATATTAAGCGGGGAAGAAATTGTTCAACGTATAGTTAACTCGTTGAATTAGAGTTAGATATATAAAATGGGACATAACCATGCATGTTTATAAGCATTGAAATCTAGCAAGGCATACGGAGGTTTGACAAGTTCGTTCATTCTGAAATAAGATGGGGATAATTTTGTTAGTTTTTATGTAGATAGGGGGCTCAGCAGTTGAAAGATCAATTGCTTGCTGAAGCAGAACAATTTATAACTACTTGTTATAAAGAGTTGCACAAGAACGATGATGAAATAAATCTTAGAATACTTCAAATAAAAGAAAAGATTACTGAATTTGGGTACTATGAACATACCTTTGAGGAATTAGAACATGGTGCTAAAATGGCCTGGAGAAACAGCAACCGTTGTATTGGAAGACTGTTTTGGGACAGTTTGACCGTTCGAGATAAGAGAAATCTAAATACAGAATCGGACATATTTGAGGCATTAGAAGACCATATTCAATTCGCTACAAACAATGGACAAATTAGACCTACTATTACTATTTTTAAACAAGAATCAGATCAAAATAGAATTAGAATTTGGAACCATCAGTTGATTCGTTATGCTGGATATGAAACAGAATATGGTGTTATAGGTGACCCAGCATCTATTGCTCTAACGAAAAAGTGTGAGGAACTAGGTTGGCAAGGAGAAGGGACTCCATTTGATGTTTTACCACTAGTGATTCAAATAAATGAGTCTTCACCAAAACCATTTCCTTTGTCTAAGACACATGTTTTAGAGGTTTCTATTCATCACCCTGAGCTTAGCTGGTTCGAGGAATTACAAGTAAAATGGTATGCGGTTCCTCTTATTTCTGATATGTGTCTAGAAATCGGCGGGATTCGCTATACGGCAGCCCCGTTTAATGGATGGTATATGGGCACAGAAATTGGGGCAAGGAATTTAGCCGATGACTACCGCTACAATATGTTGCCAAAAATCGCAGAACAACTAAATCTTGATATGAATAGGAACTCTTCACTCTGGAAAGACCGAGCATTAGTAGAGCTGAATATTGCAGTCTTACATTCCTATAAGAATGCAGGGGTAAGCATTGTCGACCATCATACCGCTGCACATCAATTTAAATTGTTTGAACAAAAGGAGCAAGCGGCTAACCGAAATCTAACCGGAGATTGGGATTGGTTGATTCCCCCTGTATCACCTGCAACTACGCACATCTTTCATCGAGGTTACAAAGATGAAATCATAAAGCCAAATTACTTTTACCAAGAAAAACTATATTAACTGAGATGTTACTCTACAAAACAAAACGCTAATGTCTAGAAGGCATTAGCGTTTTGTTTTGATATTTCTCCTTAAAATAAAATACATAAATATCGTTCCCCCAAAGAGGAGGACAACTAATAGAATAAATGCTCCTACACCGATTTCATCCATAATTCTAAACAAATATAATGTTAGAAATAGATCAGTAATAAGGCCTAATATAAAAATAATTCTAATGGTTAGAGTGTCCATTATTGAACCTCCTTTGTTCAGAATGTTACATATAGTTAAGCTTTAGTATATCCATTTATATATGATAATTACTATAAATAGAATTGGAACGACCAAGTATAGAATTCGACTTAATAACTAGGACTTTTTTACTGTTATATAGTAAAAATAAAAAAATTACCTTTATTTTCAGTTTTCTCTATAAAAACTGGTATAATGTATCTAAATTAATAAGGGCTAAAGGAGTGATTACATATGAAGGGGGCAAGCAAGAATAAGCTTGTTAATCGATTGATTAAAAATAGTACAAACATGACCGTGAGAAAAAAATTAATAGGTAGTTTTGGTTTAGTTTTGATTCTTTTGTTGGCAGTTTCCGGAACAGGGATATACCAACTGATGAAAGTGGACAAGTCCTATAATGAACTCATTGAAGATCGAGTCACCAAGCTGATGCAAGTAGAAAAATTAAAAGAAGAAATGTTAGAACAATCAAGTGCGATTCGTGCCTATCTTCTAACAGGTGGCAACAGTTATTTAGAAGAGTATAAACAGGCTCTAAGAGACTATAAGGTAGAATTGGAACTTTTAAAAGTTAGTATTGTTTCACCAGAGGGCAAAAAAATATTAACAGAGCTTGAAGAAATTGGGGTTCAATTTGAGGAAACAATTGCTCAGCAAGTTGTACATAAAAAGGCAAATGAAGAATTAGAATATTTGCTTATCCTAAAGGGCGATGCCAAAACGATAGGAAGCAATTTTTTAGCCAAGGGAAATGAATTGATTGCCATCCAAGAAAAGAGCTTAGAAGAGGGTACAAAAGCAACTTCAAAATCTGTAGACGGTATTCGTTTAACTGTAATTATAATAAGTATCGTTGCAGTTATTCTTGCTTTAGGGTTGGCTATTCTTGTTTCTGGCCAATTAGCGAGACCTATCGTAAAGGCTTCAAGAGCGATTGAGAAGGTAGCAAAAGGTGATTTCTCAATTGAAACCATTAAAGTAAAGAGTAAAGATGAGATTGGTCAAATGGTCGAATCAGTCAATCGTATGGTTGAGGACCTACGAGGGGTAGTAGGTCAGGTTCGAGACTCCGCATCACAAGTAGCCTCAAGCAGTGAACAGTTAAATGCAAGTGCACAGGAAAGTACTTCTGCAAGTGAACAGATTGCTAATCTAGTTCAACGAAATGCGGAAGGTGTGGAAACACAACTACGTCACTTTAATGAAGTTGAGAACTCTGTTGGTGAAATGTCATCTGGAATTGAACAAATTACCCGCAGTAGTGAAGATATGTTAGAAACAGCTGAAAAGACGAATGAGGTAACCAAAAAAGGTTCTTCTTCTATTTCCAAAGTTGTAACACAAATGAATAAAATCAATGATTCTGTCTCCGAGACAACGGAGGTTATCCGCTCTTTAGGTGTACGATCAAATGAAATTAGTAATATTGTAAATCTAATTACAACCATCTCGGATCAAACCAATTTACTTGCTCTAAATGCGGCAATAGAAGCGGCTAGAGCAGGAGAGCATGGTAAAGGATTTGCCGTAGTTGCTGACGAAGTTCGTAAACTAGCCGAAGAATCCAAAAAGTCTGCTGATCAAATTACAAAAATGATTTCCTTAATTCAAAATGAAACTGATCAAGCGGTGCGCTCAATGGAAGAGCAAAATGAAGAAGTACAAGAGGGATTAAATTATACGAGTGAAGCTAGTCAAGCATTTGCTCACATTGAAAGTTCTATTGATCAAGTTACACATAAAGTCGAAGAAGTATCCTCTGCTTTAGAAGAGCTAAGCGCTTTAAGTAATCAAATGGTCGAATCAATTAACGAAGTGAAAAAAATAGCAGAAGCTAGCGTAGCTTCCACACAAGAAGTAAGTGCTGGTACAGAAGAAAATGTAGCAACCATAGAGGAAGTTTCTGCAAGTGCTCAAAGCTTATCACTAATGGCAGAACAATTACAAAGTGTTATGTCCCGATTTAAAATTTAATTTGAAGATTGACGAGAGCTGACTTAATAGTTGGCTCTTTTAAGTTGCTTGACCTCTTAGTTGGTCGAGTTACCGTAATAATGTTTGATAGTTTCGATTTCTTGACTATTAGATTTAGAAGAATTAATATTAATTATTATTTTCAGAAAATAGTAAAAGGAGAGATTTTCAAATGGGTAAAAAAATAGATCATGTGGGAATTATGGTTAAGGATATTGAAAAATCAATAAAATTTTATGAAGATGTGGTTGGCTTTAAATTAAAGGCACATGTTCCACATTCGGATAGCGCTCTAAAACTTGCTTTTCTAGGATTTGAAGGTTCGGATGAAACTGAGCTAGAATTAATACAAGGTTATAATGACTCTCTACCAGCAGAAGGAAAAGTTCATCACCTGGCTGTAACAGTAGATAACATCGAAGAAGAATTTGATAGAGTGAAAGCGTTAGATGTCAAATTTGTTGATGATCATATCACTGTCCTTCCAAATGGATATCGTTACTTTTTCATTTATGGCCCTGAAGGTGAATGGGTAGAGTTTTTCCAAAGATAACAGAGGATTAGGATTGTTTTGAAATTATGTTAAAATAATGAAAATAAACCCTATTCAAATAGGGATATTTACGTTATACTGATGAACGTAAACAACTACATAAACGTAACCACAAGGGGAGCTGTATGGCTGAGAGTGAGCAGATTTGTCTGTTCTGACCCTTTGAACCTGTTAGTTAATGCTAGCGCAGGAATGTGGATTGATAGATGAAATTAATTTTGTCTGCTTTCAATATCTCCCTTGAGGTTGTGTTTAAACTTGGAAAGGGAGGTTTTTTTATGAAAAAAATGGGGTTATTACCAATGATTGAGGCATCTTTTTTCGCTGCATTTGCATTAATTTTAGATTTATTGCCTTCAATCAAAGTTTCACCGTCAATTTCAATTTCTTTTGCAATGGTTCCAATCTTTATCGTTGCATTCCGCTGGGGGTTCAAAGTAGCTTTGGCATCAGGTTTCCTATGGGGCTTATTGCAAGTAGCAGTTGGGGACATTTATTTCTTAAGCCCAGTACAATTTGTTATTGAGTATTTTATTGCCTTTGCTTTTATTGGATTTGCTGGACTATTTTATCAAGTGATTCAAAAATGTGTGAAAAATGGAGATAAGAAAAATTTAATGATTTGGATTGTCATTGCTACTTTTATTGGAAGTGTAGCTCGTTATTTCTGGCATTTTGTTGCCGGTTTCGTATTCTGGGGTGAATATGCACCAGAAGGACAATCACCAATGGTCTATTCATTAATCGTAAATGGTTCAACTATGCTAGGAGCATTTGTTCTTTGCTCGATTGTTTTAGCGATCTTACTTTCCACTTCATCACGTTTGATACAAACAAAGAATCATTATTCAGCAATGGATAAAAAAGCTTCTTAATAGATAGGTGAGAAACAAGCATGAATTGTGGATGCTTGTTTTTTTTATGACTTCTTTTCCAAGCAAATTAGAATGAGGCATGATTGGACCGGTTACATTAAATAGAAGGCTTTTACAGTGATAGTACTTTTGATTATTATACGAAGGAATGGTGGAGGAATTATGAAAAGGTGCCTAGTTGTTTTCATTTCAATCTTGCTTACCATTTTTGCTACTTTAACAAGTAATGCCCAGACCCAACAGAAAAAAGCTGCCATTATTATAGACGACTTTGGTGGTGGAATTGGAGGAGTAAAAGAGTTTTTAGAAGGGGATGTACCGATTACGGTGGCTGTCATGCCATTTACGGAAACATCTAAGGAGCATGCAGAGTGGGCTCATAAAAATGGATTTGAAGTCATGGTCCATTTACCGATGCAGCCCAAAAAGGGGAAAATGTCATGGTTAGGTCCAAAACCCATTACAGCAGATTTACCTTTAGAGGAAGTAAGGAAACGTGTAACAGAAGCAATTGATAGTGTTCCATATGCTTTAGGTTTAAACAATCATATGGGCTCGTTAGTTGTTGAAAAGGAAGATATTGTAAGGGTTATAGTTGAGGTAGCGAAAGAGAAGAGACTTTATATTGTTGATAGTGCTACTAGTTCAAAATCAAAATTTCCTAAAGTAGCAAAAGAACTAGGTGTTCCTATTATCAAAAGAGACGTATTTTTGGATGATGTAGCCTCCATCCCGCATGTGAAAAAACAGATGTCTCTATTAGCGAAAATCACTGAACAAGAGGGGACCGGAGTTGCGATAGGTCATGTTGGAGTAACTGGAAAGGTTTGCTCAACTGGTATATTTGAATCAGCAAAAGAATTAGAAAAAAGAAAGATCACAATTGTGCCTGTTTCTGATATTCTCTCAAATGAAATTAAAATTAAGTACCTTCAATTATATTAGGTGCCTGTCACCTGTAAAACAGTTGACATATAATTGAAATATAATTGTAATATGGATTGATTGACAGCTAGCAAAAAGTGTTTTATATTTAATCCTATAAACTTAATACGAATTAATTCTTATCCAGAGAGGTAGAGGGATTTGGCCCTATGACACCTCGGCAGCAGGCTCACATTGAGAACTGTGCTAATTCCAACAAGCTATTTGAGCTTGACAGATAAGATGAGCTGATGATTATAAACCCAACCTCTTCTTATTGTTCCGGAATGGCGATAAGGAGAGGTTTTTTATTTTTGTCAGGAGGATTTACAATGAGTGAATTAGATACGAAAGAAAAATTAATTGATGAATTGCTCCTATTAGGAGTTTATAAAAAAGGAAATTTACAGCTATTTGAATTACCGATAACGGATTTAGAAGAGGAAATTAGAAAGATAAAAAAAGGGAATAGTTCATAGTTGAGAGAAGGGATGGCGGGGGAAGTATGTACAAACAGATACATATAAATTGGAATAACAAAAAGCTGGCTGGAACCATTCACTATCCTCTAGAAGAAAGGGAATATGGCACAACTAAGTCTATTTACCCTTTAGTGATTATATGTCATGGATTTGTAGGCAGTAGAATAGGGGTTAATCGCTTATTCGTCAAAACAGCCGAGGAGTTAATTAAAGAAAATTGCATAGTAGTAAGGTTTGACTATTCCGGATGCGGAGAAAGTGAAGGACATTATGGAGACACTTGTTTAGATGAACTGATTGACCAAACAACAGTAGTCATTGATTATGCTCTTGGGCTATCCCATGTTGATAAGGAAAGAGTATTCCTTCTAGGTCATAGTTTGGGTGGAGCTACGGCGCTTCTTACGGTTGTTCGGGATACTTGTATAAAACATCTAATCATGTGGTCTGCTGTAGCCAAACCTTTTGAAGATATCACCAATATAGTGGGAACAAACTTAGTCAGAGGGCTTGGCTCTACTAATAAATTGGATTATTTAGGTTATTCTTTTAGCAATAAGTTCTTTGAGTCATTAAAAAAGTATCAACCATTAAAAGAATTAGAACGATTTACGGGAGATGTATTACTTATCCATGGTAAGTCAGATGAAGAAATTCCGGTTGCTTATTGTACACAATACAACGAAGCATTTAACAAGAGAGTTCAAGGATTAACTAATAGAGTTGAAGTTGATTCAGCTAATCATACTTATTCATGTGAACAATCTTTTAGAGAATTAATAGCTAAGACAAAAGAGTGGGTAAGTGTGAGGACGAGTCAGCAACTTGTGTAGCCAGAAAGAAGTGAGAAGTAAGTAATTATCCTACTCCATCACTTCTTTAATTGGCCGTTTCTTTGATTTCTGTACTATCAATTGGCACCTCTTCAGGCAACTTTTTAGAAGCACTAGGAACTTTACGTGGCTCAAATTCTATATCATCTGATGAAAATAATCTTATATTTACGGAGCCCCCGTACTTTCTAGCTAAAATGAGTATGGGTTGGGAGTAATTATTTTGAAAAGTAAAGTCCGGGCCATACCAACTCACGGTTGCGTCTCTCCCAGGAGGTACATAAGGAACGCGCTTACTGTGGGAATATCTTTGCAGTATCTTCACCCCAGCCCGATCAACTGCGTTAAATAGGGTAGAGGATACTTGACAGATTCCTCCACCAATATCTTCTGATAATTCCCCTCTAACGATGACGGGTGCACGCATATATCCTTTTTTTACCGTGCGTTTTCCAACCACTTTATTAAATGAAAATGTTTCTCCAGGAAAGATGACATGATTATTTATTGCTTCAGTAGCTAAGTTAATATTATGAGAGCGTGTTTGGTTATGGTTGTTAAAGTAAGTCACATATTGACCAATTTGTTTTACTCTAATTTGTGCCAATAAATCTCGATCCACACGTGGGTGCACAGGGAGAGTTGGAACGCTAATAATAGAAGTATCCTGCCTAAACATACTAGTGAGAAATAATTCTGTGAATTTTTCTTTGTAAAGCTTATGTCCTACTTTTTCTGATATAAATGCTCCATTATGGTTGATTTTAGCATTAACGGCTGGTTCATAAACCTTAGCCTCAATTTGGTCTAAAAAACGAAGATACTTATCTTGATTGATTACCTCAGAACCGGGAATAGGAAGTAAGAATTCCTTTTTGTCTACGACTGCTAGCGTATCTTCTTTTTCTTTTATTGTTAATTGACCAGTCCCAACCGTTTGCTGTGTAAGCAGAAGCAGACCAATAACCCATATAAATTTCATTACTAGTGCCTCCTGAAAATGACATCAATATAGGTTTTATAAAATTAGCCAAGATTATACAAGCTATTACACCAATTTTTGCGTGCTATTGAACCAAATCTTTTGCTACTAAAATAATTTCTGCCGTGATTGGTGAGAGGTGATCCATTGATTTTACGGCTATTCCTAATTCACGATAGAGAGAAGGCGTCAGTGAATGCACATTAACATTTGGAATTTGAGAGGGTAATGCTAACTTAGGTAATATACATAAACCAAAGCCTTCTTGAACCATGGTTAGGATTGTTGATACATCTTGAATCTCATAACGAATATTAGGGTTAATTCCAATTTCTTCAAAAATAGATTGAATAATTTGATCTGAATCCCCTTTATGGATAACATAACAATACTCTTCTATACTTTTGATGTTAATAGCAGGATGATTTTGGAATAATGTTTTTGGACTGAATAATAATAATTCATCTTTAAGTAGAGGGATATATTGTATATCACCTTCTTGTCTTGAAACAAAGCCTACATCAATCTCTCCATTCTGAATCCATTCATGGACAGAATCATTTCCCCCCTCAAAAATGATTAATTCAATTCCAGGAAAATGTTGTTTGAAATAACGAATGATAGGAGGCATCAATTTTGATAAACTAGGAATCGTACCCACTCTAATCGTTCCTTCATCAAATCCATTAAAAGAGGCCGCTTCTTGCCTCATCACATTTTGTATTTGAATGATTTCTCGAATATGCTTAAGTACTCGTTCGCCAATTTTAGTTGTAGTTATTCCAGTTTTACTGCGATTTAATAATTTGACTCCTAAGTCTTTCTCCAAACTATTAATCATTTGTGAAACAGCTGACTGAGTATAGCCTAACTTGTCAGCAGCTTTTGTAAAGCTCTTCGTTTCTACCACTTTTATATACACCTGATAATGTAAAAAATTCATTCATTCAACTCCATGCATTAGAATTTACTAATATTAAAGATTAAAAAGTATAATTTTACTAATACGATAAATTTTACTATACTGATGATTAGATGATATTACAAGAAAGAAGGGTTTATATGTTAAGAACAAGGTTTGATTTATGTGATGAATTTTTAAAAGAAACGAGTTATTCATTAAAGACAATGGATAAGGATTTGTTTAAAGGCTATGATCCAGCTAAGAGACCAGAAACTTACTTAACCTATCCTGAGGCAGCTGTTCAAATTAAGCTGGGAAAACCTGATTTTAGTCAATATGAAGAAATCAATCTGTGGAAACTATTAGGTAGTAGACGATCGAAACGAAATTTTGTCGAGCAACCACTTTCTTTAAATGAATTAAACATCTTACTATGGGGGACTCAAGGAATTACAGCAGATATGGGTGATTATCAATTAAGAACGAGTTGTTCAGCGGGTGCTCTATTTCCTATTGAGACCTATCTTTTAATTAATTTTGTAGAAGGAGTTCAACCAGGTCTATATCATTTGAATGTGAAAGATTGGATATTAGAAGGTTTAAAGATTCAGGACGTATCTGATTTTGCTTTTACAGTAACTGATCATCAAGAAATGGCTAAAGTAGCTGGAGTGAATTTTGTCTGGACGGCAATGCTAGAGAGAACTAGAGCCAAATATAAAGAAAGAGCCTATCGATATATTTTATGGGACGCTGGGCATGTCTCCCAAAACCTACATACTGTTGCTAACGGAATGGGATTAGGTGTATGTACAATGGGTCACTGGTATGATGTAGAAATGAATGAGTTTCTAGGAATCAATGGGAAAGAGCATATGTCGATATTGATGGCATCTGTTGGAAAAATAAATGGGGTAGATTGGAAAGAGGATCGTAGACCACCAAAGATATAATAAGAAGATGACAAAGATGGTGTGATACATACACCGTCTCTTTTTTTGTTCATTCACAATCTTATACTAGTATAAAATACTTAGTCATTTCGTAATATTTGTAACAAAAACTTAATAAATTCGTCGGACTTTAACACAGATGTCGAAATAGATGGTATTATGTAAGAGTAATATTAATTGATTATCATTATAGTAAAATATTATCATTATTTAAATATAATAAAAATTTATATCTGTTACTTTGGGAAATATATTCGTGTAATAGCAGTAGTAAGGAGTCGTCATGATCAAACGTATTTTACCCATTTTGTTTATATTATTAGTAGTTATAGCTTGTGAATTTCGGAATGAAGAGCAAGTTTTGCCAGTAGAAACGAAGACGAAAAATGAAGAAGTGATTAAATCCACTTCATCAAAATACCCTGGTATAGAAGTAGAAAGTAAAATTGTTGAAAATGACCACTATCGCTACGCAGTCCATTATCCCATTTTTAATAAATCGAAAATTGATACACAAGTAAGAAGTATCTTGAATGATAGAATTAATACGTTTGTGGAGAAGTTTACAAATAAAGAAAAAATCGAGGGTTGGCCACATCATTATAATGTCGACTTTAGAATTGAGTACTTAACAAAAGAATTGGTTTCTCTTGTTTTTACAGAATCCACCTTCTTAGGTGATGAAAAAGTGATCAAAGAGCGTACCATTCCTATGAATTTTTATTTAGAGACAGGTAAACAAATTATCTTGGAAGATATCTTTTTAAATGAAGGGTATTTAGAGAAGTTATCTAAAATATCTGTTGAACAATTAAAGAGCGACGATACAATTAAGAAATCTCTTCAATCAGACTGGTTAAATATAGGAACTAAACCGATTCGATCCAATTTTCGACAATTTCATTTTACCAATAAAGAGCTCACCATTCAGTTTGGAGAAAATCAAGTAGGCCCAGAGGAAATTGGATCACCTGTAATTGTCATTAGCTGGGATGAATTAGAGTTTCTAATTAAAGATGATTTTCTTCCATTATTAGAAAAAGAAAAGCGTAATAAAAAAGATAAGGAAGAGAAGAAGGTTGTAACCGAGAAGAAAACAAAAGAAAAAACAAAAAAGAGCAAAAAAGGGTCAGTTAAAAAAAGAGTGGCATTTACATTTGATGATGGCCCACATGGTCAATATACTAAAGAAATCTTAGATTATTTTGACGACAATCATGGAAAAGCAACATTCTTTGTTTTAGGAAATAGAGTCAATTACTATCCCGAATTGATTACAAGGATTCATGAAGAAGGTCATGAAATAGGGAATCATACTTGGAATCATAAACAACTAACCCTACTAAAGAATTCTGATATTGAATCGCAACTTAAAAAAACTTCAAAAGCAATTTACTCCATTACTGGGACGAAACCTACCTTATTGCGTCCCCCATATGGATCTACTAATCAGGTTGTCTCTGAAGTGGTGAACTTACCTATCATCCTTTGGTCTATTGATACACTTGATTGGAAAAGCCGAAATACGAAAACAATTGTTAATCACGTAATGACCAATGTAACAGATGGAGATATCATATTGATGCATGATATTCATCAATCTTCTGCAGACGCAGTAAAAATATTGCTAGAAAAATTATCTGAACAAGGCTATGAATTTGTAACAGTCAGTGAAATCCTTGGTTTTAATGAGGATCATGTCCCAGTATCAGGTAAAGTTTATAGGAAATAAAAAATAATCACTTATATATAGGTGGTTATTTTTTTCGTATTAACTACATAAATGTTTGTTATGTTAAATACTTTCTGTTGTATACGGTTTGTCCTATTAGTTATCTATATAGAACCCAATTATTCATACGCCAAAAAAGTATAATTAGAAGTTATTAACTAAAACTAATAAAAAGGAAGGTGAGGAAATGAAGGAAAATCAGTTTCGAGATAATGAACTAAAGGAGAACAAAGATGTACAAAAAATGACCTTGATTCCTAAAGAATTAGATAAGAACGGTGATGGGAGTCCAGACGGTCCTTTTATTATAGGAGAAGGAGATGTAAATTTATCTCCTGATGCAGGAAGACCTTTAATTTAAACACCCGAGTTAGGGTGTTTTTACTTTCTCCTCATTATAAAGAGTAATCTGTAAACTCTTTGGAAATACTGATGAAGTTAATAAGATATAAGGGCTGGTATTAAGTGACTAAAATAGAAATGTTTAAAATCTTAGTTCTTATAGAGAAGAAATATTCATTTTGTACCATAAAGAGTGAAACAGCTGAAAAATGGTTACTAATGTGTGAGGAATTGAATTACCATTCTATCTTAGCAAGACTTTATCAATATATGCGTAGTAGCGGATATCCGCCAAGTCTAGAAAATTTAATGAACAGTG
Organism: Robertmurraya mangrovi; assembly: GCF_034427655.1. NCBI lineage: Bacteria > Bacillati > Bacillota > Bacilli > Caryophanales > Bacillaceae > Robertmurraya > Robertmurraya mangrovi. Next base: position 363,170 of record NZ_JAXOFX010000003.1, read on the forward strand.
AAGTTACAAAATCGAATTTACAATGGCTAGAAGAGTATATACCTAAAATTAAAATAGGGTAGAGTGTAAAATTTTCTATGCAAATTACTAGCGAATGTTGTTAAACTTCGCAAAAAAGATATAATCTATTCGTTACTAAAATTAAAGAATTTACTCACAAACTCGTCAACTGACGGGTTTGTTTATTTCAATCATGTAAATCTTGTACATGCTATAATAGACATGAAAAGGGTAACCCTTCCAATATAATATAACTTTTAGAAGGAAATGATTCGATGAATTTAGGACCTCGAGTATTAAAAACAGGTGTATCTGTCACATTAGCATTATACATATGTTCATTTCTTCAATTAGAACCTGCCATTTTTGCGGGAGTAGCTGCGATCTTTACTATTCAGCCCTCTATTTATCGAACATGGAAGCACGTTGTTGACCAACTAATGGCAAACACACTTGGGGCTGCTATTGCATTGTTCACCATTAATTTTATCGGCAATGACCCTGTTATTATTGGAATTGTTATGATCATTGTCATCATTATTTGTTTAAATCTTAAATTAGAAAGTGCGATTGCCCTGACACTAGTCACGGTATTAGCAATCATGAGTGCGCCAGGTGATGAGGATTGGCTCTTTACCTTGAATCGATTTGTGATTATCATGATTGGAATTGGCTCAGCCTTTCTTGTTAACTTAACAATCTTTCCTCCAAAATATAAAAAGAACTACTTGGAGAAAAGTGAAGAAACATTTCAAAATATGTCCTTGCTTATAAGGACTGCTATTTCTAATGAATTGACTGAATCGTCTTATCAAAAACAATTAAACAAATTAAAAACCGATATTAATAAACTAGAAGAACTCTTTAAGACATTTGACGAGGAAAGGGAGAAAATGTCAAAGTTAAATCCTCTTGATGTCAGGGAAATAGTTGTATTTAGGCATATGTTACAATCCCTACAACAAGGTGAAGTATTGTTAGAAAATATACATGAGCACTATTTTCAATCTAATACAAATGAAGAAGAAAATCGATCTTTTGACAGTCACTTAGAGTATCTAATCAAATGCCATGAGTACTTTTTATTAAGATATGAGGGTAAGGTTAGAAAACATGCTGATGAATATGGAGCCAGCGTATTAATAGAAAGTAGTAGGTTTTTAGAAAAGATAATGAATGAAAACCAAAACGAGGAAGCAAAAAGATTAAGATTAGTAGTAACAGCGTCTGCTATTTTTGAATATGCCTTTCAAATACAAAGGCTTAATCGAGTGATTGATCAATATTTAAAAACAGCATCAAAATAAAAGTAATCCTCATAGTGTAGCTTATTGCTATTATCTGCTAGCAGTTATGTAGCTGATGAATAGGTTAGTGAATATAGCTATTTTTAATAAAATAAATGGTGGTTCTATTTGTTGTTATTAGCAAACAGAACCACCTTTCTTTATAAATACTCTATGTGTGCTCGAATTTTTTAAATAGGTAATAATAGGAGAATAATTAAACATTATTTGCAAAGGATAAAGTGTAATTAATTTGAAGACCTAGGTGATAGCTTTGAATAAGATAAATTCAGAAGAGACAAATCAGTATCGTACTACTAACAATTGGGTTTCTATACAAGATATTCAGGAACATTTTCAATCACATAATAATTATGATTTGCTTGTTCGAAAGGTATACATTAAATCCCTTAAGGCTGACGGATACATTGCCTATCTAAACGGAACGGTGGATGTAAAAGTTGTTGATGAAAGTATAGTAAGACCTTTACAACAGGAAAATTCATTAGAAAATGTTGATGATAGTGATCAACTTGATTTTTTAGCGAAGAGAATCATTCCTGTTAGTAATGTTGGAATCAATAGCCGATTAGAGAATGCTCTTGAAAAAATTGTTTCAGGTTATACTCTCCTATTCGTAGAGGATACACCGTTCTACTTAGAAATTAGTACGCCTGGTTTTGAGTCAAGAGGTGTAGAGAAGTCCGAAGATGAAGCTGTTTTAAAGGGACCAAAAGAAGCCTTTTCGGAATCAATGGACATTAATCTTTCCTTAGTAAGGAAGTTAATAAAATCTTCTGAGTTAATAGCTGAGTATAGTAAAGTGGGTGAAATGGCTGTAAATGAAGTAGGAATTCTTTATATGACAAATATCGTTAACCCCGATTTACTAGATAAAGTTAGAAATAGAATAAATGAAATAGATACGGATGAAGTATTAAACTTAGCTTTGTTGGAACAGCATATTGAAGAACGTCCTTACTCTTTAATCCCTACCGTTCTTTATACAGAGAGACCAGATAGAGCAGCGGCTTTCTTAAAAGAAGGACATGTAATCTTAATTATGAATAATTCCCCAAGCTGTTTAATCGTACCTGTTACTTTTTGGGGACTTTTTCATACGCCAGAAGATGCATATTCTAGATGGTTTTATGGGAATTTCATTAGAATTATTCGCCTAATAGCCATTTTTGTTACGATTCTCACGCCATCATTGTACATAGCTACAACCAATTATCATATTGAAATGCTGCCAACTGACTTAGTTTTGGCTATATCAGCAACTAGGGAACGAGTACCTTTCCCGGCAATATTTGAAGTCGTAATGCTTCTAGGCGCATTTGAATTGATAAGAGAGAGTGGAGTTCGAGTTCCAAGTCCAATTGGGCCAACAATCGGTATAGTAGGGGCTTTGATTTTAGGTCAGGCTGCAGTAGAAGCAAATTTAATTAGTCCTATTTTAGTTATAGTGGTTGCAGTAACTGGATTAGCTTCATTTGCCATTCCCAATCTATCATTTAGTTATATGATTCGTTTATCAACGTACCTCTTTTTAATATTTGCAAGCTTTTGGGGATTTTATGGAATTGCAGCTTGTATTGTTATGAGTATCGGTTACTTAACTTCCGTTACCTCTTATGATGTACCCTTTTTATCTCCTTTGGCACCTTTCTATCCATCATCAAAGGATTTGATTGTTCGTCCGCCAATATGGAAACAATGGTTAAGACCATTTAACGTGCATCCTCAAAATAAACAACGTAAGAAAAAGCCGGAGGGAGTGCAAAATCAGTGATTAAACCTACTGATCGTAAAGTTGGAACTAGAGAATTTGTAGCGATCATCCTATTAAGTATGGGCATAAAATTTACGGATATGACTCCAACTCTGTTATATAAAGAAACAGCAAATGCCGCTTGGATGGTTCCAATTTTATCGGGTTTAATCATGTTTGTTCCGCTTTTATTTTTATTAAAACTGTTAAAATTTTATAAAGATAAAAACTTAATTGAAATTATTTTTTCATTAACGGGTAAGTATGTTGGTTTTTTATTAGGAATGTGCCTATTTTTAAGTTCATACTCGAGTACAGTTACGAATAGTAGGAGTTACGTTGATATTATTTCAACCATGTTTTTTCCGAACACAAATATCATAGTGCTGTTTTTATTATTAATTGGCTCCAGTTATTATTTAGCCAACCGGGGGCTAAATACAATTGCTAATACAGCCTGGATTTCGTTACCTTATATAAAAGCTTTTATGGTCATTGGAATTTTAATGGTAACAAATCAAGTTAACTTTAACTATATTTTTCCTATCGGTGGTTATGGGGCTCTTACTATCATTAAAAACTCTATCAGTTACTCTTCTATATTTGCTGATATCATGTTTTTCTCAGTTGTATTTCCTTTTTTTAAAAACTATGAGAGTTTTCGAAAAGCAAGTTTAATTGGTTATGCACTAGTTATATTTGAATTGGTTATGTTTTTAACCATTTATATCATGTATTTTGACTTTCCGGGTATTGAAAATATCACCTATCCATTCCAAGAAATTACTAGGGCTGTTAGATTAGGAAGATTTATTACAAATATCGAAGCTGTCTTTCTGGGGTTTTGGAGCGTAGCTAGTATCATTAGATTTTCCATCTATTTATATATATCTACGGCAATTTTTGCTTACAGTTTAAAATTAAAGGAATTTGAGCCACTCCTTCTCCCTTTTGGACTTCTTGTCATATTATTGGGATATTTACCTGAGAACTTTATTATTAATTCTTTTCAAATCAGAGGTCCTTTTGTTTTAAATATGACTTCAGGTTTTATTTTTTCTTTACCAATTTTACTTTGGAGCATCCATAAAATAAGGGGTGAAAGGTAATGAAAAAAACTCTTTTATTTTTTTTATTGTTCTCCTTTGTAATCCTTAGCGGCTGCTCCGATAAAATTGAAATTGAAGAAGAGGGGTTTGTTCTTGTAATAGGCTTGGATAAGCCTTCAGTAGGAGAAAAAGGGATTGATATAACTTTTCAAATTGCAAATCCGAGTGCAGGAAGAGCGGGTGAGGATAATAATGCTAATGAAGTAGAAACGATTACCTTAACTGCCCCTGACCCATTTTCAGCCAGAGATATGACTAATTCTTCTGAAACAAGAAATATAAATTTTTATCATACAAAAGCGATTGTTATTAGTGAGGAATTGGCCAAGTCTAATGATTTTTTTCATATTATGAGTTCAATGATGAGAGAAAGACAAATTAGAAGAGATATGCATGTACTAATCTCAAAAGAGAAAGCATCGGAATATCTCAGGAATAATAAACCCTCATTTGAAGCTAGCCCTCATAAATTTTATGATTTCATGTCCAGGCGCTGGAAAAGAAATGCATTAGTACCGAACTCAACCATGCATGATTTTCTAAGAGCGACTTCAGCGGATGCCGGATTGGCACTAGCAATATATACAACGGCAACATCGGAAGAACCTAAAGATACGGAAGATGAGGATAACTTCTTACCTGGAGAAATTAATAAAAGAGGTGGGTCAGATATACAGATTATCGGGGCAGCAGTATTTAAAGAAGGCAAAATGATTGGAACAATGACAGGTGAGGAAGTAAGGGTAGCGTTAATACTGCAAAAAGAAATGAGACCTGAACGATTAATCTTTACGTATGACGATCCTATAAATCCAGATTTTAGAATAACTGGAAAAGCCACCAATGTACGTACGGATGTAAGTATTGATGTACATCAAGAGTATCCAGTTATTAAGGTAAAACAATGGTTTGACATTAAAGTATTAGCAATACCTAGCTTGATTGACTATGTAGAGAATCTTAGTAATCAAAGTAAATTGAAAGACTATTTCGAACGGAAGTATTATGAACATGCTAGTAAATTAATTGAAAGAACTCAAAAAGAATTTAAAGCGGAACCTTTTAACTGGTCAAATCAAGCAAGAAAGAAATTTTGGACTTTAACAGAGTATGAAGACTATGATTGGATGAAGTCATATCCAAATGCAGAAATAAAAATAGAAGTAGATGTAACTTTAACTGAATTTGGAAAAAAGTTAAGTCCAAGAGATATTTCCGAAATAAAGGACTGATTCTTGATGAGTTGGGTAGTTTATCTTTTATGTATATATACGTGTTATTACACACTTTCGTACGCATGGCATATATATCAACAAGAAAAAATGAAATTTGCACCTCTAGTCATTAGTCTGCTAGGTGTAATAATTTTATTAATGCCGTTATATTTCTATCTATACTATCCTATAAAATAAACAATCCTTAATAAAGGTATAGAGTAGTTTATTAACATTATTTTCCAATAGTGTTTTTTGGGTAATAACACAGTCGAATATGACATCCTCTCATACATTATTATGAGGTGATCATATTGGTGAAAATTTTTATTGACCCAGGCCATGGAGGATCAGATTCAGGAGCTGTCGGAAACGGCCTACAAGAAAAAAATGTTACCCTACAGATTGCTAGAAGAGTTAGAAGCATATTGCTTAAAGAATATGAAGATGTGTCAATAAGAATGAGTAGAACCGGCGACCAAACAGTGAGTTTATCTCAGCGAACAAACGCTGCAAACAGCTGGGGTGCAGACTTCTTCCTGTCTATTCACATTAATGCAGGTGGTGGCAGAGGGTTTGAAAGTTACGTGTATCCCAATGTAGGGAGACCGACAACGACTTACCAGTCATATATCCATTCAGAGGTATTAAAACAGGTTAATTTTCAAGATCGAGGCAAAAAACAATCCAATTTTCATGTTCTTAGAGAAACAAATATGGATGCGATCCTAACTGAAAACGGGTTTATTGACAACTCATCAGATGCCTCCATTTTAAAATCAAATGTTGAAAAAATAGCTAGAGGTCATGTAAATGGATTGGTTAGAGCATTTAAGTTAAAAAAAACAGCAACTCAGGCACCTGATAGTGATTCAGACTCTGGTTCAAGGGCGGGGAATACAGGGAGTCAAACAGGTAAATTGTTTCGAGTACAAATCGGAGCTTTTCAAGAAGAGAGTAATGCCAATCGATTAGCTAGAAGAGCAAGAGAAAAACAGCTTCCCACTTATGTATTTGAAGATGATGGATTGTTTCGTGTACAGATTGGTGCTTTTTCCGATCGAAAAAGAGCAGAAGAATATGCTGATCGAGTAAGAAATGCCGGATTTAATGTATTTATCAGACAAGATTAAACAATCATAAAAGTGGAGAGACATTTGTCTCTCTTTATTTTTTAAGCCTAGAAAAATAGACAAAAAAAAGACAGTAAAATTACTGTCTTAAAATAGGGAGCTAATGCATTGCTTAGTACAAGTTATGCTCGTACAATGAAACGGTGTAGTATAAATGTATTAAGACAAAAGTATATTTCTTATTATTTAGCAAAGATATGTTCACCAATGCGAACAGTTACCTTTTTAGAACGAAGCCATTGGTTAGATGTCTTTTTTGGATTATAAAAGTAGAGTGAGCCGCTACCTTTACCATGGAAAGCTACTGCCTCATTAACGGCACGAGTTGACTCGGCACTTGCAGGCTTATTAATTTCACCGTTAGAGACTGGTGTAAACTGGTGTTTATCATAGACAACACCTTTAATCGTGTTAGGAAAGATATCACTTTCAACACGATTTAAGACAACAGTGGCAACTGCAACTTTACCAGCATAAGGTTCACCTTTTGCCTCAGCTTCTACTAGTCTAGCTAGTAACTTTCTTTCCTCTAATGAAATAGAATTGGTTGGAATCTTCACGGTTTGTCCAGGCCAAATCTGATCATGCTTTGTATTATTTGCTGTCATCAAATGATTGACAGGTACCCCATAGTTTTTTGCAATAGTCCAGAAAGTTTCACCTTTTTTTACTGTATGTGAACTAGTAGCAAGTGCACTAGTTTGAACGGCAAACATAGTAAATGCAAATGTGATGAGGGATATTAGTTTTTTCATCCTTCTATACCTCCTTTGAAAACTCCATATAACCTTAACATGATTCATTAGTAGTTTTCATTGCCAAATAAATTCCAATGAAAATATTAACAAGTTTAATGGTGATTTATGGAAGTCGAATCTAAAATCATATAAAATTAATTAATATAATGAAAGAAATTAATTTTCTTAGGATAGGAAAGGTAATCAAGATAATGAAAATTGGATTAGTACGACACTTTAAGGTTAAAAAGGATTATCCGAAAAAATTCGTGACTTCTGCAGAAATGATCAAATGGTTTGAAGAGTATAACGAAGCGGATATAGAAACAGGTATAGTAGAATTGAATGATATTATTTGGGATGAATGTTATTCAAGTGATTTACACCGCGCAGAAAAAACCGCTCAACACATCTATTCTGGGGAAATAAACAGGCTTAGTGAGCTAAGGGAAATTAGTATATTTCCTTTAACAAATAGGAAAGTAAAATTACCCTTTTTTATTTGGGCTTTGCTCGTACGTACCGCATGGCTCATGGACCATAAATCACAAATGGAAACAAAGGCACATGTCAAAATGAGAATAAATCAATTTTTAGATCAAATTTTACCTGTAAATAAAAATATACTAATTGTCAGTCATGGAGCTTTAATGATTTTTATGGGGGAAGAACTAAAGAAAAGAGGATTTCAAGGGCCAAAAATTAGGAATCCTAAAAATGGTCAATTGTATCTATACGAAAAATAACTAATCGTGGTTTAAGATATTTAAGGTCATTTGGCTAATTATCGTATGAAACTTACATGTTGTGAATATAAAATAAAAACATATTTCTTTTAATTTTCCCTAAAATACAAACGAATTCTTTAGCTTATAACCATTTAGATGTGAAGGAGGTATGATTATGGACAATGAAATCGTTCAGTACTTTATAGTAAATAAAGATGTAAAAATGTCATCAGGGAAAGTGGCTGCGCAGGTTGCTCATGCAGCGACTATAAGTACCATTAATATGGTTAGCTCGCAAAACTCGAAATTTCCCGATTATTTTAATGACTTTGTGAAATGGTATCAGTCTGGAATGAAAAAAGTTATTCTAAAGGGAAGTGAGGAGGAACTGAAAAAGCTAGAGGAAAGTGGATTTTATTGTATTCGAGATGCGGGCCATACAGAAATAGAAAAAGGAACGTTAACGGTCGTGGCACTACCTCCGATGCCTAAGTTAGTTTGTAAACGATTTGTTGGACATTTATCGGTTTACTAAAAATGATAGCTAGTACTTTTAAATTTTAATGAAGCTATAAGGTAATCCATGAAGCACCATGTACCGTCACCATTGTACCTTAATACAAAGGAGGTTAATCTTATGATTAACCTCCTTTGTATTATATATATTGTAAATATTACGTAAGCTGTGCTAAAAACATGGTTGCTAGACCAAAGTAAATTAATAGAGAGAGTATGTCATTCAAGGTAGTGATAAGTGGTCCAGATGCTACAGCAGGATCAATGTTGAAGCGGTACAATATTAAGGGAATAATCGTGCCAGCTAATGTTCCGATAATCAAGGTAATAACTAGTGAACTACCAACGACTAATCCTAGTATTGCATCTCCACGCCAGATTAGTGCAATAATGGTGATTAATATACCGCAAACAACCCCGATAAATATGCCGACTTTAAGCTCACGAATCACTAATTGAGTAATAATCTTCTTGTTTACTTCTTTAGTGATTAGTCCACGAACTACAACCGCTAAAGATTGAGTTCCCGTATTTCCGGTCATACCCGCAATCATCGGCATAAAAAAGGCAAGTGCAACTACTTTTTCTAGTGTTTCCTCAAACTGACTGATGATCGTCCCAGAAACAATTCCTATAAACAAAAGTAAAATCAGCCAAGGAAGTCTTCGATAAGCAGCAACAATGGCTTTCGTATCAAAATCAATGGCTTTACCTGTTGCAGATAACTTCTCTATATCCTCTGTTGCTTCACTAATTACAACATCAATAATATCGTCAACTGTTATGATTCCAACCAATATTTCATTCTCTACAACAGGAATAGCGATAAAGTCATATCTCTCAATAAACCTAGCAACCTCTTCTTGGTCTGTATCAGCGGTTACTGATATTACACGACTAAACATAATATCTTCAATTTTTTCTGTTTCTTCGGCTAATATAATGTCACGATAAGAGACAACCCCGACTAACTTTTTATGGTCATCAATTACATATAAATAATTAATTGTCTCAGAATATTCGGCAAAGGATTTTAATTTATCGACGGCTTCGCGAACCGAATAGTATTGGGGAATCCAAACAAATCGGTTAGTCATTAATCTACCGGCTGTTTCCGGTGGATAATTCATAATATCTTTTACAATTTGAGATTCTTCTATTTTCATTCCCGAGAGAAGTTCTTCAATCCTGCTAGGGGATAGATTCTCTAGTAGTGAGGCTAAGTCATCATTATCCATTAAATTCATGACTTCTCCTGATTTTTCAACGCCAAGTTTACCGAGTACTTCTAATTGAAAATCATGCTCTAGCTCTTGAATTAAATCAGCAATTTGATCAGCCGTTAAATAAATTAAAAAACGTGTATGGTGTTTTTCTGGAAGATTTTCATATATCTTCGCTATGTCATATGGTTGATATTCATCAATAACGGTTTGAAATTGATCTTTTTTTCCTTCTTTTAACAATTTAATTATATGTAAAGTAATTTGATTCTCAATGGTACTCAAAAAAAGACCTCCTAAAACTGGGGAACTAAAGCAGTCATAATACTAAATACCACCATTATTATGTCCATAAACATTTAGCAAAAGCTATTGAAAAGGATATATTATTTTATTTTCTAGCAGCTAATAGAATAAATGAGCAAGTTAAGGTAGAATGAGAAAGAATTCATAAATAAATTGTGTAGGATTCTCTTGTGTTAAATAAGAAATCAATTAAGTGGTGAGCAAAATGGAATTTTGGAGTGATATCATCCTCCATTATGGTTATGTAGGTATCGTCATATTAATGGCAGCTGGAATTGTTGGGTTACCAGTTCCGGATGAAGTGTTGTTAACTTTTATTGGATATAACATATATTTAGGTAAGCTGAATTATACAATCGCGTTATTTGCCTCGCTATTAGGTGCGATGACTGGGATTACATTGAGCTATTTTTTAGGATTGAAATTAGGTTTGCCTTTTCTAACTAAATATGGCCCTAGGATTTTTATTACTGAACAAAAGATTGCGAATACCCAGCGATTGTTTAATAAATGGGGACCAATACTTTTATTTTTTGGTTACTTCTTACCTGGTGTTCGCCACATTACTGCCTATCTAGCGGGTATATCAATGTTCCGGTTTTCTAAGTTTTCTATCTATGCATACTTAGGTGCGATATTCTGGGTTCTCTTCTTTCTTACCTTAGGCCAACAGTTAGGAAAAAGATGGTACATAGTGGCGCAGATGGCTGTTCAGCATGGGAGACTTACGTTAATAATAGGAATACCAATAATAATAATTATTATTTTATTTCTTCTTTATAGAAACAAACGAAAAAAGAGCTAAGTCTGGTTCAGCGTATATGAATCAGGCTTTTTGCATGTAATTCGGAAAATATTTTTAAAAAGTTGAAACGTTTTGTAGCGCTCGTTTCTCTAACAGTTAGAAGAAGGGAGGCAAGGAAGTTGGTTAATATTAAACAAGTTCGACTTGCTCGTAAAGGAAATCATCATGCATTTCAGGATATTTTAGATGAAGAGAAGGTGAAGCTCTATAAAATGGCTTATATGTATGCCAAAAATGAGGAAGATGCATTAGAAATCTTTCAAGAAACCATTTATAAAGCCTTAGTTTCCATTAAAGATTTAAAGGAAGATAAATACTTTTCGACGTGGATTACCCGAATTCTCATACATACTGCATTTGATTTTATTAAGAAGAGAAATCGGATTGTTCCAATGAATCGAGAAGTCATTGAAGACAGATTACCACACCAATATTCAGATGTAGAAGATCGAATAGATTTATTAGAATCCTTAGGTGAACTAGATGAAAAATATAAAACGGTACTCATGTTGAGGTTTTTTAAAGATTACACAGTAAAAGAAATTGCGTCCATACTTGATTGTCCAGAAGGCACCGTGAAAACCAATATTCATAGAGGAATCCAGTTACTAAGAGGAAAAATTAAGGAGGACTGTGTCAATGAATAAGGAATTCCCTGAATTTAAAAAAGAAATGGATAAAATAAATGTGCCAATGGATAAACTCGATTCCATTATTAGTAATACAGTGAAAATGAATAAACCAAGAGTTAGTAGAGTTAAGAAATATATGATTTATTCAAGTAGTGCAGCTATGCTAGGAATAGGTTTACTAGCAGGTTCAGCATTCGTTTCTCCAACTATGGCAAAGGTAGTTTCTAACATCCCGGTAATTGGTTCTATTTTCAATGAGATTGGAGATAAAGGGCTACAAACGGCAAGTATTGAAGGATTGACACAACAAGTGAATCAAACAGTTAAAAATAAAGGAATCTCACTATCTATAAATGAAGTATTATATGACGGAACTCGTTTATCACTAGCTTATACACATGAATCTTTACTAGCTTTAGGAGATTTAGAAAGACCTGTTATTAAAATAAATGGAAAAGAAATTAATTTTGCTTCTTCGAATAAAGGTGCTTTAGAAAGTCCTTCTAAATATAATGGAATATTAGAAATTATGCCAACAGAAGAACTGCCAGCTGGTTTTGATATGAGTATTACTTTTGATAGTGTTGGAGTAATACCTGGAAAATGGGCGTATAAGTTTCCGGTAGAGTTATCAAACGAGGTTGAGGTTGTTAGGCCAAATATTTCTACTGATTTATTGGGTGCTAAGTTAACGATAGATGCAATTAAGTCAGGTCCCGCGGGATTGGATTTACATGCTTCTATTAAAAATAGCTTTGACAAAAAGAGGTTTGATCCGAATTCTATTTCTTTTCAAATTTTTGATGAAAAGGGGCAAGCGTTAGACTCACTTAATAGTATGGGATCGGGTGAATCAAATGATGGAATAGAGGTTACAAAAGTAAAAAACCTATTTGAACCTATAAAAGAAGGTACTAAAAATCTCACTATTATTCCTTATATTGCCTGGTCAGACATAAATTCAGTAGAAGTAAGTCGTGTGTTAAATAAGGAAAGTCTACCACTTACTTTAGACAAAGGTGATTTAGGGAAAATCATCATTTCGAAAATTACTGAGAGTAAAGACGAAATAACAGTTGAATATAACGTTGAAAGTAACTATCTTCATGATCAACATATTTATTTTAATCGAATTTGGTTAACAGACGGTAAAGGGGATAGTTTACACCTAGATCAACATCCTTCTGCTGAATTGGTTGAAAATAATGTTTTTAGACAGACATTTAAAAAATCAGACGAAATGAGCATTCATACGGAAAAGCTGACTGAGTCTGTCATGTTTGAAGCAATAAAAATTACTTTGCCATAATATATTATTGAATGGGTCTGCACCTTGCGAGCAGACCCTGAAAATATTATTCCTTTGAATGGCTATTACAATATACATGAATGGCTTCTCTTAAAAATGCTGCCAACCCTTCCCCGTGTTTATCAATATTCTTAGTAAAGCGTGGGTCATTTACATATAAATCTCCCAACCCTCTGAAAATATCAATGGTGCAGTCATAAAAGTGATCCGTAATCAGTTGACGCCATTCACCAACCGATTTTTGAACCTCCTCATCCGAAGGGCCAAAGTTCATTCGTTTATAAATTCGAGAGTAAATATCGTCAGTCTTTGATTGAATAGATTGCCAATCATTTTCACTATAATTATTTGTTTTTTCCTCAACACTCTCTACTAATTCTTTCCCATACTTCTGTTTTGCTTCCTCAGAGTATTTTTCCTTGTGCTCCTCAATATCTCTCATACTAAAGCCTTTAAACATCTCTTTATTTTCCATTTTTATTCCTCCTTCAATCGATTGAATAGTTTTCTCAACCGTTTGTATCATTTCATCGAGGCGAGATCGCTTTTTCTGAAGGATTTGCTTATGTTCTAATAGTGCTGTGCGCCGATCAAAGTTTGGGCTATCTAAAACCTCTTTAATTTCTTGTAAGTTAAATCCAATTTCTTTGAAAAATAAGATTTGTTGAAGTCTTTCTAAATTATGTGAAGTATAGAGCCGATACCCGGCCGAAGTAATCGTCTCTGGCTTCAGCAAACCAATATCATCATAATGATGCAGGGTTCGTACACTAACACCAATTAAATCAGCTATTTCTTTTATTTTATAATGCATAATCATCACCTCTAAATGTATCGTAAGCTATAACGTAACGTTAGAGTCAACACTGTATGATCTATTTTTTTATTTTGTTGTAAGTATAAACCACAAAAAAATAAAAAGGATACCATGATTGTTTTCTAGAATAGATATTTAATCAGCAAAAGAGAGGAACGTGGAGACTATGTTATCTAATATACCTGAAATTGAGGTAGGTCAATTTGTGCTTAGGGGAATGGAACTAGATGATGCACCAGATATGTTTGAGTTTATGAGTGACCGAGAAACCATGAAATACATTACACCTAACCCAGTTAAAAATGTAGAAGAAATGAAGGAATATATTCTGTCATGTATAGATAGGTTTAAGAGGGAAAAAGAGATTCCTTGGGTTATTGTTGATAAAAAAACCAATAGATTAATTGGTGTATTCCGTTTACACAAACTACACTTTTGGCACAAAAAAGCGGAAATGGGGGTTGTCATACATAAGGATTTTCAGCAAAAGAGAGTAATGACAGAAGTGTTGAATGAAATGATTCCTTATACTTTTAATGTATTAGGTCTAAATCGATTAGTAGGGGACATATTTGCTAACAATGTGGGTTCAAAGAAACTATTAGAAAAATACGGTTTCCATAGAGATGGAGTCTTAAGGCAAACCGACTTCGATGGCACTAACTTCCACGACACCGTTGTATATTCCATGCTAAAGGATGAGTTTGAGGAATTGTATAAAGAGAAAAAAGGACAAGAAATCCGTTACTAATTAACCGCACCATACTTCACCTCAGGAATCTTCCCACAATAAATATAGGGATTAGTTATTTCATTACATTTTCAATGGAGTAAAATTACACTGAAAGTGACTTTTGATGTGATTTTTAAATGTAAATGGGGACTGAGTACAGAACACTGAGTTGATTGGAGCGGAAGCCACTTGACTCCTGCAGGGATAGAGGGAATGGGAGACCCCACAGACGGAACGGCGAGGAGGCTCCCATCCCTCCCTGCGGAAAGCAAGTGGCTGGAGCGGAAATCAACGGACAAAGTATAATGTAAATAACCTTGAAAAAACCAAAGAGATGAATCTTAAGATTCATCTCCAAAAGTTAATTATTTACCGGCTCTTTTATAAAATCTACTTCAAACCCTAAATCAACGAGCATTTGATGATCAGAAGTACTTTCCTGACCCGCTGTTGTTAAATAATCACCAACAAAAATGGAATTAGCAGGGTAAAGACCAAAGGGTTGAAGACTTCGAAGGTTTACTTCTCGTCCCCCAGAGATTCGAATCTCTTTTGTTGGATTCATATATCTCATTAAACACAGTACCTTTAAGCAATATCTAGGATTTAGTTCATTTGTTCCTTCTAATGGAGTACCGTCGATTGCGTGTAAGAAATTCACTGGAATAGAGTCCGCATCTAAAACGCGTAAACTTTTAGCCATATCAACTACATCTTGTTTTGTTTCTCTCATCCCAATAATAACTCCTGAGCAAGGAGAAATACCCGACTCTTTAACAATTTCTACCGTGTTAACGCGGTCTTGATATGTATGCGAGGTTGTAATGGATTCATGGTGTGATTCTGAAGTGTTTATATTGTGGTTATAACGGTCAACTCCAGCTTCTTTTAACTGGGTTGCTTGTTCCGGTTTTAATAATCCAAGACAAGCACAAACCTTCATATTATATTTGTCTTTAATTTCTTTAACAGCAGATACAACTTCGCCAATTTCTTTGTTGCTTGGCCCTCGCCCACTCGCTACGATGCAATAGGTACCAACATTCAGGTTGTAGGCTTGTTCTGCTCCTTTTACAATACTATCTTTATCCATCATTCTATATTTCTCAATAGGAGCTGATGAAATACTAGATTGAGAGCAATACCCACAGTTCTCAGGGCAAAGTCCGGATTTTGTATTAATAATCATATTTAGTTTTACTTTGTTTCCATAGTAGTGATGACGAATGGTATAAGCTCCATTAAGCAATTCTAAAATCTCTTCATCCTTACTATTTAAGATGCTGAGTGCTTCCTCATTTGAAAGTTCTTTCCCATTAATGACTTCCGTCGCTAATTCCTTCCAATTCATCCTGAATCCCCCTTGAAATGAATAGTTGCCCTTAATAATAAAGAGCAACTAAATTTAAAGTAATATTTAGGCAGACTTTCTAAGGTGTTTGAATTGACTACGTGATAGAACGGTACGCTCTAAACGCAGGGCCATTAGACCGGCTAAAACTGATAGAATAATATCTTTTGGTAAAGGTACAACCATCCAAGCCCATGCCATTTTATATGTAAAGCCTTCAGGAGCGGCTGCCCATAGTTTATATGCAGCGTACATCCAATTTGTTCCGAATACATAGTTAATGACCATACCAACTAATGCTGCAAAAACATATACGCCTGCTGTTTTGTTCATTTTCTCAATGATATATCCTGTTATAAATGCAGTAAAAACATAAGAAATAATAAAGCCGAATGTTGGTTTAATGAAAATTGAGAAACCACCAGTAAATTGTGCAAAAACAGGAACACCAATCATCCCAACTAATGCGTAAACGACCATTGAGATAGCTCCTAAGCGACTACCTAAAATAGCACCAGCTAGAAGAGCAAAAAATGTTTGCAAAGTAATTGGTACCCCACCAACTACCATAAAAGGTGCAATCGAAGTGATGTTAGCACCAACAGCCATAAGCGCAACGAACATTCCTGCTAGTGTGATGTCAATTGTCTTAAGTTTCATGAAAATTTCCCCCATATAATGTTTTTCGTTACAAATATAGGATAAAGGGAAATTAGATTATATGTCAACCGTAATATTAATAGAGTTAACAAAAAATGAAAGGGAAACGTTTATTAAAAAGAGATAAATTTATAGGATAATTTTAATTGATAGTAATATAAATGTAATTATAGGACTTAATGTAATTAAATTTAAAGAACTTAAAAGTGTACAAGTATTCATATATAGTGAGAGATTCTTTGTGAGAGAAGGAGGTACGAATGGGGCGAATATTTAACATAAGTTCATTTTACTTATCCATTATATGTTTTCTGTTAATCATGTTAGTTTCAACTACATCCATAAAAACACGCATCATAAAATGGTTTGATATTCATCCTCTTGAAATTTTGTTTTATACCTCAATAGGGATATTTGTTTCAGGATTAATTGGATTTACAGGAGTGAACAATTGGGCTTCCGTATTAAGAGGAATATTTACTTTAGGTTTTAGTTTAACAACCGTTGTTTTTCTAGCTTATATTATATTTGTATAAATTTTTGACTTGTTCGCATCATGTGAATGAGTCTTTTTTTGTTTTTTGGTAAAAATAATCAAGAGGAGGTTGTGTAAATGACATATTTAATTAAGTTATCTATTACCCTTTTTGTATTGTTGATTGTACAAGGATGTAATAATGACAGGCACGATGTTTCTGCTCCACCAGAAAATGCACCGGTTAAGACAGAGGAAGATATCACAAATGAGCAAACAAATCCTGCGCAAAACGAAGATGGTACGATGTTTAATTTTTCAAGCTTTGATTTAGATATTGAATATGAGCAAAATAAATCATATGATGCTAGCTATGAAAATGAAACGGACGAAATGGAAGCGGAAATAAAAGACCAAATAAAGGATGTCCAACTACAAGGAGACGAGGCTTTTGAAAGATTAAAACCACTGTTTCAAAAGCTGACATTCGATCAAACGACTGAAGATGAAAAAGTAATTGAAGAAGTATTAAATGTCTTTGAACTGGATTCTTCTTATAAGAAGTTTGAATTAGAAGTTGAGTTTTCTGACGGAACAGAAAAGGAGTATAAAT
The DNA here is from genome assembly GCF_034427655.1 of Robertmurraya mangrovi. Taxonomy (NCBI): domain Bacteria; kingdom Bacillati; phylum Bacillota; class Bacilli; order Caryophanales; family Bacillaceae; genus Robertmurraya; species Robertmurraya mangrovi. Next base: position 380,591 of record NZ_JAXOFX010000003.1, read on the forward strand.
CTTTATAAGTTTTCACGAAAAAAGCTTGGGTAAACCAAGTTTTTTTGTTTTTTTTACAGCAAATAAGGAATTTCCCCTATAAAGTATCTTGCGTAACAAAACTGCCACAATTTCATCAAGCTTGTGCAAACCCTTATTTATCAAGGGTTTTGGGCTAGTTTAAAATCCTTCCTTACCACCTCTAAGGGAATTTCCCCTACAGGATGGGGAAATCCCCCGATACGTGAATTTCAGCTCCCCACCTAAAATGTAAATAAGTTAATCGTTTTGAGGAGGAGCAAAAATGGAAGCAAAAATAACAGCAGCTAAACAAAAACAATCCATTAACAATGCATTTGCATCAAAATTTGCAAAATCAATGTTTTTAACCATTAGCGGACTAATCTTACTATCATTTATCGGAACAAGAATGTTTACACATGTTGACTTGAATCTTTATGGATATATGGTCGGAACCATCGTTTTTATTGGAGGATTCTTCTATCGCTTTATCGCTTGGGGAGAAAGGCCACCAACAAAGATTATCATTAAAAAAGGATTGAAATTACTTTTTAGAAAATCAACTCCAAAAACTTCGGTTGAGCAACTAGCAACGTATAACTTTATTTGGAACAGAGGATTGTATCGCTGGACACAACACATCTTGATGGGGTGGGGATGTATTATCTCTTGCCTAGTAACTTTCCCTCTAGTATTCGGTTGGATGTACTTCACGATGCCAGAGAATGGATATTACACAGTTGTTGGCATGGGCATTGACATTATGACAATTAAAGCAGATGGTGCCTTAGGTTATCTTTTCTATAACGCTTTAAATATCTCGGCAATCATGGTTATTGCTGGTGTATGTATGGCTCTATATCGTCGCTTAAAAAATATGCAAGCAAGAGCGGAACAAAATTTCATTTACGACTTTTTACCACTTTATCTACTATTATTCATCAGTGTGACAGGGTTAGCATTAACATTTCAAAACATGGTATTAGCGGGTTGGGGACACTCAGTTATGTCTTTAATTCACCAGTATTCAGTAATCGTAACACTCATTTATCTACCGTTCGGTAAATTAGCTCACATTCCGTTCAGACCATTAAGTGTTTTTGCTAGAAACTACCGTGAGCATTACGGAGAGCAATCAATGAAAGAGTGTAAGGTTTGTGGAACTGAGTTTGTTTCATCAGAACAATCAAATGATGTAGTTGAAGTTTTAGGAATGAATCATATGGAATTTAAAAAGGAAGATCACCATCTTGCAGAGCTATGTCTTCCTTGTCGCAGAAAGTATCGTATCTCGGTATTCTCTGGATTCCCTACACATGAAGTGAAGGTCAAGGAGGCTAATCAAAATGCAAAAGGCTAAACATATAGAAAATTTACATCATCCAAATGAAAAGCTAGTTAAAACGCACTGTAGTTATTGCGGAATGCAATGTGGAATGAACTTACGTGTAAATACAAAGACAAATCAAATTATTGGTGTTGAACCTAGATACGAATGGCCAGTAACGAATGGAAAAATGTGTCCAAAAGGTGTTACGGCTTACCAACAAGTTAATCATAAAGATCGTATTTTAAAACCGCTTATTCGCGATGATCAATCGTTAAAAGGAACGAAAGATGGATTCCGTGAAGCTACTTGGGAAGAAGCGTATAGCTTAATTGTAGCTAACTTCCAGAAGCTGCAACAAGAATACGGAAAAGATTCACTAGGAGTTTTCAGTGGCGTATCGATGACAAACGAAAAATGTTATTTAACAGGTAAATTCGCTCGAGTTGCATTAGGAACTAGATATATTGATTACAATGGTCGCTTCTGTATGTCGAGTGCAGCTGGTGGGTTTATGAGAACATTCGGTGTTGACCGCGGTTCAACTCTACCTTGGTCAGATATTAATGAAACAGATTGCTTGTTCATTGCCGGAAGTAATACAGCTGAATGTCATCCAACTTCAATGTTTAGAATTTGGGCTGTACAAGAAAGAGGAGGCTATTTAATCGTTGTTGACCCTCGTGAAACACCGATTGCAAGAAGAGCGGACCTTCACTTAGATATACGCCCAGGAACAGATTTAGCATTAGCAAACGGAATTGTTAACTTACTTATCCAAAATGGGCATATTGATCAAGATTTCATCGATAAACACACAAACGGTTTTGAAGAAACAATGGAATTAGTAAAAGAGTTCACTCCAGAATATACAAGTGAAATAACAGGGGTAGCTCCGGAAAAAATTATTCGTGCAGCTGAACTATACGGAAAAGCACCAAATGCTGTTGTCATGTTCGCTCGCGGAATTGAACAACAACATAAAGGAGTAGATAACGTCTCAGCCTATTCTAATATGGCACTTGTTACAGGTAAAATTGGTCGTCCGAAATCAGGAGTCGCAACATTTACTGGCCAAGGTAATGGTCAAGGTGGACGTGAGCATGGTCAAAAAGCAGACGCTCTACCAGGTTACCGTAAAATCGCTAACCCACAACATGTCAAAGAAGTATGTGACGTATGGGGGATCACACCAGAAGAAATGCCACAAGCTGGGGTTTCCGCATATGAAATGTTTGAATTAATGGATCAAAAAGTGATTCGTGGGCTGTACTTATTATGTTCGAACCCAGCTGTATCAGCACCAAATTTAAACTTTGTAAGAAAAGCAATGAAAGACTTAGACTTTATGGTTTGTTCAGATTTCTATCTATCAGAATCAGCTGAGTTTGCAGACGTTATTTTACCGGCTACAACTTGGGCTGAAGACGAAGGAACGGTTACAAATATTGAAGGTCGTATTATTAAAATTAACAAAGCTCAAGAGCCATTAGGAGAATCAAAGACAGACTGGGAAATGCAAGTTGAACTTGCTGAACGATTGGGTAGAGGGAAGTATTTCTCACACTTAAAAACAGCAAAAGATGTCGGTGATGAATTCCGCTTAGCAACAAAAGGAGGCTATGCCGATTATTACGGAGCTACCTGGGATAAAATCGAGAAGCAAGATGGAGTATTCTGGCCTTGTAAGGATGCGGAGGATGAAGGAACACCTCATATGTTCTTAGATAAACAATTCTATCATCCAGACAAAAAAGCAAAAATTTGTGCCTTACCGTACCGTCCACCAGCGGAAGAACCTTGTGCAGAGTATCCGCTTCGGTTAACGACTGGCCGCGTCGTTTATCACTACTTATCTGGTAATCAGACGAGACGAATTCAGTTCTTACTTGATATGTGTCCAGAACCATATGTAGAAGTTCATCCGGAAACAGCAGCTAAATATAACATTCAGCACGAAGAGTACATCCGTCTATATACTCGACGTGGAGAAGCTAAATATAAAGTGAAAATTACAGAAGCGATACGTAAGGATACAGTGTTTGTACCGTATCATTTCGGTCATGATGACTCTATTAATCTACTAACAATCGCAGCACTTGATCCAATGTCACGTATGCCTGAATTTAAGGCTTGTGCAGCACAAATTGTAAAACTAGAAACAAAGAAGGTGCAATAAATGAAGAAGAGGCTTTATTTAGAACTTGAAAACTGTATAGGATGCCGTTCTTGTCTAGCTGCATGTACACAGTGTGGTGGTCATGAGGAAAGAAACAGAAACTACGTGTACGATGTGAATCCACTTGTTAACAGACAAACAATGCCACTCATGTGCCTTCATTGTGTGAATCCAGCATGTGCGAGAAGCTGTCCGGCTCAAGCAATTCAAATACACGAAACAGGTGCAGTATTATCAGCGTTAGTTGAGAAATGTATCGGATGTCAAAACTGTACGATTGCGTGTCCATACGGAATTCCTAAATTTGATACAGAACAAAACTTAATGTATAAGTGCGACTTATGTATCGACCGTACAAAAGATGGAATTCCTCCGATGTGTGCAAGTGTATGTCCAACAGACACTTTACAATGGTTAACCGATGAAGAAATTGAAGCTAAAAGAAAGAAATTTAATCTAGATAACGATAAATGGGTAACAAGCATGCCTTATCTAGAAGGAGAAACAAATGTAAAAGTCAATCTCCCTGGTATTTTACAGGGTATCACAAAGCTATTCTAGGAGGGATTTCCATGAACGATAAAAATAATAAAATCCCCTTTAACGAAGATAATTATACACACAACATTGATCGAAATAATGAAAGAAGATTAGATCGACGTGGGTTTATGAAGACTCTAGTGGGGGCTGCAGGAGTATTCGCTATTTCCTCTCTCCCATGGGGGGCTGTGGCAGCAAAGGAATTAATGGGGTTAGGAGATAAAGAGTATCCACACAAGAAAATAACAGATGTGAAAGCCATTCCTATAGGAAATGCAGTAGATTTCAAGTTTCCTGGTGAACATGACGATGCGATTCTGATTCGCTTATCTGAGGATAAGTATGTAGCCTATCAATCTGCTTGTACACATTTGCGCTGTCCTGTTTTCTGGGAAAAAGAGAAGGGTGAAATGATTTGTCCATGTCACCACGGTAAATTTGATGTGAACACAGGAGCACCAACAGCAGGTCCTCCAAGACGTCCTCTACCGGAAATTCAGGTGCAAGTGGAAAATGGAGCGGTTTACGCAGTTAGGGTGAAACGTTATGAAGTCTAAATACTTTGGAATTACAGCACTACTAGTGATTTTAATGCTTAACATCATTTTTACTCAAAAAATGGTACATCAATATTATTTTGAAAACTATACAAACTCTATTATTCTTGCTGGATTAAACATTTTACTATTTCCAATTGCTATCTTGATCTTCAAAAAAGATCAAAAGGGTGTGAAATAAATGAACAATGAAACATATTTAGATTTTTGCTTTGTGAAGCCGTCTACTGAAAACTTTTCTAAGGAAATTGACAACATTCTGTCAGAAGTATTTAAGAATGTTCGTGTTAATTGGTATCTAGAAGAAAAGTCGATAGAAGGGGCACAAGTGGTTGTAGCTGAAGTAAAAGGGATGAGTCGTTTTGATTCGGAAGATGATGTGATTACTCATTTAGAAAAAAACGGCGGCGAAGAGTTTTGGAATTATCTACAAGGCTATCAATTATATGTTTATTCAAATCGAAAAGGGTGTGGAAGTTGTGGAAACCATTAATTTAGAAAGTCTACAAGAATATGTTTCTACAGCTGTAGACATTTCTATTCAAGATAAAAACGGAGAAGAAAAGGCTCCTTACATTAGAAAAAGTTTAGTGAAGTTAGAAACTTGCCCAGATGATACTCATCTCCGCATTTTCTTTGATCATAAAAGATTCTTTGCTGTTCCATTAACATCGAAAGTTACCATGAACAAAGATGAATGGATCGCCTTTGATACATTTAGTGAATTATATTACGTCATCAGAAAGGTAGATTAATCATGAGTAGAACAAACCGAATTACACGTTGGGAACCAGAAGACGAACATTTTTGGCAAACAGAAGGAAAAAAACACGCTCGTAGAAACTTACTTATCTCAGTACCCACTTTAATGTTAGCGTTTATTGTATGGCAAATTTGGTCCGTTGTTGCTGTTAGACTAAATGATGTAGGCTTTAACTATACTCCAGAGCAGTTGTTTACTTTAGCTGCTATGCCTGGTTTAGTGGGAGCAACTCTACGATTCTTCTATACATTCTCAGTAGGTAAATTTGGTGGGCGAAACTGGGTGGTATTCTCAACTGCTATTTTAGCCATTCCCGCAGTAGGTATTGGTTTCGCTGTACAAAATCCAGACACACCTTACTCTGTTATGTTATTACTAGCGGCACTTTGTGGACTTGGTGGAGGTAACTTCTCATCTGCATCAGCCAATATGAGTTTCTTCTTTCCAAAGAAAGAAAAAGGTACAGCTTTAGGAATCAACGGTGGTCTTGGTAACATGGGGGTATCTGTTGTTCAATTCGTTACTCCTTTAGTGATTACATCAAGCACTTTTGCATTAATTGGTAATGGTCAAGTATTACCAACTGGAGCAACAGTTTGGCTTCAAAATGCAGCATTTGTTTGGGTAATTCCAATTGTAATATTAACAATCGTAGCTTACTTTGGAATGGATAATCTTCCTAATGCAAAACAATCAGTTGCGGATCAATTTGTCATTGTAAAACGTAAGCATACTTGGGTTATGACATGGTTATATGTAGCAACATTTGGTTCATTTATCGGTTATTCTGCAGCATTTCCATTATTATTAAAATCTCAGTTCCCTGAGCATATTGGTTTAGCCTTCTTAGGAGCATTCTTAGCAGCTGCCTTCAGACCAATTGGTGGTTGGATTTCAGATAAATTAGGTGGAGCGTTAGTAACTGCTTGGGTTTTAGTTTTCATGTCTGTAGGAGCAGGTTTTGTTATCTACTTTACAACTGAAAAACACTTTGCAGGATTCTTAGCTTCATTCTTAGTCTTATTTGCAGCAGCAGGTATCGGTTCAGGTTCTACTTTCCAAATGATCCCGGATATCTTCCCTGTTAAAGAAGCAGCACCTGTTCTAGGTTTCACTGCAGCATTTGCAGCTTACGGTTCCTTCTTTATTCCTAAGTTATTTGGTTGGTCAGTTGGAGCTACTGGAACTCCGGTAACAGCATTCTACTTCTTCATTGCATTCTATGTCATTTCGATTGGTTTAAACTGGTACTACTACCAAAGAGCTGGACATAAATTAATTCCTGAATCTAAGAGAGTCGCATAAACAATATAAGTTAAATAGATGGTCTCCAATATTCTTCATTTCTTCTGAAGATGAGAGGGACCATCTCTATTTTTTATTATTTTTCAAGTTAGTGATATTGCTTATAGGTTTTAGGTGCTAAAAGGGGGAGGAAGGTTAAATGGAGACTATTCAAGCTAAAAATCGAATCAGTTCCTATATTATACAATCTCAAGAGGAAGAAATTAAACGGATTGCTCTAGAGCTTCATGAAGGAGTAGGACAAACTTTATATAGTCTATTTACAGGTCTTCAAGTGATTGAGTCTGGAATGGAACAAGAAGATATGAAGAACTATATACAAGAAATGAATCAAATGCTCGCTCATACAATCCAAGAGATTAGATTATTATCCGTGGAGCTTCATCCACCAACATTAACTACTCTAGGACTATCACCTGCATTGAAAAGCTATCTAAATTTATATACGTCCACTTATGGAATTATGGTTGACCTTATCAACGAAGGGGAAGAACACAATTTAAAAGATCAAGAGAACATTACCCTTTTTCGTGTATGCCAAGAGGCGCTAGGGAATATTGCTAAATATGCAGACACTTCAAAAGTGCAAATGCTGCTGAAATGGGAGTCTGATCATCTATCTATTGAGATTACTGATTACGGTAACGGATTCGATGTCAATCTTGTTGAAGATAAATCAGCAGGTTTAGCAGCCATGAAGGAGCGAATGTTACTAATAGGGGGAAAATGTACTATTTCTTCCATCATGGGTGAAGGTACTACTATTAGAGTATTTCTACCGTTATAATAGTGGAATATCAAAAGTGAATCTTTCAATGATTTAAATGGTGTCATGTTTGACGAGGAGGATCAAAAAGTTGATAAAAATATTATTATGTGATGATCATTCTGTTGTCAGGATGGGTTTGAAGATGCTATTAAATAACCACCCTGAAATGGAAGTGATAGGAGAAGCTTCAGAAGGAAATGAAGGCATTCAGAAAGCACTCGAATTAAAGCCCAATGTTGTCGTGATGGATTTAAGCATGCCACACGGAAAGGATGGGCTTTCAGCTACATCTGAACTAAAGAAACTCATGCCTGAAGTAGTTATCTTAATTTTAACTATGCATGACGATGAAGAATATCTGTTTAGAGCCATCCAGGCGGGGGCTTCAGGTTGTATTTTAAAAAGTGCTCCACATGATGAACTGATAGGAGCCATCCATACAGTGGCAAATGGGAATGCCTATCTCCATCCTTCTGCTACAAAAAGATTAATGGAAGAATATATTGTTGGAGTGAAACAGGGTGATACGGATTCATTCAATTTATTATCTGATCGAGAACGAGAAGTGTTAACTTTGATTGCAAAGGGATATTCTAATAAAGAAATAGCGGAACAGCTCGTTATTAGTGTAAAAACCGTTGAAACTCATAAAGGTAATTTAATGGAGAAACTTCAGATGAAAACAAGACCTGAGTTAGTTACTTATGCACTTAAAAAAGGATTACTAGGTTATGGAGTATAAAGACGAATTGCTAGTAGGAAAAGCAACTGAAATGATTGATGAAGCTTGTCAAGAATTGTTAAAAGAGATTCAATGTGACTTTGTTGGTTTAGCTATACAGAATAAAAGAGGACCGGATATTAACTGGCGCTTTGCTGCAGGTAATCTCACTGACAAATACAAGAGGATTACAGTTCGTTACGGGAAAGGAATTGCAGGGGGAGTCATTCTAACAGGAAGACCGATGAGTGTAAATGACTTTCCAAACAATATTGTAGGGAAAGTATTGGAGTACCCGATTATGCTTGCAGAAAAACTCCTTTTTTCCTATGCAGTACCCATCCATGTTAAAGGAATCCCTAAAGGGGTGTTATTGGTTGGAAGAAGAACAAAGAATATCATTACAGTTGAAGAACAATTGATTGTACAAAAGTACGCTAACAAATTAGATGACATGTTAAATCATCTTATTTGATATAGAAGGTGACTATATGCAAAGAATTACAAAGGGAAAAGGAATTCATTTTCCTAAGAATTCAAATGAAGCAACTATTGTAGTTGATCAGTCAGGAAAGATTTCCTACATGAACCAACATGCTTGTCAAATATTTGGACTTACTGAAAAAAATATTAAGGATTACCAAATCAATCATCTATTACCAGACATTGTTCTGGACAAAGTTGAAGAGGGTGCCATTACTCAGTTATTTGCCAAACATTCGTCAGGTAAACAGTTTCCGCTATTATTCCGAACGAATTATTTTAGTTTAGGTGAACACCCCTATTTTTTTATAAGTTTTTTTGATTTAAAAGAAAATAACCCCTTTAGTGAGTTAGTAGATTTAAAATTTGCTCTTGATGAATCCACCATTGTCGCATTTACAGACAAACATGGTGTCATCCAATATGTAAATGATAAATTTTGTGAGGTGTCAAAGTACGGTAGAGAAGAACTACTTGGAAAAGACCATCGAATTATTAATTCAGGTTATCATTCTAAAGAGTTTATGAGTCATTTATGGAAAACTATTTCATCAGGTAAAGTCTGGAGCGGAGAAATTAAAAACAAAGCGAAAGATGGTACATATTACTGGGTTGATACAACCATTGTTCCTTTTTTAGACGAACATGGAAAACCATATAAATTTTTAGCCATTAGAAAAGAAATAACGGATTATAAACGAGTAGTTGAAGAATTAAAGAAATCCATGCAAGAGCTTGTTGATTTAAAATTTGCCCTTGATACGTCTTCCATTGTGGCGATTACAGATCAAAAAGGGATGATTAAGTTTGTTAATGAACAATTTTCAAACATCTCTAAATACTCAAAAGAAGAATTATTAGGGAAAGATCACCGAATTATTAATTCTGGGCATCATTCTAAAGAATTCTTTAAAGATTTATGGAAAACGATCTCTTCCGGTAAGGTTTGGAAGGGTGAAATTAAAAATAAGGCTAAAGATGGTTCCTATTACTGGGTAGACACAACTATCGTTCCATTTCTCGATGAGGAGGGAAAGCCGTATCAATATTTAGCGATACGCTACGAAATTACCGAAAGAAAAAAGGTCGAAGTTCAATTACAACAAATGATGACAAAAATTATCGATGTACAAGAGGAAGAGAGAAAAAGACTATCGAGGAACTTGCATGATGGTATTGGACAAAATTTGTATAGTCATTTAATCTCAATCAATATTCTTCAATCACAAGTTGAACACCCACTAATTGATCAGCTACAAGTTGAAGCAACAGAATTAATTGAAGAAGTTAGGAAAATCTCGCAAGAATTAAGACCTTCCGTATTAGATGACTTAGGTCTCGTTCCAGCAATACGTTCCTATTTAATACGATACTCTGATCATTATAAAATTGATGTCCAATTTGACTGTTATTTAAATGTTCGTCTCACGGCTAATAAGGAAATTACCATTTATCGTATTATTCAAGAGGCACTAACAAACATTCGAAAGTATGCCGAAACGGAAAAGGTGTCGGTCACTTTAAGAGAAGCAGAAGATACGTTAAGAGTGGTAATAGAAGACATGGGAAAAGGCTTTGATGTGTCTAATACTAACCGTGGTGTCGGATTATTTAGCATGGATGAGAGAGCTAAATCAGTGGGTGGAGACTTATTGATTCAATCAGAAATAGGAAAAGGTACGAAAATTTTACTTGAGGTCCCTTTATAAGTTAGTTCCAATTATCTTGAATGGAACTGGCTTTTTTATTTTTATCTTTAGCCAATAAATGGTATAAATAGTTTACGGGTAACTTATTTTTCTAGATTTGAATCTTCCAAGTCTATTAATAGAAAATAAAGAACGATTTGGGGGCTTATGAATATGGAATTCATTATCGGTAATAAAGTTAAGTTAAGAAAAATAAAAGAAGATGATTTAAAAATATTATGGCAGTTGATTTATGGAGTGGTAAATCCAGAATGGAAAAAATGGGATGCCCCATACTTCCCACTAAATCATATCGATTATGAAACCTTTTATAAAAGAGAAATAAAAGAAATCAATGGAGAAGAAGTAAGGTGGATGGCTATTGATGTGGATGGCGAAATTATTGGTACCGTAAGCTTTTATTGGGAACATCAACCTTCCAATTGGCTTGAAGCAGGAATTGTTATTTATAATCCAAAGTATTGGAACGGAGGATATGGAACAGAAGCGTTAAAGCTTTGGGTTGATACCATTTTTAAGACAAAGGATGTACCAAGAGTTGGTATTACCACTTGGTCAGGAAATGATCGCATGATGAAAGTGGCTGAAAAACTTGGTCTTCAATTAGAAGGGCGTATGCGTAAGTGTCGACAATACAATGGGGAGTATTATGATTCTATCCGAATGGGTATTTTAAGAGAGGAATGGGAAGAGATATACACTTAGGCACTATCTAATCCCAAAAGTTAAAAATGATTTCACCTACTATTGCTGGCTTCCATCTCTTAATCTGATTTAGTTCAGCGATGTTTAATTCATTCTCATTTAATATCAGATGATTTTTGTGATTTTTATATTGTATCGGTTCATATAACTCAGTAAATGTTAACACACGATAACCTTCTTGATATGGTAAGAACCTTGGTATGTCAATAAAATCAATGTTAAAAGCGTTCACGGATTTTGCAAAAGCTAAATAGGGGTAATGAGCGTTTAATAAAATGTGAATGATTTCCTTTTCATATTCTAATATAGCTTCGTAAAAATTCACATTGATTTCAGGTTGGTTAAATTCTAATAAAGTACCAGCAGTTAATCTACAGAGATGAATGCAGGTTTCTTTAAATTCTTTTCTATTTGTCATCGGAGGTTCATCTCTATAATAAAAACCCGAAACACCAGATTTTAATAACATTTTTAACTCCTTAGAGACAGGGATTAGTATATATTGAGGATACTAATCCCTGGCTCTATTTTAATTTTAGTGCAGTAGATCATTTTTTCTGTCTACATACATTTGGTTCGTTTGATCAACCTGAGCTAATTTAACCTCTGTCCAGTCATCTACTCCAACATGCTCTAGTTGTTTCTTTAGCCATCTCTCGTCTTTACCTAATTCCTGCAGTCCTTTTTTAATTAAATGCCCATCAATTACGACTGCTTGCGGTACTCCTCGTGAAAGAGCTGATAAATTCATGTCCTGACGTGTGACAGGTTGTATGTCGGATTTTTTTAATGCACTAATCGTTCCATCTGTTTCAAAGTATGCAAGTTCTACTTCATCTAAGTAAAAAATGTTCTTCTTTCGGAGCATGAAAAGAAGATTATCCATATTCAAACGGCCTTTTTTCATCGCTTCCTCTAATATTTTTCCCTGCTTAATAATAAGAAGTGGCTCACCATCTCCTACTTTACGAACTTTGTAAGATTTTACACCAAGCCAATCTAAAACGAGTGCGAGTAAACAAAACATAGATAAACCAGCTACGCCTACCCAAAGGGATATATTTACATTTAACATCATATTTGCAGCAACGGAACCAATCGTAATTCCGGCTACATAATCAAAAAACGTTACTTGGGCTATTAACTTTTTACCTAATAACCTACACCAAATTAATAACACGAAAAAAGCTATAATCGCTCTAAAAATAATTTGCCAATATTCCATAGTTAACACCTCACTAATTATTTTTCATTTTTATATATAAAAATAATCCATTTTTCATTATATAAAATTTGGTAAAAATTCTTCGTATAAGTAAATGTAAATTAGATGATGATAACGTTGGAATTCCAAATGACTACCCGGGGGTAAGAAATGAACACTGAACAACTTGGTGCACATGAAGTACTAGAACTCCATGAAGTTTTAACTTGTGCGATTAATAGCATTAATCAATTTCATATTTATGAAACACTTGTAACGGATGAGTCTTTATTAGAAATATTACATCATCAATTGAATTTTATGATCAATGAGTACAACCAGCTTATACAGCTAACACAAAAACCTGAAACAATGACAGAAGGGAAGAGCACATATAAAGTCTTTTCAGAGTTTGTGCCTAGATACGGATTAGATAATCCAATGCAGGTTTATCCTAAACCTTCTATACAGAATATGACTGACCAAGATCTTGCACAAGGGATGTTGAGTATCCATAAATCAAGTGCAGTCGTAAAAATGACAGCTTCTCTTGAAATCTCGAACAAAAACTTAAGAGATACGATTATTCAAAGTGCTAAAAACTGTTCTGATCAAGCCTATGAATTATTTGAATATATGAATAGACGAGGTTTTTATCAAGTCCCTACTTTAGTGAATCAAAATGACCTTTTAGCAAAATATATAGAAGCACCAAATGAAGATCAGTTAAGAAATGGTTTTCAATAAACATAATCCTAAAAGATTTAAATGGAGGAATGACTATGAATAATACACATAATGTCATTAATGAATGTAGACAACTTGCTCAACAATTAATTAATCAAACAGAACAAGGGAACCAACAATACAGACAAATGTTACAACAGGAACAACAAAACGCTCAAATGCTTGAGCAATTAGTTCAACGTGAGCGCCAAGCGGCTCAATATCTTCAACAAAGCTTACAAAATCATCATATTGCGATCCAACGTTGTCAAGAAGTGATTAACCTTTGTAACCAAATGGAACAACAAATGTCTACTCAAATGGGAATCTCTAGCTACCAACCGGTTAGCGGCCAACACATTCCTTCGTATAACACACAACAACACATGACATTCCGTCAACAAGGTCATTAATGTTTGAATATAACCTTCTTGAAGCTAGAGATTTCTCTAGCTTTTTTTCAATGTTTAAAACACCAATAGAATAGGTGTTTAATGCATCAATTAGCTATAAATGGGGATGATTATAGTAAGTTTAGCAAGCCTTGGACTTCTGAATGTAGGAGGGATGGTAGTTTGAAAAAACAATTTGCAGTGATTGGACTAGGAAGATTCGGCGGAAGTTTGGTAGAGGAATTTCACTATCTAGGTGTTGATGTATTAGCAGTTGACCGAGACGAAGAAAAGGTTGAAAGATACAGTAAATTTGCTACTCATGCCGTTCAAGCAAATGCCATAAATGAAAATACACTTAAAGAGCTTGGAATAAAAAACATGGACCATGTCATTGTTTCTTTTGGTCATGATATTGAAACAAGCATACTAACGACCCTTTTTTTAAAAGAACTAGGGGTAAATCAAGTATGGGTGAAAGCATCAAATATCTACCACCAAAGGGTTTTAGAAAAGATCGGTGCGGACCGAGTCATCCATCCCGAGCGTGATATGGCCAAGAGAATTGCCCATCATGTCATTTCTGAGAAAATAATTGATTATATCGAGCTATCTAAGGATCATAGCATTGTTGAAATTGTCTGCTCTGAAAAATTACATCAAAGAACCTTACAAGACTTAGATGTACGTGCTAAGTTTGGATGTAATATTATTGGGATCCAAAGGGGAGAAGATATCATCATTTCGCCTGTAGCAGATGAACGTATTTATAAAAATGATATCTTAATCGTAATCGGAGAAAACCGTGATTTGCACCGCTTTGAGGTACAAGGAGTATAGGTATAATTGACTAACTTACATATTTGAATCAAAAATTAAAGGACATTGATTAACTAATGCAGAAATATTGAAAATTAAGTATGAATTTCGATTATAAAGTTGGAGTGGAAATATGATTGGCTACAAGAATGTGATGGAAGAGATTGTAATTGCGTTAGTAACTATGTCTATAAATGGTCCAGACTATCAAACTTTCTGTAAATGTGAGAAGTGTAAAAACGATATTATCGCTTTAAGTTTAAATAACCTTCCAAGCCATTACATTACAAGTGAGGAAGGTCGAAAAATGGTATATGAAAAGTTAAATACGCCTGAAAATCGTAAATGGATTAATAAGAGGATCATTACGGCTATTCATGTAGTAGGAAAATATCCAAAACATGATTAGTTATGCATAAACGGAAAAAAATGGAGACTCATAGGATTGACTGAGTCTCCATATTTATTTTATGATCGTCAAATGACAATACTAGTTATTGAATCGGGGACCAATTCACTTTCCAAATTCCCTTTTCATCTTTTGAAAGCCCAAAGCCAAGACCAAGTTCTTCTTCTATTGAGATATAAGATGTTCCGTCGTTTACAATAACCTCATTTAGTTGGCCCTCTTTTACTGATTGAAGTAATGAGGAAGAATTCGGTTCTTTCTTCGCATCTATATACTCCTCAACCGTTTCAAAGGTCTTTACATACTGTTTATCATCTATAAATAGTGCATACTGCGTACGATAATCTTTGATTTCTTCCGCATACATCCATAACTGGAAAACGTCGGATGGTGATAACTCTGCTAATAAATCATCTGTTTTTGTAGATTTAAATTCATTATAGATGGAATTTAGATGACCTTGTAAAACCATTCTATTTTCCGAATCTTTTTGAATCGAAAAAGGTTTTTGGATAGGTTCGTCTTCCTTAGGTAACAAGATCCTTTCGATGGCTGCTTCATCTTGTATCACTTCATTTTCTTTATGCTTCACAATATATTGATTCAGAATGAGCGTTACCCCTTCGATATCTGCTGAAGCTGCTAGGCCAAATGTTTTTTCTACAAGTTGTTGATCCTTGGAATTAAAGGCAATAATCGGTGCGAGACTATAATCATCAATCGGCAAGTTAGCTAATGAATCTTGATCCGGAATAAACGTTGCGTAAGCTGAAGATTGATTTTTCGTATACTTAATCGTTCCCGTTACTGCTGAACTTCCTCTAAAGCTTGCTGTAAGAAGTTTCGATTCTTTAAACCGATTCTTTTCAACTAAGGTCCAACCGTTTATTTGGTCACCCACCATAAGATTAGGAAATAATTCATCCGCTTGAGTATTAGAATGTTCGCCTAAAGGTGCATCAAATAATCCTGTTTGACTACCAACGAATCCACCAACTATGAAAATAAAGCTCGCTACTGCCACACCTGTTAAAGCTTTAGGAAGAAGATATCTGGTGTTTTTTATTGATTTTTCACGTGTATTAATTCGGTTTCTCACTTTTTGTTTCTCAAATTCGGAAAAAGTAGACTTACTATCTTTCATTTCATGGTTAATAGCTCCTTGAATTTCTTTCTTTACGTTATCCATGTTGTTCACCTCTATCACTAAATAAATACATTTTCTTTATCCTATCTTGCCCTCGATATAGACGGCTTTTGACAGTGGAAAGGGGCAGCGTTAACATTTCACTAATCTCATGAAGAGTGTGTTCTTGATAAAAATACAATAGTATAACTTCACGGTATTTTACGGGCAAGTCCCAGATGATTTTAGATAATTCGGTACTAAATTCTTTATCTATTATGGAGGCATCTGGCCCTTTATTATTGTCTTTCTTAAAGAATAGTATTTTTTCATTTAACACCATGTTTCGGTAACTCCAGCTTTTTAAATAATCTTTACTTTTATTGATTGCGATACGATAAATCCAAGTTTTAAAAGAAGATTTCTGTTGAAAGGTTTCTAATTTTTCATAGCAAGTAATAAACACTTCTTGAGTAAGGTCACTTGCTATATCCCAGTCTTTTACATAGGAAAAGATAAGCCTCTTTATGACTGTACCGTATTCGTCCATAATACATTCAATTACAATGGATCGATCGTCAGTCGTGGCAATTATGGTTTCAAGATTGCTTCTACTGTTCACGTCAGTAAACCTCCAAGGTGGTAGCACGGTTCCCGGGACCCTGCATTAAACATTTATTTTAGCATTTTTAATTCTGCTGTTTAGACGATGGTCTCTAATAAAAAGTCTCAATTTATTTAATATTATTTTTAAGTTAATGTTATGTAAAATAAAAAAAGACACGCCAGTGTCTTTTTTGCACTAATAAGTCTTTTATTTTTCTTCAAAATAATCTCTAAATTCCTCTTGGTCATTAGTTTCTTTGCCATGATAATAAGGATTATCTACTGTACTGTCCTTTGGATCTAAATTAGTTTTAATAACTAGAAATGGTTGCGAAGTTGGTTTGGCAATCATTCGGTCATTTAGGATATCAAAGTCGGGCATTTTTTCATTTCCAGGTTTTCTTGGTTCCAAAATTAGCACCTCCCTAGAAATAGGTTGTTAAAAGAAACCAATAAATATGTATGGTTTCGAAAATACGACGTTAATAGTTGGTATTATTCTCTTTCAAAAATTATACTGTACAAGAAAAGATTTCCTTTGTAATATAAAAAAAGAAGATTAAAGGAGTGATGTAGTATGAAAATGATCTCTATGGTGGTTTTTAATTAAGAACGGAAGACTAATAGACTAGGTACTTCCGCTAAAGGTTTAAAGATATTTTAGGAGGAAGTCATTGTGTCTATTCAATTAAAAAAAGTTACAAAAGATAATTGGGATGAGTGTATAGAACTAAGAGTGGGGAAGAAACAGGAGCACTTTGTAGCCTCTAACCTCTACTCTATTGCGGAAGTACAGTTTCTAAATAATTTTGAAGCGATGGCAATTTATAATAATAACGAAATGATTGGTTTTACCATGTTTGGACTAGACCCAGATGATTCAAATTATTGGATTTATAGAATGATGATTGATGAAAAGCACCAAGGAAAAGGTTATGGAAAAGCAGCTTTAGAGAACGTAATTGACTACCTCAAAAAGAAACCAGACTGCAAGCTCGTTATGGTTGGGTATCATCAAGAAAATCTCAGTGCACATAAATTATATGAGAGCGTAGGCTTTACTCCAAAAGGGTTAGCACCATGGGGTGAACTCATAGCGTCCTATCCATTTATTTAATCTGTTTTCGTAATAATTGTTAAGCAGTTTATATATGTGAGAAGCATTAAAGTTTTAGAAGAGAGTCTTTATTTAAAGGGGGTGTTTTGTAACGACAAAGCATTTCGCATTTCTGTAGTTATTCTTCTTTAAGAATATATGAATATACTACAGATCGGAGAGATTGTAATGATAGTTGAACTAAAGCAAGATGAGTATAAAAGAGTACTTCCTATTATTAAAGGGATTAACAATCCAGTTATTGGTGGGGTTGTTGGGCAAAATAACCGAGGTAAAGTATTTGTAGACCAATATGAAAACCCAACCACGGCTTTTATTTGGGCAACTAATGAAATGTTTTTCCTTTGCGGCAATCATCTTAATGATGAATTTAATCATACTTTAGAAAAATTTGTTGTTGAGAAGATAAAGGAAGAGGCACTATCCACCGGTGACGACGGTTTTAATCTAGAATTGTACCCGAGAAATCTTTGGGAGCCAAAAATACATTCTATCTTTAAAAATAATAAACTTTTAATGGGAGAGAGAGTACCATTTGATTTTGATGAACTTACGTTTAATCAATCTAGCCAAACTAGTATTCCGTCTCCATATAAGTGTATAAAAATCAGCCCAAAATTATTGGAGGAGGACTCTTCCAATATCGTCGCAGAAGAGATTTTAAAATTTTGGCCAACAACATCTTCTTTTTTTGAAAAAGGATTAGGGTATTCAGTTCTCTATAATGATCAGGTGGTCGGTACTTGTATTGGTGTTTACGTCAGTGGTGTAGATGTCGAAATCGGGATAAACACATACAGCACGGAGCATCGAGGGAAAGGTCTTGCTTCTATTATGGCTTTTGATTTCATAAAAGACTGTTTAAGAAATGGACTTATTCCTCACTGGACAACGGAAAGCTTTCGACTAGATTCCATTCGAATAGCAGAAAAGTTTGGTTTTATTAAGCAAGAGAACTACACTGTTTATCACTTACCTTTTGCATTATTCAAATAATATTATTTGGCACTACCTTTGTGGTAGTGTTTTTTTTATTAATGTAAATTAGCATACTTGTTTTTTTAATCATTATAAAAAATAAACGCAAGGATATTTATTTATCCTTTGCGTCTTGAAGTTTAATAGTTTTATTTATAAAGATAGAGCTTTTTGCAGATTACTTTTAATGGAGATTTCTGTAAAATCAATTCCTAATTGGACTGCCGTTTGGGCTAACTCTGGCCTCATTCCTGATAGAGTCGATTTAACACCA
This sequence comes from Robertmurraya mangrovi, assembly GCF_034427655.1. Classification (NCBI taxonomy): domain Bacteria; kingdom Bacillati; phylum Bacillota; class Bacilli; order Caryophanales; family Bacillaceae; genus Robertmurraya; species Robertmurraya mangrovi. Next base: position 399,300 of record NZ_JAXOFX010000003.1, read on the forward strand.
ATAAACTTTAAAGCTGTAATTAACTGAAACAAATCATGTGCAACCATTGTGTCAATAACAGGTACCCCTGATAAATCAATATATATTTCGGTAATTTTTTTATCGCCGCACTGTTCCAACGTTGATTGTAAAATGAATTTTGCTCGTTCCGAATCAATTAATCCCACTAGTGGAAGAACACCTTTTCCCTTTGCAATTGGAATAACAGGAGAACTTAACTCATTAATCACTTCTTGCTGTGCATGGAGTTGTTTTTCAGTAATCTCAGTATAGGTGATAGTAAAGCTCTCTATAATTTCTAAAAAGGCGTGATTAACTAAATCAGTCCAAAGTAAAACTTCTTGAGTACTAACCGATTTAGAATGTTCATTAATAAATTGATGAATAAATTGAAAAAAAATCAGCCTAAAATTTTTAAATTGCTGAATAATTTCAATTAGCTGTGTGTTCGTTTTTACCCTTTCTTCAGCCACGTTTTTAGCCCAAATTCGGAAATCCTTCTTGAATACGTTTTCTTCCTCAATAAAAACTTTACTTAACATCTTAATAAGATGCTCATTCTGTTCCTTTAACATTTCAATTACAGAAGAAGGTGCTAGTCGGGAATAGACGGACTGAGAGGAGTACCCTAAAGTTGATATCCACTTTTCTGTAATGATGGAACAATGGTCCAAAAGATATTCATAAAGCTTTGGGTTTTTATGCATATATATATCCTCCAGGGAAATCCATTTTTTATCACTATGTATAACCTTAATTATATGGGAAATGGACTTTTTTAGCACGATTAAACTGTAATACTACGTTACAGGTAATGAACTATTCCAAATTAAAATCATAATTTGCCTTTTTTAAGTGAAAAATAATTAAATGGAAGCTTTAAAACATTGTACATTACAATAACAGGAGTGGTTTTAATCAAATGATTTTCTATGCATGTGTCAAATATGATGAGCATCAGCCACAAACATATAAAGGAATAGAAGTGTCTATGTTAGGTATTTCTTCTGACATTGTGGCTACATTTGAATCCTATGATCCATTAGAAGACTTTAGAAACTTTGTCAGTTGGTCAGAAGGTGTAGGAGAGGATAATGTCGGATATTGTGATAGTTTGAAACACTTTGCAAAGGACTATTCTGCTGTTTCTGAAGACGCATCAAAAATCATGTTGTCTATGATCTATGGGCAACATCAAGATTGCGCAAATTCATATAGTTAAGGAGCCAGTATATGACTGGTTCTTTTTTTGCCTCTACCTGGATTTTAAGCTTCAATCCCTCCTTGTAAAACTATCCTACTATAACTTGAAAAGTGCTAAATGTTACAGTCAAAGAGCAAATGAAAATCTATAATCAAGTATATGTACAAGCTCTTTTCAGTTTGGAGGAAAATAAAAATGAATATATTTGACTTCATTATAAATATTATTGAAGAAAAAGGTCCTGTTACGTTATCCTCTTTATGTGATGAAGTAAACAGTTTGAATTACAAAAAAGTAGAAAATGAATTTAAATTACAAGTGTCCCAGATAAGGTCGGTGCTAACTCAAAAAAATGACCTGTTTCTAGTGGTAGATGACCTAGTCTCAATTAAACCTAGTCCTAAATTAATAGCCTTGACAGTTGTACTTGAAGCATTTCAAGGACCATGCTATAAGATTACAGTTAATTTCATAAAAGAGACATTTTACGTTTTTGAATGGAATGATGAAGGTAAACCCATTCCCACAAGGAATCCAAAGACGATTGGATCAGTCTCTCAATTTAAGAAGGAGATTTCTCGAATAACTATCCAAGATTGGGAAGAGGATTATCAACTAGAATACTTAGTTCTTGATGGAATTTTCTGGTCCATTAAACTTTGTACAGAAGAAAAAATATATGAAAGGGAAGGTTTACAATCATTTCCAAAAGAATGGCCTCAATTTTGCTTGGCATTGAAAAAGTTAACAGGAATTAAAATATTATAAATTCCACCTTAATTACGGACACTCCCAGTCTGATAATCCAGTAAAAATAGGGAATTATAATAATAATTTCACTATTAGGGAGTGATTTTCATGAAAAAAGAAAACGTCTATGAATGTCAAGAAGATATGGATTTAGTCCATCATCAACTTGTGGAACAAATTGCTCGAATCAGTGTAGATGAAGAAGAAGAACGTATGAGGGATGAAATGGAGTTAAACTCAAAAGATTAGATGAAAACTTTAGTCTTTTACTATTAAAATAAAATAGGTGAGGGGTTAAATAGTAGAAAAAGGACTAACCGTTCGTCCTTTTTCTACTGTTACCTATCAAATGGATAGGGGTGAGATTTCAATTCCTTCCTTTAACAATGTTGCACTAATATGTTTCGCAAAGTCTAAAGCATGTAGACCATCCCCATGTAAACAGATTGTTTCCGCTTTAATGGGAACATCCATCCCATCGATTGTTGTTACTTTCTGTTCTTTTACCATTTTTAGTACTTGAGTTAAAGCTTCATGAACATTTTCAATTAATGCGTTACTTTTCGATCTCGGTGTCAAAGAGCCGTCCCTTTGATAAGTTCTATCTGCAAAAACTTCACTTGCCGTTTTTAATCCAATCTTTTCTCCTGCAGTTATCAATTCACTATTACTAAGCCCAAATAAAACTAATTCAGGATTCACTCTATATATTGCTTCACACACTTTCTCAGCTAATAATGCATTAGATGCACACATGTTATAGAGGGCACCGTGTGGCTTAACATGTGTTAATTTTCCACCTTCCGATTGGACAAATGCTTGCAAGGCACCTATCTGGTAGACTACCATGCTATAAGCTTCCGTTAAAGATAGATTCATTTCTCTGCGTCCGAATCCATTTAAATCAGGGAGTCCAGGGTGTGCGCCGATAGAAACATCATTTTCTAATGCAAGGAGAACCGTTTCTCTCATAATGGAGGGATCTCCACCGTGAAAGCCGCATGCTATATTTGCAGACGATATGTATTTCATCATTTCTTGGTCATTCCCTATTTTATAGGGACCATAGCTTTCTCCTAAATCACAATTTAAATCAATTTTGAACATATTGAACTTCACCTCTATTCTGCTCTTTTATCATCTTTTTAAGTACACGTAGTTGTTTTTCTCGTTCTATAAGTAAGCTTTGAGCTGCCTCTAATGAAATCATTTCAAAGTGAATCTCGTCACCCGGTTTTTTTTGAGCTAAAATGGGAAGGTCTACAGAGGCTACTTGGGCTATTTTCGGGTAGCCACCGGTTGTTTGTCTATCAGCCATTAGGATAATTGGCTGTCCATCAGGAGGGACCTGAATAGAACCCATTGTTACACCTTCCGTTATAAGCTCCTTTGGTGCGGATAAGGAAAGAGGTTCACCTTGTAGTCGGTATCCCATTCTATCTGAGTTCGATTGTATTTTATAAATGGTTTGTAAAAAATCCCTCTTTGCATTTTTATTAAACATATTAAACTGCTTACCTTCTATGATTCGAATGGGGGACTTACTTACACAATACTGAAACCATTCTGGAGCTAAAAACCATTTAGCTCTCTTATTCATTCTACTCTCTTGGATAGGTATAATATCTTGAGCTTTTAAAGGTAGTCCGTTTAATCCTCCGATTCTTCCCTTTACATATGTACTCTTACTGTCTAAAATCTTTGGAACTTGTATACCCCCATGGACAGCTAAATAACAGCGAGCACCAGATACAAGCTTCCTAAAACTAACAATTTCCCCTCTTTGAATAAGTAAGGGTTTTCCCGTTTGTACAGGGATTCCATTTATTTCTGGAGACATGTTAGCACCAAAAATGCTAATAGTAGCACTTTTATCAAAGCGGAGGGTGGGGCCCATCATCGTTATTTCAATGGTCGATTCCATATCTTGATTATCTACTATCATGTTCGCAATTCTTAAAGCATAAGAATCCATCGCACCTGAAGGAACGATACCCAGCTGCTGGTATCCAAATCGGCCATAGTCTTGAATGGTTGTGAATAGCCCAGGTTTAATTACTGTAATTCCCATGTTCGATCCTCCCAGCTATAAAACTCATCCTTTGTTATCGGGAAAAATAAAATCGTATCTCCCGGCTTTAATAAGGTGGGATGAGTTTTCTTTGGATTAAAGAGGGTAAGGGGGGTTCTACCGATAATTCGCCAGCCGCCGGGTGTCTCAATCGGATAAATCCCCGTTTGTGCCCCGGCTATCCCTATTGAACCAGACGCAATTTTTTCCCTTGGTGTATCTCTTCTCGGGGTAGCAATCCGATTGTCCATTCCTCCTAGGAAGGGGAATCCTGGTGAAAATCCAAGGAAATATACATGATAAGAATTTGAGGTGTGAATTTGAATAACTTCTTCTGTTCGTAAATTATTTAGTTGGGCTACAAATGACAAATCAGGTGCAAATTCTTCATCATAACAGACAGGAATTTTTATGCATCTACCTTTTAACCTATTTGTTTGGCCATCATTTGAGAGAATCGTATGTAATTCAGATAATATCTTTCTATATGGGAAAGTAGAACCTACTATAAATGGTTGATAATGAACGGTCAAGGTATGGAAGGCTGGAACAATCTCAATTAGCCCTGGTAAAGAGGCTTGACGTATTTTTTCTGCAGCTGCATGAACCAGAGCATTTGTTTCTTCAGATATCCCATCACCAAACTGGATGATTAATGATTGATCGCCAAGAGGGTATATCTCATAATCCACTATAATCACCTCTGTATAGTTCTTATTAGTTTAATAATTTCATTTTATCAGATAATAACATTGTAACGAAATGGCTAGCATTCGAAAAAATTTATAAGAAGGTGGTTTAACGTAAGGAATAAATGGGTATAAACACCTGTTATGTCTTTTTTATGAAATGAAATTTTCCTATTAATATTTCTGGAATTAATAGAAAAAGTTTATTCTTCCATCAAAAAAATACCAATTAACCCTTTATATATAGATGAAATGTATGTTTTACTAGAAATAGAGATTTATAAGGTCATTTGATTAAAAAGATATAATAATTAAAGGGACACAGAACAAGGGGATGATGGGATGAGGTTTGCAACAAGACTCTATTTAGGTTTTAGCATGATTATCATTGTTATGGGTGCCTTGTTGTTTATGTTTGTTTATTTATTGAGTAATCAGAATCAACAGATCAATTCATTGGTCGAAGATCGCTATAAAAAAATAAAATTAATTAATCAACTTCGCGTAGAAATAAGAAGTATTGATAGAGAACTAAATGCATTTGTAAATGAGTCAAATAGGAATAATGATATTGAACATATACAGAAGCTTAAGGAATCTAAGACTTCATTGAGTGAAGGAATTGAGACACTGGGGAAAATACTCAAGATTAAAGAAGCAAAAGAACAATGGACTATTTTAGATCATCAGTTTAAATCTTATGAACCAACCGTAGATCAGATTATCACGTTATTAATAAGTGGTGAAACAAAAAATATAAGAGCTTATCTTCAAGAATCAGAAAATCGTAGAGAGAACATTATTAACACAACTGAAAGGCTAATAAAAATTCAAGAAAAGGTAATGGAAGATACGATTTATGAGTCTAGAGCAACTTATACTATGGCTGTAAATATGGGGATAGCTTTTACCATAATTGGAATAGTTCTTGGTATCTTACTTGCTATTTGGGTTACTAGAATTATAACTACTAGATTGAAAACAGTAAAAGATGTCATGAAGAGTATTGATTATACGCAAGAAATACTTCCAAGAATTCCTATACATAATAAGGATGAAATTGCTGAGATTGCCGAAGCATATAACGAAATGGCTACTCAGTTAGAAGTCCATGAAAAATACGAAAGAGAATATATGGGGAGAATAGAGGAGGAAAACTGGTTAAAAACGAGTATTGCCGAGCTTTCCATGGCTTCCCAAGGATTAATGGAGTTAGAGACACTTGGAGATTCATATATGAGAATTATCGTTCCGAGAGTGGGAGCGACATATGGATCCTTGTACTTAATGACGAAAAGTATAGACAAGCCATTTTTATCAAAACTAATCACATATGCAGGACCCGATCAAAGCGATCCTAACTCCGTCCCAATTGAGCTACAGCTTGGTGAAGGTTTGGTAGGACAATGTGCGGTTGATCATCAAATAAAAATTCTTGAAGATGTGCCAAGTGATTATATTAAAATTTCATCCTCATTAGGAGATTCGAAACCTAGGAATATTATTATTTTACCAATTATTCTTGATGACGAACTATTAGGAGTCATTGAGTTGGCAGGAATAAATACATTTAGTGAATTACAAATGAATCTACTTGAGCAAACTTCTGTTCATCTTGGCACTAGTATTAATCGTATTCAAAGACAAATGTTAGTCAGAGAACTTCTCGAAGAATCACAGGCATTAAATGAAGAACTTCAAAGCCAGTCAGAAGAGCTCCAACTGCAGCAGGAAGAGCTTCGCACCATGAATGAAGAACTTGAAAGTCAATACAAACATTCAGAACAAAAAACCTTGGATTTAGAAAAGGCAAAAACGGCATTAGAAGAAAAAACAAGACAAGTATTATTGAGTTCACAATATAAATCGGAATTCTTGGCAAACATGTCGCACGAGTTAAGGACACCTTTAAATAGCTTGTTAATTTTAGCCAAAATGTTAGTTGACAACAAAGAAAGTAATCTGACGGAAAAGCAAAAAGAATATGCAAGTACCATTCACTCTGCCGGTAAAGAATTGCTCCAACTGATTAATGATATTTTAGACTTATCAAAGATTGAGGCAGGCAAAGAAGAGATTCAAGTTGGTGAGATGGACATACGAGATATTCTAACATTTGCTGAAAAACAGTTTAAACCGATCGCTGAGCAAAAGCAGATAGAATTTAAGGTCCTGGTGGATGACGAAGTTCCAGGTATCATCTACTCCGATGAGCAAAAAGTGTATCAAATATTGAAAAATCTACTATCTAATGCTTTTAAATTTACGAATACCGGATTAATTGAGTTAACTGTTAAAAGACATGAACGAGTGATCAACTATGGGAAAGAGCTTGGTCCTATGATATCACTATCGGTTAAAGATACTGGAATCGGAATACCTGCAGAAAAACATAACCTTATTTTTGAAGCCTTCCAACAAGCAGATGGAACGACTAGTAGAAAATATGGTGGAACAGGTTTAGGTCTATCTATTAGCCGAGAGTTATCTGGTTTAATAGGAGGAAGCATTACGCTACAAAGTAAAGAAGGAAAAGGCAGTACCTTTACTTTATATATACCAGAAAATCTTGAGTATAATGATCAACTACTCGTAATGAAAGAAGTCGCTGCTACAGAAGAATTACAAGTAACAGAGTCTAACCTTTCTTTACTAGATCACCTCCAAGAATCAAAACCAATGGAGCATCTCTCCGATAATACGGTTGAAAATGAAAAGGTATTAGAAGGAAAAAGCATTTTAGTAGTCGATGATGATATGAGAAATGTCTTTGCATTAACTACAGCCTTAGAAGATGCAGGTATGCTCGTAACATTTGCTGAAAACGGGATTGAGGCAATTGATAGTTTAAATGAAAATCCTAATATAGACGCTGTATTAATGGATATCATGATGCCTGAAATGGATGGTTATGAAGCAATGCGTAAAATTAGAGAGATAATTGAATTTGAGGATTTACCAATTATCGCTCTTACAGCAAAAGCAATGAAAAATGATCGACAAAAATGTATTGATGCGGGTGCATCAGATTACATTAGTAAGCCGGTAAACATTGACCAACTATTGTCCCTATTAAAAGTGTGGTTGTATAAGTAGGTGTAATCGTGATGAATGATGAAAAAAAGTATGAATCATTGGAATTAAAAGAATGCAGTGAATTAGAAAAGTTAGAGATTCATTTATTACTAGAAGGGGTGTATCGGCATTACGGTTTAGACTTTAGAAATTATGCTTTTACATCTATTAGAAGAAGAATATGGTATCGAATGAAAGCTGAAAAAATCGAAACCGTTACTTCACTTTTAGACCGTTTATTACATGATCGTAAATTAATGGAGAAGCTTTACTATGATTTTTCAATTAATGTGACGGAAATGTTTAGGGATCCGTCTTTCTTCCGGACACTGCGTACAACCGTTTTACCAGCACTAAAGAAGTTGTCAAAGATTCGTATATGGCATGCGGGCTGTTCTACGGGGGAGGAACCATTTTCAATGGCAATCTTACTTAAAGAAGAGGGATTGCTAGAAAAAACGTACATTTATGCAACCGATATGAATGATCAAGTGTTAGAAAAGGCTAAATTAGGAAAGTTTCCTTTGAAAAAAATGAAGAGCTATACAAGTAATTATGTTCAATCAGGCGGATTAAATGATTTTTCAGAATACTACACGGTGTCTAATGAACATGCCGTGTTTAGTAAAGAACTTTCTAAAAATATATTTTTTGCTCAACACAATCTTGTAACAGATGGGTCCTTTAATGAGTTTCATATTATCATCTGTCGTAACGTCTTAATCTATTTTGATAAGCAGTTACAATCAAGGGTCCACCAATTGTTTTTCAATAGTCTTACAACGGATGGTTATTTAGGTCTCGGGAATCGGGAAGGCATATCTTTTACTGGACAAGAGAAAAATTACAAAATAATAAATGAAAAGGAAAAAATCTACCAGAAAATTTAAATTCTAGGGAGTGGGGGTACAATGGAAAAACAGACAGTAAATATACTCATGGTTGATGACCGTCAAGAAAATTTATTGGCTTTAGAAGCCGTTCTCTCTTCTCCCGAATACCGTCTAATTAGCGCGAAATCAGGGGAAGAAGCTTTAAGGTGGGTACTCAAAGAGGAATTTGCAGTGATCCTCATGGATGTCCAAATGCCAGGTTTAAATGGCTTTGATACGGCAAAAATCATTCTAGAGAGAGAAAAGACAAAGAATATTCCTATCATTTTTATAACAGCATTAAGTCAGACGTTTGAAAATGTTTTACATGGATATTCTGTTGGAGCAATTGATTATATTCTTAAACCATTTGACCCTATCATCTTAAAGTGTAAAGTAGAGGGTTTTGTGTCTATCTACTTGAATCAAAAGAAAGTTAAAGAGCAAAAAGAGGTTATTTCAAAAAGGACGAAAGAGTTAGAGCAAGCATATTATAAATTGAAAAAAAGTGAAACGATTGCAAGTGCCATAGGTGAAACTTCAATTGATTGTATTTTCACACTTAATGCAGAGGGTACAATCCTGTCTGCTAATTCATCTGTAAATGATTTATTCGGATATTCTAAAGAAGAACTGATTGGGAATAATATTCACTTGCTCCTACCTCAGTTATTTTCCATACCAATAACAGAAATCCAAAAACGAATCATCATTGAAAGTAAAGGGATTAGAAAAAATCAAACAAGTATCTATGTAGATGTGCAGCTTGCGGAGGCTCAATTTGAGGAGGAAATCATATATGTTTGTTCGATTCGTGATGTAACGGACAAAAAAAATCAATATGAAATTCTTGAGCAATTAGTAAAAGATCGAACGAATGAATTAATTGCTACTAACGAGAGATTACAGAAGGAAATAGAAGAAAAACAAGCAACACTTTTTGAGTTAGAAGAAAGTAAACAACGCTATAAGTCATTATTTGAGTATCATCCAGATGCCGTGTTTTCATGTGATTTAGAAGGTAATTATCTTTCATATAATAATCAATTTTTATCTTTAACGGGCAGGACATCAGAAGAACTTATTAATTCCCCAATAGATATGCTAGCTAGTAAGAGGGAATATAAAAAGGCTTGTTTTCATTTTACCGAAACAAAAAAAGGTAAAACCCAAGACTATGAACTGCAAATTATTAATAAGTCTGGTGATATAGTCGATATACATATTAAAAATATCCCTATTATTGTGGAAGAAACAGTAATTGGTGTATACGGTATTGCAAAAGATATTTCGGTTGAGAAGAAATTGTGGAATCAAGTATATGAAAGTGAAGAAAGATATCGACAATTAGTAGAAGAATCTCCAGAAGCTATTTTTGTTAGAAAAGCGAATAGTCATGAAATAACGTTTATAAACAAAACAGGGGTAGAACTTCTTAGAGCAAATTCAAAAGAAGATATTATCGGTAAAAGTATCTTTGATTTTGTCCCGATTGAAGGGAATGAAAAAGTAAGTAATACAGTTAAAATACATAAAAATGGTGAAAAGATTGAAAGTTTTGAGAGAAAAATTGTCGCACTTGATGGGGAGACATTTGTTGTTGAAGTTACTTTAATTCCTTTTGTTTATAAAGGAGAACCATCTATACATATTATTATGAGAGATATTACTGAACTTAAACATAGCAGAGAATTTATTCAGCAATCGGAAAAGCTTACCGTTGTTGGGGAACTTGCAGCTGGTATAGCACACGAAATTAGGAACCCTCTCACAAGTTTAAAAGGCTTTACCCAGTTGTTAGACTATCAAATTGGTTCAGATAGTGATTATGTAGAAATCATGATCTCAGAAATAGACCGTATTAATACTATTGTAGGAGAGTTATTATTTCTTTCAAAACCTAACCAGATGGATTTTAAACAAGTTCATCTAGGAAAACTATTAAATAATGTCATTATCCTAATGAATGCACAAGCAAATCTTCATGGTGTTGAAATTAAGTTGAAAACGCATGATTCCATTCAAGACATTATGATTTACGGGCTAGAAGATAAATTAAAACAAGTATTTATAAATATTCTTAAAAATGCCATTGAGGCCATGCCAAAGGGAGGAGAAATTTCCCTTTATGTTAGTTTAGAAAATAATCAAGTGTCCATTCAAGTTGTTGATCAAGGATGCGGAATCCCTAGTCATCTCCTATCTAAATTAGGAAAACCATTTTATACAACGAAGGAAAAGGGTACCGGTTTAGGGCTAATGGTTTGTTACAGCATAATAGAAAACCATAAAGGAATGATGAAGATAAACAGTGTTGAAAATAAAGGAACGACCATTTCAATCGAGCTTCCACTCCTAACAAAACATATACAATTAGTTTAGGCTGTAAATAAAGCTATTACTCGGTAAATTTAGAGTAATAGCTTTATTTTTAGGTAAGAAAGTAAAAGTTTCTGAAGTTAGACTACTGTCTAGCTCCAGTGCCCAGCGACTAGTGTACTTCGCTCCTCTCCCTACGATAAGTCAACATCGAATCGCTGAAGCTCTTCGTGTTTCCTTTATCTCAGTCGAGGCGCTCCAGTCCATACGTCGCTAAACGGGCGCTTGCGCTTTTCTTATAATATTTCTTATACTTCCTCTATTAAACTCATCACAGGCACGTCTTGTTCTTCTTCTGGGTTTTGTCTGTAATAAATTCTTGCCATTTTTGATTTTTCATCTACGTGTTGAATGATGACAGGAGAGCCTTCATATGAAACATTATGTATTTCAGCACTCTCTACTATTTCTTTCGCACGACCTACGTTCACTTTCTTCATTCCTCCTAAAATGGTCTCAATCATAATTTGTCTATAATTCACATTTTTATCCAACCGCTGTAAAAAAAGAGGACAAAATGCCGAGCTAACAAAGCCTTTGAACTATTTCTTAAGTGACTTTTTGTTAAAATTAACCACTTTTTTCTATGAATTATTTTTCTAATATAAATTTTAGAAAATAATTATAATTTTCACTGTGAAGATGATAAAAATTTTTTGTAGTACAGCATTTTACATGTTAAAATGGCAATGGAAACGTTTTATCCTCTGAAAAATAATATTTTTCTAATAAATAATGATTATGAGCCCAACAGTAGCAGAATAATTAAACTGGATAAAACAATTTTACAATAATGTTTACTGAAAAACATCTGGAGGTTTTCTTCATGAAAAAGCCCTCGAGTAGTCGTGTAACCGCATGGCAAGGGTTTCACGGTCCTAATCTCGGTTATGTTATGGAATTATATGAAAATTATATTCAGGATCCAGAATCAATTGATCCTGAAATGAAAGCATATTTCGATGAATTCGGTCCACCACAACAAGAAAATGTAAGTCCAACAGAACAGGTGGTAAGTGCTCCAGCTTCTAGAAATCAGATGGAAGTCATGATTAAAGCTGTGCAGTTAGCGGATAATATTCGTGCATATGGTCATTTGGCAGCAGATATTTACCCACTTAAGGACCGTAAGCCGGAAAAAGAATTATTAGAACTTGATTACTATGGGTTAACGAAAGATGATTTAGAATCGATTCCTGCAGCTCTTATTTGTCCAGCGTCCCCAGTATCGGTTCAGAACGGCTATCAAGCAATTGAATACTTAAAATCAGTTTATACAAATACGATTGCATTTGAGTTTAGACATGTACATGATATTAAAGAAAAAGAATGGCTTAAACAAAAAGTTGAATCAGGCCAGTTAGCTCCGAAACTAACGAAGGAAAAAAAGGTGAATATTCTTAAACGACTTACTGAAGTAGAAGAATTTGAGAAATTCCTTCATAAAACCTTTGTTGGACAAAAACGCTTCTCTATCGAAGGTCTAGATTCAATTGTACCGTTATTAGATGAGATTGTTTCTGAATCGGTTCAGGATGGGGCAAAAACAATTAATATTGGCATGGCACACCGTGGCCGATTAAATGTACTTGCACATGTACTAGGGAAACCATACGAAATGATTTTTGCTGAATTCCAGCATGCTCCAAACAAAGAGCTAGTTCCATCTGAAGGTTCAATCGGAATTAACTATGGTTGGACGGGTGATGTGAAATATCATTTAGGGTTAGACCGTCAAATCAAAGAGGAAAATACAACAAAAGCAAGATTAACTCTTGCAAATAATCCAAGCCACCTTGAATTTGTTGGTGCAGTAGTTGAAGGATTTACTCGTGCGGCTCAAGATGATCGTTCAGCAAAGGGATATCCAAAGGAAGACTTAAGCTCAGCATTGGCTATACTTATTCATGGAGATGCGGCGTTCCCTGGTCAAGGAATCGTGGCTGAAACATTGAATCTTAGTCAATTAAAAGGATATCGTACGGGAGGAACAATCCATCTCATTGCAAACAACACAATTGGATTTACAACAGAGTCAGAAGATTCCCGTTCTACTCGCTATTCTAGTGATTTAGCAAAGGGATATGAGATTCCTATTTTACATGTGAATGCAGATGATCCTGAAGCTTGTTATGCAGCAGCTCAACTAGCTTGTGAGTATCGTGCCACATTCCAAAAGGATTTCCTAATCGACTTAATTGGATATCGTCGTTTTGGTCACAATGAAATGGATGAACCGATGACTACCAATCCAATGATGTACAATATCATCCATAAACATCCTACAGCTAAGAACATTTATGGAGACCGATTGAAGAATGAAGGTTCTGTAACTCAAGAGGAAATCAATCAACTTGATGAACAAGTATTATCTAAATTAAAAGTTGCTTACGATAGGGTTCCTCAAAGAAAACAAGAGCTGGAGGAAACAAACCCTCCGGAAACTGTTGAAAAAGGTATTCCGAAAATGGTTACATCTGTGCCATTAGATACACTAAAAACGATTAATACTCAATTATTAACATGGCCTGAGAACTTTAATGTATTTGGCAAATTGAGCAGAATCCTTCAAAGACGTACAGAAGCATTAGAGGGGAATGGAAAAATTGATTGGGGCTTAGCGGAAACACTTGCTTTTGCTTCTATTATTTCTGATGGAACCCCTATTCGTATTACAGGGCAAGATTCTGAACGTGGAACTTTTGCTCAAAGAAATATTGTTCTACATGACCATAAAACTGGAGAAAAGTTTTCACCACTTCACAACTTATCGACAGCTAAAGCATCCTTTGCTGTTCATAATAGTCCTTTATCGGAAGGATCGGTATTAGGTTTTGAATATGGTTACAACGTTTTTGCGCCTGAAACACTCGTTTTATGGGAAGCGCAATATGGTGACTTCTCTAACGCAGCACAAGTTATTTTTGATCAATTCATATCTGCAAGTCGAGCAAAATGGGGACAAAAATCTGGCTTAGTTATGCTGTTACCACACGGATATGAAGGGCAAGGTCCTGAACATTCAAGTGGTAGAATGGAACGTTTCTTAACTCTTGCCGCTGAAAATAACTGGACCGTTGCAAACTTATCTTCATCAGCTCAATACTTCCACATTCTAAGAAGGCAAGCAGCTATTCTTGGAAAAGAAGAGGTTCGACCTCTAGTGATTATGACACCGAAAAGCCTTCTTCGTAACCCACTTGTTGCTTCAAATGGGCTAGAGTTAAGTGAAGGTGAGTTTAAATCTATTTTAGAACAACCTGGTTTAGGCACGGAAAATGACAAAGTCGAACGAATCGTACTAGGTACTGGAAAAATTACGATTGATTTAGCTGAAAATTTACAAGAGGACACAAATTATGAGTGGCTTCATATTCTTAGACTGGAAGAAATCTACCCATTCCCAATGAATACAATTCGTGAGGTCATTCAAAGATATCCAAACCTAAAAGAAATCAATTGGATACAAGAAGAGCCGAAAAACATGGGAGCATGGAATTTTGTAGAACCAAGACTTAAAGAACTTGCACCAGATGGTGTAGATGTATCATATATTGGTCGCCGTCGTCGATCAAGTCCAGCTGAGGGAGATCCGAACGTTCATAAGAGAGATCAAGCACAGATAATTCAAAAAGCATTAACTCGTACGGTCGAAGGAGGAAATTAAGATGGCGGAAATTAAAGTACCAGAATTAGCAGAATCGATAACAGAAGGTACGGTTGCACAATGGTTAAAACAACCGGGTGACAAAATTGAAAAAGGTGACTATATCGTTGAATTAGAGACAGATAAAGTCAATGTTGAAATTATTTCAGAACATAGCGGTGTTTTAACAGAGCTTAAATATCAAGAGGGCGACACAGTAAAAGTAGGTGAAACAATTGCGATTGTTTCAGAAGGTCAGGGGGCACCTTCTCAACCTGCTGAGACACCTAAAGCAGAAGGAACTCCTGCTGTTGAACCGCGTCAAGAAGAAAAAATTGAAGCTGTTAACAACGAACAGCATGAAGAAACAAAAGGTAGACCAATTGCGTCTCCAGCTGCAAGAAAGCTAGCACGTGAAAAAGGAATTGACTTATCACAAGTTCCAACTGCTGACCCGCTTGGTAGAGTTCGTGCCCAAGATGTGTCATCTTTTAATCCTGAACAGAAAAAAGTAGAGCAACCAGCAGCAACATCTACACCAACTGCGCCAAAACCAAGCAATGTTGAAGATCCAAACAAACCGGTTGAACGTATTCGCATGTCAAGACGTCGTCAAACGATTGCTAATCGTCTAGTTGAAGTTCAACAGTCTGCAGCTATGCTGACAACTTTCAACGAAGTCGATATGACAAATGTGATGAATCTTCGTAAACGCCGTAAGGATAAATTCTTTGAAGAAAATGATGTTAAACTAGGCTTTATGTCATTTTTCACTAAAGCAGTAGTAGCGGCTTTAAAGAGAAACCCATTATTAAATGCGGAAATTCAAGGGGACGAAATTGTCCTAAAGAAATTCTACGATATTGGAATTGCTGTCTCAGCTCCGGAAGGTTTAGTAGTACCAGTTGTTCGTGACGCTGATCGTAAAAACTTCGGAGAAATTGAAAAAGATATCCTTGAGTTAGCTGATAAAGCTCGAGGGAATAAACTAGCACTTAAAGATTTACAAGGTGGTACTTTTACCATTACTAATGGAGGAGTTTTCGGCTCATTACTATCAACTCCAATTTTAAATGGGCCGCAAGTAGGGATTCTTGGTATGCATAAAATTCAACTTCGACCAGTTGCGATTGATGCAGAGAGAATGGAAAACCGCCCAATGATGTATATTGCTCTGTCCTATGACCACCGTATTATCGACGGAAAAGAGGCTGTTACATTCTTAGCTAGAGTGAAAGAGCTAATTGAAGATCCAGAATCATTATTGTTTGAAGCATAAGATATAATTTTAACAGAGCGAATTTTCGCTCTGTTTTTTCAGGATTAAAAACATCCATCGCTTTAAACATTACACGATGGATGTTTATTAAGTATAGTTTTTTAAGATTATCGCTTCTTAAATGGTTTCAGACCACGTCTTATAATTTCGTCTTTTAAAACTTTAGCCCATTCCTTATCCTCACCCGACTTCAATGCATCACGATACGAGACAATTAACAACTCATTACTCATAATCTTCAATTTGCATACCTCCTGGTAAAAGGATTGAATATTCTTACTATTGCTTTATTGTAAATCTTTTGTAAGTATTTGAAAACCCCTTTTAACGAATTTTTTAAATTTTCTTTTTATTTAATAGTCATTAGATAGGCTCTATTTATATACAAATTGAGACGAAAGCGGATAGAATATAATATAAATATAATTAAGTTTAGAGGTGCTTTAAAAATGGGACTTGAATTGGATCATATTGTTCATTTTATTAAGAGTCATCCGAGTGAAGCAATCAGAGAATGGGAAGAACTCGGGTATAAAGCCGTAATGGGTGGCAGGCATGAGCTTTGGGGCACTTACAATAGTCTATTGTATATGGGGAGTTCATACATCGAATATTTAGCCATTGAAAAAATAGAGATTGCTAGTCAAAGTAACAATCCACTCATCAAACAATTAGTGAGAGACATTGGAAAAGGAGAAGGTTTTGGACAGATTTGTTTTCGAACAACCAACATGAATCAATTACAAAGCGAATTACAACGATTAGGCTACTCTACTTCCAGTTTTGAAGGAAGTAGAAAAAGATCTGATAACCAAATGATTCGTTGGAAAATGCTTTTTATATTAGAGGAATCATCTCTTCCTTATCCTTTCTTTATTGAGTGGGAGCAAAACAATGAGGATAGATTGAATGATTTATCTAATCTTGGATTCTTAACTGAAAAACTAAAAACTACCGATGTTAATTCCATTCAAATTTTAGTAAACGACGTCAAAAGTACAGTCAATGAATGGTCGGCATTATTAAAAGCTCCTATAACACTTTTGGATGATAAAAAGGGAGTTATTCAATTAGGTCATACTGAGCTCTTATTTAGTCGGCAAGAAAATAATGAGTTGCAGACTCTGTTAAAAGAAAACAGACCTTATTTGGTTACATTTAGTCCGAGCTTGCTAGAGAATCCTTTAACACTTTTTGGAGCTACATATAAATAAGAAATACAAAGGATAAAGGGAGAGAGAAGAAAGTGGAGTATAAAGGGTCATCCGCTTATGATGAAGAACCATTTTTTCAACAATACATATCTAGGAGAACTCGTCACAATAGCCCGAACAATTTGATAGAATCACCAATTTTTATGAAATTACTTGATGAAGTTAATGAAAAGGTAGTACTTGATTTAGGGTGTGGGGACGGAAGCTTTGGATTAGAACTCCTAAATTTGGGCTGTAAACTTTATGTAGGAGTGGATGGTTCAGAAAATATGTTTAAACTTGCCCGTGTCAAGCTTAAAGGTACCAATCATAAATTACACCATTGTAATCTAGAAACCTTCGACTATCCTGTAAACCAGTTTGACATAGTTACTTCTAGACTTGTCTTACATTATATAGAAGATTTAGAACATGTTCTCGGCAAAGTCTATCAGTCTTTAAAAATCGGCGGCCAATTTATCATGAGCGTCCAACACCCGATATTAACATCTTCTTCCAAAAGCACAGAACAAGGCGAAAAGCGAACCGACTGGGTTGTAGACGATTACTTTATAAGTGGTCGTAGAGTCGAACCATGGATTGGAGAAAAGGTAGTAAAATACCACCGAACCATTGAAGAATACTTCACAACACTGCAAAAAGCCGGTTTCATAATTGAAAACCTCCACGAAGGAGCACCAGACAGAAGATTCTTTGACTCACAAGAAGAATACAATCGAAGGAAGCGAATTCCTTTATTCTTAATAGTGAAATGTAGGAAAGGTTAATTTTTAAAAAGAAGATCTTCCAAAGTATTATATTAAATGTCTTTTGGAGGGGGATTTTTGACTTGTTTATTTAAGTCATTATAGTTGATTGGAGCGGAAGGGGGCGACTCCTGCCGGAAAAGCGTGTCCTGGTGAGACCCCACAGGAGTGAAGCGACGAGTTATCATGAACGAAACTAGCTCCTTACTCGTAAATTCGTAGGTTAATTTGGTAAGAATGTTTATTGATAAAACAAACCAAATCAGAGCTACATTACGGAAGGAGCTAGTTATTATGAAGGATA